>JBAQME010000119.1:0-9596 GCA_049302535.1 Methylotenera sp.
GTAGCAAAGAGAGACGCTGCTAAATCACGATTTGCCGGCACGCCCCTGCCAACAGCATATAACATACCAAGCCTGAATTGAGCCTCGGCGCTGCCATAACGGGATGCCTCGCAGTAGAGCTTAGCCGCCTGCCAGTCTCCCTCATCATCTTGCTCATCACGCTCCAGCAATACGGCGCGTTTAAGCAGATCCTTAACAACGGGCGGCTCATTATCAAAAGCCTCCAACTCCTGATGACTGAATTCTGCACGAGCAGAACCCGCTGCGATCAACAGCGCAGCGAATAACGCTCGCTTGAATCCAGTACTGAGCAGGCTTTTTAACAAACAAACTCCTCTTTACTGCGCTTTAACCGCCAGATTTTGAAAACACAATCTTGCCAGCCTTGGCGTCTACTTTGACTACATCCTTGGCGACAAAATTCCCCGCCAGAATTTCACGTGCCAACGGATTTTCAATTTCGCTCTGGATCGCACGTTTTAGTGGGCGCGCACCATACACCGGGTCAAACCCTGCATTGGCAATTTCAGCAATCGCGGCATCGGTTAATTCCAATTGCATATCCATCGCAGCCAGGCGTTTAGCCAGATACTGCAGCTGGATAGCCGCAATCGATTTAATGTTAGCCTCACCCAGTGAGTGAAACACCACAACTTCGTCAATGCGGTTCACGAACTCCGGCCTGAAATGCGTTTTCACCTCACCCATCACCGCCAATTTCACCACTTGGTAATCCTGATCTGCCATGCTTTGTATCATTTGTGAGCCTAAATTACTGGTCATGATAATGACCGTATTTTTAAAGTCCACAGTGCGGCCCTGTCCGTCTGTCAGGCGGCCATCATCCAGCACTTGCAGCAACACATTGAAAACATCAGGGTGTGCTTTTTCAACTTCATCCAGCAGAATCACGCTGTAAGGTTTACGGCGCACAGCCTCGGTGAGCGTACCGCCTTCTTCATAACCCACATAGCCGGGAGGCGCACCTATCATGCGTGCAACGGAATGCTTCTCCATAAACTCGCTCATATCGATGCGAATCAAATGATCCTCAGAATCAAACAGGAACCCTGCCAGCGCCTTGCATAGCTCGGTTTTACCTACACCGGTCGGGCCCAGGAACAGGAAGCTGCCATAAGGTCGATTCGGGTCACCCAAGCCTGAACGGGAACGGCGAATTGCATCGGATACCAGTCTTACCGCCTCATCTTGGCCTACCACACGTTCATGCAATTTATCTTCCATGGTCAGCAGTTTTTCACGTTCACCCGTCATCATTTTGCTGACAGGAATACCTGTCGCACGGCTGACTACCTCGGCAATTTCATCTGCGCCCACTTCGGTACGCAACATTCTGTGTTTAGTTGAGTCGACACTGACTTCCGCACTTGATGCCTGCTTCAGTTGCGCCTCTAGCTGAGGCAACTTGCCGTATTGCAACTCTGACACTTTCTGCCAATCGCCCTTACGCGTCGCCTCCTCCATCTCAAATTTGATTTTATCAATCGCCTCTTTGATGTGCGCAGAGCCTTGCACCTGTGCTTTTTCCGCTTTCCAGATTTCTTCCAGGTCTGCGTATTCTTTTTCAAGCTTGGCGATCTCTTCTTCAATCAATACAAAGCGTTTTTTACTGCCTTCGTCTTTTTCGCGGCGTACCGCTTCACGCTCAATTTTGAGCTGAATCAATCTACGTTCCAGCTTGTCCATAACTTCCGGCTTGGAGTCTATCTCCATCTTGATGCGGCTTGCCGCCTCGTCAATCAGGTCAATCGCCTTATCAGGCAAGAAACGGTCGGTAATATAGCGATGTGAAAGCTCCGCCGCCGCCACGATTGCAGGGTCGGTAATCTCTACACCGTGATGCAGCTCATATTTTTCCTGCAGGCCGCGCAGAATCGCAATCGTTGCTTCCACCGTTGGTTCATCCACCATGACTTTCTGGAAACGGCGCTCTAAAGCAGCATCTTTTTCAATGTATTTACGGTATTCATCTAAAGTAGTTGCACCTACGCAATGCAACTCACCGCGCGCCAATGCAGGCTTGAGCATATTGCCGGCATCCATCGCGCCCTCAGCCTTACCCGCACCCACCATGGTGTGAATTTCATCAATAAAGACGATAGTTTGGCCTTCATCCTGCGCCAGTTCTTTCAGCACTGATTTCAAGCGCTCTTCAAATTCGCCGCGATACTTGGCACCGGCCAGCAAAGCCGCCATATCCAGTGACAATACTTTTTTACCCTTGAGCGAGTCCGGGACTTCACCATTCACAATGCGCTGCGCCAAACCTTCAACAATCGCGGTTTTACCCACACCCGGTTCACCAATCAGCACGGGGTTGTTTTTAGTGCGGCGTTGCAGCACTTGTATGGCACGGCGAATCTCGTCATCGCGGCCAATCACAGGGTCCAGCTTGCCAAGGCGCGCCCTTTCAGTTAAATCCAGGGTATATTTCTTTAATGCCTCACGCTGGCCTTCAGCCTCCTGGCTGTCTACGCTTTCATTGCCGCGCACTGCCTGAATCGCGGCCTCCAGTGCCGTTTTTGTCAAACCATTCTGTTTCAGTAATTTGCCAGCCTCGCCTTTATCATCGGCCAAAGCTAACAGGAACATCTCGCTGGCAATATAAGCGTCACCCCGCTTTTGCGCGAGTTTATCGGTCACGTTGAGCAGGTTATTCAAATCACGTGAAATCGCAATCTCGCCACTTGCATCTGGAGATTTTGGTAAATTTGCAATCGCGGCATTCAGGCCGGATTTGAGCTGGTTAAGCTGCACACCTGCGCGTGCCAGCAATGAAGCTGTACTGCCATCCTCCTGCGACAGCAATGCCTGCAACAAGTGTAGCGGTTCAATCGCTGTATTATCGGCACCCAGCGCAATGCTTTGCGCATCGTTAATCGCTTGTTGAAATTTAGTGGTCAATTTATCAAAACGCACGGTTTCCTCCAATCATGGTCACTCCAAGTGAGTGAAAGTTTATCTACGTCTATTATGGGGCTGACTACCTGCTTTTCAATATATAATCAACCTTATATGAAGTCTTGTAAATTCTTACCCAATTTAACCTTCACAATCACTTTTTATGGAGTGGGTTTTTGCTAACCGATAATTTAACTTCTGAAGAAGTATTGCCAAATCCGGCGTGGGGCATTCTAGATACCGAAGAACAATGGCAGGAATTCAGCGAGCCGTTCGGTAACGATGCATCGCAGCCGCTGGTGCAATCCAGCTTATTGTTAGACGGTTTGCGCTGCGCCGCCTGTTCCGGCATTATCGAGCAAGGGCTGCAATCCTCACCCGGCGTTGTAAGCGCGCGCGTCAGCATGTCCAAAAGGCGTGCTGTTGTCGTATGGTCTCCGTTGCTTACGCGCCCATCCAAGATTCTCGGTACGGTTCAGGCCTTAGGTTACAGCGCCAGCCCTGCAACCCAGCATGAAAGTGACCTGGTTGTCATCAAAAGACAGCGCGCTGCTTTCTGGCGCTGGATGGTGGCCGGCTTCTGCATGATGCAGGTCATGATGTACGCCAGCCCTACCTACTTCACCAAACCCGGCGATATTTCCAGTGACATCCTGCACCTGCTTAACTGGGCGGCATGGCTGCTCAGCCTGCCGGTATTGCTATTTTCCAGCAGCTCATTTTTCAGCAATGCGTTCCGTGACTTAAAACAGAAACAAATCAGCATGGATTTGCCTGTCGCAATCGGCATCGTCATTACCTTTGTTGTAAGTTCAGCCGCCACCTTTGAGCCAAACAGCTGGTGGGGGCACACCGTTTATTTTGATTCACTCACCATGTTTGTGTTCTTCCTGCTGTCTGCACGGCTGATTGAAGTAAAGCTGCATCGCAAAACATTAGGCGCGCTGGAAGTTCTGGTAAGCCGCATTCCTGAGAATACAGAACGCCAGAACGCGGATGGCTCATTCACGCGCGTACTTAATACCAAACTTAAAATTGGCGACATCGTGCGTGTAAACCTCGGCGAAGCTTTTCCAGCAGACGGTAAGCTCATCTCGGGCAGCACCAGCGTTGATGAATCGTTATTAACCGGGGAATCGACGCCGATTCATAAAAATCTGCATGATACTGTCATTGCCGGCAGCTACAACCTGCGGCAGCCCGTCAATATCGTGCTGGAAGCCATAGGCGCATCCACCAAGTACGGCCAGATCGTTAACCTGATCAATCAGGCCGCGATTGAAAAACCGAGATTATCCAAGCTGGCTGACCGCGTTGCGCGGCCATTTCTGATTTTTGTCATTTTAAGCGCTGCGGTAGCAGCTGCCCTGCTGTGGGATATTGACCGTGGCCGCGCATTGATGACAGCCGCTGCCGTGCTCATCGTCACCTGCCCATGCGCACTCTCTTTGGCCACGCCTGCCGCCATGCTTGCCAGCGCCAGTGCATTTGTGAAACGCGGCATCCTGATTAAACGCCTGCAAGCCATTGAAAACATCGCCGACGTTGATACCGTCATTTTTGATAAAACCGGCACGCTCACTGAAGACCACATCGAAGTTAAAGCCATTCAGCATAAAACCGGTCTAACTGAAGCTGGCACGCTCGCCTTGGCTGCGGCCATTGCACGGCACTCACTGCACCCGGTTTCACGTGCCTTATTTAATACACACAAAACCCGGCAGCAAACACCTTTGGCACTTGAGCTGGATAATATTCAGGAAACCATTGGTGCCGGCATCAGTGCTGACATTAAAACCTTCACCGCCAATGAAATTTTTGACACTCCTCAATCAATCAGCGATCGGTTAAGACTAGGCTCGGCACAATTTTGCGGTGTAACTGAACAGAACCAGCATACACAACAAGTGCATTTAGCTGACGGTAATGGCTGGCTGGCAACTTTCACCCTGCAGGAAGCCATCAAACCCCATGCAGCAAAGGCCATACAGCAGCTGAAAGATGCCAACCTGAATATAGAACTGTTATCAGGCGACCGTTCCGATGCCGTAGAAAATTCGGCAAAAGCCATCGGCATTTCACAATATCAATCAGGCTGCAGCCCGGAAGATAAACTTTCCCGACTGCAAACCCTCAAACAACAGGGTAACAAAGTTTTAATGGTGGGCGATGGTCTCAATGACGGCCCGATTTTGGCAAGTGCACATGTGTCTATCGCTATGGGCAAAGGTGTACCGCTAACACTGGCACATGCCGACTATATCTTTTTAAACGGTGACATCAGCCAGATTCCACCCCTGATCCGTCACGCGCAGCAAACGATGAGAATTATTAAAGAAAATATTGCCTGGGCTATTGTTTATAACTTGATCAGCATCCCGCTCGCATTCTTTGGCATATTATCCGCCTGGCTGGCTGGCTTGGGCATGGCAATCAGTTCACTTATCGTAGTCGCCAATGCCATGCGTTTAACCAAGTTCGCCACCACTGAAACCAAACTCTCAACCGCAGAGGCCAGCACGCAACAGCCTCTGGCAAAGGCCTAAAACATGGATATTTTATTTATACTTATTCCACTTTCCGTCATCATGGCACTTATCGTGCTAGGCGGCCTGTGGTGGGCAGTTTATCGCGGCCAGTTTGAAGATATTGAAGATGAAGGCAAGCGCATTTTAGAGGATGATGATTAAGCATATCCTGAAAATAGAGGGTATCTGTATTTTGTGATTGATTTTGAGTTTTTTCATTACCAGGCAAAAACAAACTAAATGATTGACTCGACAAATTAAGTCATAAATTAGTCTTCCCGATAATTGACACAGGTGAAGCAGTGCTTTCGGCCATTAGCGTAATCAGTTACGAACTTGCAGGCCAGTTCTTCAACGCTACTTGAACAACAGCCATCAGTTCTTCGATTGTTGCTCCGCTCGTTGCCTGAACCGACATGCCTTGATGAAGCGTGGCTACGTATTTGGCGAGGTCGGATGCATTAATGTGGTTCGGCAAATCCCCTTGCGACTGTGCCAACTCGAAACGTTGCCTCAAAACATCTTCATAGCCTTTTCTATAAGCGATCAATTCCTGCTGGATCGACTCTGAGCCCTGCCCGCATGACAGCGCACCCTGCACAATCATGCAGCCGCGGGGGGTATTGGGGTTAGTCAAAAACTCAGCGGATTTGGTTAAGAATTTCTCAACCACTTGGCGTGAAGTCGGCTCATTCATGGCTTCGGCCACGTAAGCCACAGGTCCAGCAAGATATTTCCCTAAAGCTTTATGGAACAATTCTTCCTTGTTGCCGAAAGCGGCATAAATACTAGGCCGATTAATGCCTAGAGCCGCAGTAAGTTCAGCCATAGAAGCACCCTCAAAGCCGCGTAACCAGAATACTCTTAGTGCCTTTTCTAATGCTTCTTCATGATTAAAAGCAGGTGGACGGCCACGTAGCTTGTTTGATTTCGTAGAGTTCATAACGTCTTGGGTGATTAGTTAAATACTTATTATACCGTTAGGTACAAATATATTTGACAATTAATTTTATCTCATCTATTATTTATTTACCAATCGGTACATAAATATATGTAAGCGGTACCAAGACTACAACTTAAGGATAAGCAAAATGACTCAACATGAAGGCAAAGTGGCATTTATTACTGGTGCCAATCGCGGTATCGGATATGAAACCGCAAAAGGGCTGGGTGAATTGGGGATTACGGTCGTCATAGGTGCGCGTGATCTCGCTAAAGGCCAGGCAGCGGCCAAACAGCTCCAAAGGCTCGGCATCAAGGCCGAAACTATCGCCTACGATGCTATTCAAGCGACATCGGGCGATGCAGCGTATGAATACTTTGATCGGAATTTCGGCAAGCTTGACATCCTGGTCAACAACGCCGGGATGCTCATTGAGCAGATCATGGGCAGGAATAACAGCAGCTCAGTGAGTGCCGATGTATTGCAACAGACTTTCCAGACCAATCTTTTTGCTGTGGTTGCGCTGACACAGAAGCTACTGCCGTTAATCAAAAAGGCGCCTGCTGGTCGCATCGTGAACCTGTCCAGCATTCTGGCTTCGCTGACTTTGCACAGCATGCCGAATTCGCCAATCGACCCGTTAAAGTCTTTTGCCTACAACGCCTCCAAGACTGCGTTAAATGCGTACACGATTCATTTGGCACATGAGCTCAGCGACACAAATATCAAAGTGAATTCTGCACATCCTGGCTGGGTGAAAACCGAACTTGGCGGGCCCGCAGCACCGATGGAAGTTGCCGATAGCGGTAAAACCAGCGTGCATTTGGCAACGTTAGATGACAACGGACCGAGCGGCGGTTTCTTTCATGAAGGTGAGCCTTTGCCTTGGTAAGTTTTATTAGCCGCGACGCACTGGAAACCAGATTAGAGGAGTAAACGAAAATGCAGGATTTATCCAGAATTGGCCAAGTATCAGATATTCAAATAGACGCTGGCAGAACCTTGCGCTTTTTAAAAGCGGGAAGTGGTGCGCCGTTGATTTTGATGCATACCATCCGCACACAACTGGATTACTTTCAGGAGGTAATTCCCTTGCTTGCACAGCATTACACGGTCTATGCAATTGATCTGCCCGGGCATGGCTACTCATCAATTGACACCAAGGCAAACTACGATGAGCCGTACTTCCGCAGCGCAGTCATTGCCTTCATTAAGAAACTCGATCTGCGGGAGGCGACCTTGGTCGGCGAATCAATTGGTGCCGTGTTAGCACTGACCGTTGCCAGTGCATTGCCTGAACGCATCAAGGCTGTTGTTTCATCCAATACTTATGACTACGACACGCGCTATGGCGATGGCGTGCGTCGCGGGAATTTCTTTGCCAACGTCATCCTCGGCCACTTTGCCATTCCAGTCCTTGGGGCAGTGTTTGCGGCACTGGAGAACGAACTATTGCTTGGCATCATCATGCGTGGCGGATTACAAATGAAGCGCTGGATGCCAAATGCATTGTTAACTGAGTTTAATCGTGCGGGCCGCAGAAAAGGCTATCGCTATGTAGAGCGCAACGTCTTCGCCAACTGGCGTTCATGGAGCAAGGCCCGGTCTATGTATGCGGCGGTAAAAGCCCCTGTCAAACTCATATACGGCGACCATGATTGGTCTACGTTGGACGAACGCAAACGCACCGCAAAGGAATTGGGCGGCGTCGCGATAACCACCGTAGCCAATACCGGACATTTTGCCTTTGTCGATAATCCTCAAAAGCTGGTCGAACTTGTGTTGGCCCGTAATTGACCGAAGGGATTAACGCTCATGGCAAATAAAGTCGCTTATCGCTATCGCGTGTTCCTCTTTGCACTAATCATGTCCGCAAGCACTGCATTGATAGTGTCCGGCGTGATTATTTACCTGCATTCAGCGCCTCATACGCGCTGGATGATGAAATGGCTTGCCGCATTTATTACCGCATGGCCTATCGTATTTATCGCAATTTTGATTATTGCTCCTCTTGTAAATAAATTACTCAACCTGTTTGTTGAGGAGTGTTAATTATGGGAAAACGCTGTTTAAATTACTCAAACTCATAACGGAATGTCTGCTTTGGTCGAGAGTTGCCATATTCCCGCCAACACACATTAACCCAAAACAAATAATTATCTAAATAAGTGGATTAACTCAAACACCAACTGGAAATTTTTAATCCGCTGACTTCCAGTCACATAAGTATGAAAAAGTTCATCGCAAAATAATTTGCGAGTATCAACTTCTCTGATTATCTTTAAACTCTCATCTAACCCCTTCTGTTGCTGCGCTTATATCACTACACTCAGCAAGCCTCACACCGCATTCCTTAAAACAAAACCCAGGAATGTTCCCATGAAATTCAAGTGCCTGACATTCAACTGAAATGTTATTAAATTCATTCAAAAAGTTTCAGTTTGTTTCAAAATTGTAACAATATTACTTGAGACATCCATATTTTTGTGTTAGTTTTTGACATGCGTCAAATTGTCGCATGTGGAAAATGTGTATGCAGGTCATCGTTGATTACTCATAGGTGATGAATGACAGTTTCAAGTTCTGACGGCAACGTAATTGTAGTAAAGCCAAATAACTCGCTCTCTCCGAGAGGGCTTATGTGGCTTTTTATGAGCATTGTCGCAATTACCATGACTGTCGCGCTTGGGGTGGCATTAACAGGAGCTTGGCTTGTATTACCTTTTGCCGGTTTTGAGATTTTAGCTTTCGCTTATGCGTTGCATCATGTTTATCTCCATTACGGAGATTTCGAGAGCGTCACACTAGTGGGCGATGATGTAGTCATTGAAAAACGTAGTTACAAGAATTCGGAGAAATTCACCTTTCAACGCTATTGGGCAAAAGTAACATTGCGCAATACCCTGGATGGAACATGCAGTATTTTCATTGGCTCTCATGGCAAGGAAGTAGAGTTTGGCAGTCGTTTTATGGACAGCGAAGAGCGAATCGCGATTGCCAGGCAACTTAAACAACAATTAAAAATCGTCTAATAGTTTTTGTTTTGGGAGAAGGTATGTTGAAGCAAGCAATGAAGAAGTTTAGTTTCTGTCTGCTGTTTTTACTCACGTCACCACAGGTATTTGCTAACTTCAGTTGGAATTTTCCTGAGCCAGTGACACCGATGGCACTCGACACACTGCACGTGCATAATAAATTCATGC
>JBAQME010000120.1:0-4218 GCA_049302535.1 Methylotenera sp.
TGGACAATGGTGCTCTTGTATCCATTAATGGCGGGCATTCAGATTGTCAGCGCCAGGATTGGAATGGTTACAGGCAAAGGTCTGGCCGAGAATATACGGGATACGTTTCCACGCTGGCTCTGCTTAAGCGTTGTGTTTCTTTTGCTTATTGCAAATACCATTAATATCGCCGCCGATATAGCCGCCATGGGTGCGGCATTACGCCTGGTTGTTGGCGGTGGCGAACATGGCCATGCAATCATATTTGCAGTATCTTCGCTGTTGCTGCAAGTATTTATCCCCTACAAACGCTATGTACACGTACTGAAATGGCTCACACTTTCTCTATTAGCCTATGTGGCAGTAGTTTTCATGGTACAGGTACCTTGGCATGAAGTCCTGCTCAGAACAATATTGCCACACATTACGCCGAGTGCTGAATATGCCACCATTGTCGTCGCCCTATTCGGTACCACCATCAGTCCATACCTGTTTTTTTGGCAGGCCTCGCAGGAAGTTGAGGACATTCATGACAATAATGGCCGTACGCCTCTCTTACAAGCCCCGCAAAATGCGCGTCGTGAATTTCGCCGCATGAGATTTGACACCTACATTGGTATGGGTTTTTCTAACCTGGTGGCTTTTTTTATTATTTTAAGTACAGCAATGACGCTCAATGTTGCAGGCGTTACCAATATTCAAACTTCAGCCCAGGCAGCCGAAGCGCTTAGGCCGTTAGCAGGGGAAGTCACTTTTCTTTTATTCAGCCTGGGCATTATTGGCACTGGCATGCTGGCTGTACCTGTACTGGCCGGCTCGGCTGCCTATGCAGTGGCCGAATGCTTCCACTGGCCGGAGGGACTTGATCAAAAAGCTCAAGCAGCTAAAAGATTCTACGGCATCATTGCCCTTGCCACACTAGGTGGTGTAGTTCTGGACTTTACGTCTATAGACCCGGTACAAGCGCTGATCTGGAGCGCAGTGATCAATGGTGTAATTGCCATCCCGATTATGGCTGTGATGATGATAATGGCATCCAAACCTGAAATTATGGGTGCCTTTGTCATCAAGAAAAAACTTCGCATACTTGGCTGGACAGCAACCGCCCTCATGCTTATTACCGTAATTACCATGTTTGTATTCTGGTAGATTTAAACCAACTTTTAAGAAATTACCTATGCCCTACATTACCCTGGATAACGCCTCACTCGCTTTCGGACACCACGCGCTACTCGACCACGCATCATTTCAACTGGATGAAGGTGAGCGCGTTGGCCTGATCGGACGCAACGGTGCGGGAAAATCCAGCCTGCTTAAAGTGATCGCAGGCACGGCAAAACTGGATGATGGCACAGTGTGGCGCGCACCAGGGGTACGTATCGTGTATGTACCGCAAGAGCCTGAATTAGACGCCACACACACGGTATTTGAAGCCGTTGCCGAAGGCTTGGGCACACTGCAACAAACGATAATTGATTACCATCAAGTCACGCATGACATGGGTCAGTCGGACGCAGATATTGATGCACTCATGGCGCGCATGCAAATATTGCAACATGACCTGGATGCTCAAAACGGCTGGGCAGCGCAATCACGCGTTGAAGCGGTATTAAGCCGATTGAATCTGGATGCGGATGCCTTGATCAGTACCTTATCCGGCGGCTGGCGCAAACGCGTGGCATTGGGTCGCGCGCTGGTAGCAGAGCCAGAGGTGTTATTGCTGGACGAACCGACCAACCATCTGGATCTAAGCGCGATCCAATGGCTGGAAGAACTGTTACTCACTTTTAATGGCAGTGTACTGTTTATTACCCATGACAGGCGGTTTTTAGACCGGCTGGCAACGCGCATTACCGAACTGGACCGCGGCAAACTGACTGATTTTATTGGCAACTTTACCCAATACCAGGCTAAAAAGGAAGAATTGCTGGCCGTTGAAGAAACGCATGCCGCCAAATTTGACAAGTTTTTAGCGCAAGAAGAAGTATGGATACGACAAGGTATCAAGGCACGCCGCACCCGCAACGAAGGCCGTGTACGGCGTCTAGAAGCACTCCGTCTTGAGCGTGCGGCTCGCCGTGAGCGCCAGGGCAATGTAAAACTCAATGTCGATGCCGGCGAGCGCAGCGGTAAACTGATTGCAGAACTGGAAAACGTAAGCAAAGCTTATGGAGACAAAGTGCTGATTAAAAATTTCAGCACTCGTATTTTACGTGGCGACAAAATCGGGTTACTTGGTCCTAACGGTGTCGGTAAAACTACTCTGCTCAAACTG
This sequence comes from Methylotenera sp., assembly GCA_049302535.1. Taxonomy (GTDB): domain Bacteria; phylum Pseudomonadota; class Gammaproteobacteria; order Burkholderiales; family Methylophilaceae; genus Methylotenera. The sequence continues at coordinate 2,255 of JBAQME010000120.1, forward strand.
ATTCTGGGTGAAATTGAACCGGACAGCGGCCACATCGAGCGTGGCAGCAAGCAAAGCGTGGCATATTTTGACCAGATGCGTGAGCAATTGGACGAGGAAGCCACCCTGGCGGACACCATCAGCCCCGGCTCTGACTTTGTAGAAATCGGCAACGAACGCAAACACGTCATCAGCTATCTGGAAGACTTTTTATTCCCGCCGCAACGCTCGCGTTCACCCGTGAAGTCACTTTCAGGCGGTGAGCGAAATCGCTTGCTGTTAGCTCGGTTATTCGCGCGACCAGCCAATATTCTGGTATTGGATGAACCAACCAATGACCTGGATATTGACACATTAGAGCTTTTAGAAAACCTGCTGCAGGACTTTAACGGTACGCTATTCCTGGTGAGCCATGACCGTGCTTTTCTGGAAAACACCGTAACGCAAGTGATCGCATTCGAAGGCAATGGCCAACTCACTGAATTCGGCGGCGGCTACGATGACTGGCAGCGCTACACGCAAAAACGCCTGGAAGATCAAAAATCTGCAGAAAGCGCACAGCTGGCAAAAGCTAAACAGCCTGCCGCTACCAGCACAGCGCCAAAACCCACGTCTTCAAAACTTGGCTTTAAAGAGCAAAAAGAGCTGGAAAGCCTTCCGCTAGCCGTAGAAAAACTTGAGGTAGAACAAGCTGGTATCAATGACGAGCTGGCAAAACCTGAAACCTACACCAACGCCGAGTTAGTAAAAACATTACAAACGCGTTTAGGTGAGATTGAAACAGAAATTGAAACCAAGCTAATGCGCTGGGATGAACTGGAGAAAAAAATGTAACCAAACGGCTTATATAATCCCCTTGCTTGTCTTATCAAGGTTTCGCTGCGTATAATCAGACCTAAAGGGGGAACGTAATGGCCGCAGCCAGCTTTCGTGTTGCTCAGGATGACCAAGGACGTCGCCATGTCCAGCTTTTAGGTCAATGGTCATTACGGGAACCGTCAAATGATTTTGCCAAACTTAAACAATCATTACAGCCATTTTTTGCAGATACTTTCACAAGATGGGATTTACAGGAAATAGAACAGCTGGACGCTGCGGGCGCCGCTACCCTTTTGTCCGGCTGGGACAATAAACTCGAAGGTAATGTCTCCCTCAGGCCCGAACACGCAGCTCTTTTTAATACGCTAATCGGTTTAAAAAGACCGCCCGCCAAAAAAACCGAACATGACCGGCTCGCGCCGTTTATTACTATCGGCAAAGGCGTGCTCCACCTCGTACACCATTTCACCGAGTTTTTCCGTTTACTCATTTCACTGCTGCTTGAAATTACCTATCTGTTTCGCCGCCCGCAAGATTTCCCCTGGCGCGAATTCAGTGCAAACGTATATAAAAGCGGCGTAAACGCCTTGCCGGTAACCGCACTGCTGGGCTTTATGGTTGGCGTTGTCATGGGTTATTTAATGTCAAAACAGCTGCATGCGTTTGGTGCCGACGTTTATATTGTTAATATTCTGGGGCTTAGCATTATTCGCGAACTCGGCCCCGTGTTAATGGCAGTGTTGGTCGCGGGCCGGTCAGGCTCTGCGATGACAGCGCAAATCGGCGTGATGCGTGTAACCGATGAGATTGATGCACTGACTACAATGGGAATTTCGCGTATTTTACGGGTTGTACTGCCCAAGGTGCTGGGGCTGACTTTTGTCGCACCTTTACTGGTATTATGGACATCCAGCTGGACACTCGCTGGCGGTGCCTTTGCATCAAATATAGAGCTAGGTATCAGCTTTCGCTTCTTCTTTGATTATTTACCGCTGGTTGTTCAGCCTATCAACCTCACGCTCAGCCTGATCAAGGGCCTGATGTTTGGTTTCGTTGTAGCATTAGTCGCCTGCCATTTCGGCTTGCGTATCAAGCCCAATACCGAGAGCTTGAGCAACAGTACAACAAGCTCGGTGGTAACGGCGATATCCGGAGTGATCCTGGTC
>JBAQME010000121.1:0-5228 GCA_049302535.1 Methylotenera sp.
GGTCACTCCCGGCAGGCCGCTTGGCGGCAGCATCGTGCATCATGCTCAGCATAAGCGTGGTTCGCCCGGAACCGGGTTCGCCCAATGTCAGCAAGTTAAAGCCTGTATGCTGAATACCCAGCCCGAAGTCAGCTGCTTTTTTTGCTTCAGCCTGCGCTACCCATGCCTGGTATTGTGCATTACTGCCGCCCTCTCCAATCAACTCTGACGTATCTGCAAAGTTAAATTTGCCGGCATCAATATTTATAGTTAATTGCTGAGGTATTAATGTTTTTTGCATATTCTTTTCATTGTTTTCATCATCATCGAAAAAGATGAATGGGTTACTTGTTCATATTCCAGCGCTCTCGCGCCACGTCATCGCTTGACTTGGCTTCTACCCAGTGCTCGCCTTGCCGGGTTGCTTCTTTTTTCCAGAATGGCGCTTCTGTTTTTAAATAATCCATTATAAATTCGCACGCGGCAAACACTTCGCCACGATGGGCACCACCTGTAACTACCAATACAATCTGGTCGCCAGGCTGCAATGTGCCCACACGATGAACAATCAGCGCATCCATAATATTCCAGCGAGCTTTAGCTTGATTGATAATTGACGCTAAAGATTTTTCTGTCATGCCGGGATAATGCTCTAGTGTGAGTTGTGAAACTGTATCACCATCGTTTAAGTCCCGCACCAACCCGATGAAACTGACTACCGCGCCAATATCCTTACGCGCTTTGCGTAGCTGGCTGATTTCAAATCCGGCATCGAAATCTTCTGTTTGAACGCGAACTGTCATACAGGTATGATTAAATGCTAGCCGCCAGTTACCGGCGGGAAAAACGCCACTTCATCGCCGTCGGCAATAATCGCATTATCATCAACCAGTTCATGGTTAATGGCTGCACGTACCTTCAGTTTACCCATTAACATTTGCCCCCACACATCGCCACGCTTAGCCAAATAGGCCTTTAATTTGAGCACCGTAACAGATTCGTCAGGCAGGTCTAAATCTTCAGTCGAATACTTAAGCGTTTCTTTGAGTCTAGCAAAGTAAAATAATTTAATTTTCATAGTGTTACAAACTATAGTTAATCTTCTTTATCATCAATGACATCTAGCAAATCGGTTGGATTTTTCGCAAGCTCAACGCGTTCGATTTGTGCAAAACGCTGCGTAATCTTCTGGCTGGAAATATGCACATCCTGTGCATTCTCATGTGCCTGACGGATATTATCAGCGAGCTTTTTCATGCGCACATCAAAACGGCCAAAGTCTTTGCTTAACTTACCAAGCTCTTCTTTAATCACATGCACTTGCTTACGTGTCTCTACGTCTTTAAGCACGGCACGTGCAGTATTGAGCACCGCCATCAATGTCGTAGGCGAAACCACCCATACCCGTTTGTTCATCGCATATTCAATCACATCTGCATGATAGGCATGCAACTCAGCAAATACTGCTTCAGCCGGAATAAACATCACGGCGCCGTCAGAGGTGACGTTGGAAATAATATATTTGCTGGCAATGTCATCCACGTGCTTTTTAACGTCCAGCTTAAACTGCTTTTCTGCCAGCAGCTTCTCCGCATCGCTTAGTTTGTTATCCAGCATGCGGTGATAATTTTCCAGCGGAAACTTGCTATCCACCGCCACCGTGCCGGTCGGTTCTGGTAAAAACAGGGCGCAATCGGCACGTGCGCCATTTTCAAAGGTGTACTGCATGGCAAACGAGTTAACAGGCAATACATTGCGCACCAGCGCCTCCAGCTGCACCTCGCCAAATGCGCCGCGAGAACGTTTATCACCTAACAATTCCTGCAAGCTCACTACATTGGTGGTTAGACCATCGATTTTCTTTTGCGCTTCATCAATGGTTGCCAAACGCGCCATCACATCGATAAAGGTTTGGTTGGTTTTTTTAAAACCTTCATCCAGGCGTTCCGAGACCTTACCGCCAATTTGCTCAAGGCGGCCATCTACCGATTTGGTTAAAGTCTCGATACTTGCCGTCAGCTGCAGGGTTGCATTGCGCATGGTAGACTGAATCAGCTCCTGCTCCGCCTTGCCCTGCTCTGCCAGGGTTGTGTGCAGTTTTTCCAGCACGGTTTCACGCGTGAGAGAAAGACTACTGTTCTGCGCCAGCTGCAAGGCTTGCATCGCATCGCGCGTCGCCTGCAGCTCGGTTGCCACACTCACGCGCAAGCGCTCGCTCATCTCGCCTGATGAAGCGCTCAAACGGTCACCTAGCTTGTTCAAGCCATCGTTAAAATCGAGCAGCATGGCTCGGTGTTTTTCTTCCAGCTGCTGCAAAATGACAATATTCCTGTCAACCTGACTCTCACGCCACATTTGCCAGACAAGCAGCAAAAGAATAACAACTGCGACAATTAAAATAAGTGTTTGTATCATAGTGTTGAATTATACCTTATGCGCTACGTTTAGCACTTGCATGCATACTAGTGGTAAAAGGTATTTATTTAGGGTATCTAAATCTACAGAACGCTTAACCATAATTTGCAAAAGACCATTTCTAAAACTCTCAAGTTTATGCCAAACTTAAACCTGTTAAATTATCGTTTAGGCACACCGTGATTAAACCCCAATTACTCATCAATCAATGGCTTGCTGACATTACCCGCAAACTGCAGAACAACTTTTACATATACCTTAGCACCCTGCTAACGGTACTAGTGTTGCTTGATGCCAGCCTGTTCCACGTCGGGGAGAACATGCGCGACAAGGCGTTTGACCTGATGGTGAAAAATCGCATCATCACACCCAAGCCCGATCCAGATATTGTGATTGTGGATATTAACGAAGCTTCTCTAAGTGCCATGGCGGGTGAATATGGCCGCTGGCCATGGCCCAGACAAGTGCTTGGGGAGTTTTTAGAAAACATTGAAGCACAGCAGCCTAAAGCCGTTGTATTTGACATACTGTTTAGTGACCCTGATGTGTACAACCCAGACAGCGATGCCTATTTCAATGACGTGATTGCGGGTACTGACAATACGTTCTTTCCTATGCTGCGACTGGCACCAGAGAGCGACCATTTAAGCAAAATCACTCCGGACATGATTCCCGGCATTCACTGCTCACCAAGAGACAAAAGTATCACGGAAACCGCAAAGAAACCGATTGCAATAGTTCTGCCGCATTTTGAAGCGGCGCTTAACTCGAAGCGTCTGGGTACGCATAACATTTACCCGGACAAAGACGGCATTGTTCGTGAATACAAACTTTGGCATGACGAAAACGGATGCTTTTTGCCGGCACTGCCTTTGGCCGTAGGTGATTTTGCGCAAATGAACTCATTGCCGCCACCACAGAATATACTTATCAACTGGCGTGGCGCACCATTTACTTATCATTATGTGACCTTTAGCGATGTTTACACAGACATGGCCAGTAAGGTAAAAAAACGCCCTTCTGATGAGTTCACCAACAAGATTGTGATTATCGGATCAACTGCGCCATCACTTTTTGACCTGAAAGCTACAGCCATGGCTAAAGCCCATCCGGGGGTGGAAATTCTGGCAACGGCGATTGATAACGTAAAACACAACGATTATCTCAAAGTGTGGCGCGGCAAAACACCTTATATCTTAATGAGCCTAATCCTCATCTGGCTTACGGCCCTGGCTTTTTTCCGCAATGTAGATCGGGATAAATTAACAACCGTTTTCAGCAGCAGCCAGATCACGCTACTTGCACTGTCATATACCGCTATTAATTTAACTAACATTTACTTGGATTTTACTGGGCCAATTACCTGGGCTGTCATGTACTTTAGTGTGGCTAAAATATATGCGCTGGCTAATGATCGCGCCATGCAGCGAATTTTAGCCAGCGATGTTGAATCCGGGAAAAGAGGTGCAACCATACTGCTGATGCCAATAGCGATTGAGAGCAAAATATCTCTGACCGATAATATGCTCAAAAAATTACGGCAAAAAATTGAACGTCAGCTACAGCAGCCTGCAACTGTTGAGTTTTTAAAGGGCACGCAAAGCGGAATTTGGGGTTTATTTACTGACATGATAGTAGTAAGCTGGGCTTATGCTGATAACAATGAGGTTGAGGCTGCAAACGCACAACAGGACGCTTCGCAATTAAGCCTGCAATTAAACACCTTACTGCAAAGCTCAGGTATGCCGGATGGCACGGCCATACGTTATACGCAGCATGTAGGGTCACTGAATACAGAAAAACCGATGGCGAGCCAGTGGCGCGGCTTATTTGCACAGGCAATTATCAAGCTGGATATATTGAAAAGAGAATAATGATGATACCAAAGTTAAAAATAATGCTGATCGCAGCATGCCTGATGCCGATGCTGCACGGGCAGTTAAGCATTGCTGCCGAAGCCGGCACCGCTCTTAAAAATGATTCCTTACGCAAAGAACCTTATGCCGATGCAAAAGCAGCGGGCAGTTTCCAGCGCGGTGAAAGTGTGGAGATATTGAAAAAACAAGGTGCATGGTTACAAGTTAAAACCAAAAAAGGTAGCGGCTGGGTTCGCTCATTATCTGTTAAACGCGGCGCAGCAACGTCAAGCAACCAAGCCGCTGGCGTACTGGCTGCCGCAAGCGGTCGCGCAGGTACCGGTCAAGTGGTTTCTACCACAGGCATACGCGGTTTAAGCGAAGAAGAACTCAAGGCCGCAAAATTTAATGAAACTGAAGTTAAAACCATGGAAAGCTACACACAAAGCGCTGATCAAGGCCGTCAGTTCGCCAACGCCGGCAATCTGAAACCAATCGCGTTCGCAAATTTAAAAGCTGGCAAAGGTGATACAAAATGAGAACATCGATACAACACACTGCTACAAGCCCCGGCGTCAAGGTTATGACAAGCAAAATCCCGGCACATAAAAACCTGTTAATCTCCACCCTGCTCTCAGCCTTGTTAGGCACTTTAAGCATGCAAAGCTTCGCTCTTGATTTACAAGGCGTACTTAAAGATGCTGTAAAAAAGGAGATTGGTCAAAAATCAGAAACAGCGCCAGCTGACACATCGGCTAGCCAATCATCTGCAGCAACGCCCCCGGCAGGCTCAGTTACCGATACTGCCAAGGCTACTGAACCAGAATTTAACTGGAAAAATCCCAGCAAAGAAGAAGAAATCTCCCTGGGTCGTGAAATTGCAGGTAACTTATTGGGTGCCGCACCGCTGGTAAAAGATGCGGCATTACAGAAATATGTCAACTCAGTTGGTCGCTGGGTAGCTTCGCAGTCAGAACG
>JBAQME010000122.1:0-2581 GCA_049302535.1 Methylotenera sp.
ATCTAACCCAGTATGCTCAGAACTGGAAATTGTCACCAAACTAAAACGGGAAATTATCAAACAATTTCTCGCCGTTCAAACTTCCCGAAGTGCAGCATGATCGTCGGCAGAATCAGTAGATTCAAAATAGTAGAAGTTACCAATCCGCCCACAATAATAGTCGCCATTGGACCTTCAATTTCACGCCCTGGCTGACCGCTGCCGGCAGCCAGCGGCAGCAGACCAAGTGCGGTGACTAACGCTGTCATTAAGATAGAAGGCAGCCGCTCAGATGCGCCGCGGATGCAGGTTTCTAACCCCCAGACGCAATTTTCCTTATCAATCAGGTGCTGGTAGTGCGATATCATCATGATGGAGTTACGCAGGGTAATGCCGAACAGGGTGACAAAACCTACCAGTGAGCCCAGCGAAATCCAGCCGCCCGTAAACATGACTGCTAGTACGCCGCCGATCAAGGCAAAGGGCAGGTTGGCAAAGGTGAGCAGCAGGTTACGCAGGCGTCCAAATGCGATATAAAGCATTAAAAATACGGTGACGCCTGCAAGCAATGATTGCAGAATAAGCGCTTCTCTTGATTTAGCGTTAGCCTCTGCGGCGCCTGTAAATTCCAGATAGGTACCTTGCGAAAGCACAAGGTCGGTTTTTAGTTTGTTTTTAAGTTCATTAGTAAAAGAACTGATATCGCGGTCAACTACATTGACCGTGACAGTCTGAATGCGTTTTGCACCTGCATGCAGTATTTTAGAGCGGCCGTTTTCCTGCACAATATCGGCAACGTCACGCAAGCGCAATAGTTTTCCGTCAGCGTTAAATAGCGGTAGATTACCTGCCTCCTGTACGTCGTCACGTGCATCTGAATCCAGCAGCACAGTCACGCCTATGACGCGGTTGCCTTGATATACCTGCGTTACGGGTACACCCTCGTAGGCGGCGCGAATGTTATCTAAAACGTCGGTAGGGTATAAGCCCAGTTTCGCCATTTTTTCCGGGCGTAGTCGCATGACTAATTGTGGCGTACCAGGCGGTGATTGCACCAGGACATCGCTTGCCCCTTTTATACTGTTCACAATGCTGGCAATGGCATTGGCGTCGCGGTCCAGCGCATCCAGATCCTGACCGTAGATGTTGATGACGGTTGAGGCGGCATAGCCCGAGATGGTTTCTTCAATACGCTCAGTGAGGAAAGTATTAATGGCAAAATTAATGCCTACAAAGCCGGCTTCAGCTATGCCATCCCCGTTGCTATCGACTTCTTCACCTGCCAGGTTTTCTCTGATTGCTTCGAGAATACGTCGTTGTTCCTGTGCGGATACGGCACCGATTTCAATTTCAAATTCACTATAATGCGTGCCAAACGTATCGGCGCCATTAGGCGCGCGCCCAACCCATTGCGTGACGGATTTCACACCGTCAATGCTGCGGATAATTGCGGATACTCTCTTACCAATCCGCAATGACTCCTGTTCCGATGTGCCTGGCACTGCGGTCATGTGCATGATGTAATGCCCTTCATGTAATGCAGGGATAAACTGGCTTTTGAATAAGGGTAAGGTGCCTAAACCAATGGCAATGAACATAAAACTGGCCGCAAGGATTAACTTGTAGTGCGTTTCAATTTTGAGTAATGAGTTTACGTACCATTTTTTAATAATACGTATCATTGGCGGATCTTCCGATTCCAGCCGGGCGTTACCTAACAGTAGATAGCAAAGAGCAGGTGTCAGTGTTAACGCCACTAATAGGGAGGCGCCGATTGCTGCAATGTAAGCAATGCCGAGCGGCGCAAAGAGCTTGCCAGCCACGCCACCCAGTGTCAGTAGCGGCATAAATACCAGTGCCACGATGATCGTTGCGTACACCACTGAGCTTCGCACTTCCATGGAGGCGTCAAACACCACGCGATAGGTGGGGAGCGGGGTGGCAAGCATCCGGTTTTCACGAAGCCGCCTGAAAATATTCTCGGTGTCGATAATGGCGTCGTCCACTACTTCACCAAGTGCGATTGCCAAGCCGCCTAACACCATGATGTTAAGCCCGATATTGAAGTAGCTCATGACTACAATGGCCGTGAGCAGGGATAACGGAATAGCCGTTGCTGAAATAAACGCCGTGCGTACATTGAACAAAAACAGGAAAAGTACGGTAATGACCAAAATCGAGCCAATTAGAATATCGGTACGTACTCCCTTGATTGCGACTTCAATAAAGTTGGCAGGTCTGAATAGACCTTCATGCAGCGTGACTTTTTCTGCATCCAGGCTAGGTTTCAGTTCCTCCAGTGCATCCTCAATGGCTAGAGTTACCCCATGCGTATTAGCTCCTAGCTGACCTTGTACTGAGAGATATACGCCTGTTTCTTCATTAATCGCCGCAGCGCTGATGGATGGAACTGAGCCTTCAACGACTTGGCCGATGTCGCCCAATCTGATCGTCTGGCCATTTTTATGCAGCAAGGTGACCAATGCCAGTTTTTCAGGTGTTGTAGATTGGCCTTCCGTATTAATCACGATGCGCTGGTTTTTATTTTCAATAAAACCATTGCCGCGTACGCCGGTAGCTTTTTTTACCGCTTCTTCTACTT
>JBAQME010000123.1:0-5034 GCA_049302535.1 Methylotenera sp.
TCCAGGTCACCCGCAGGGGCCAGTAATTCAGGTATTTTCATCATCATTTACTTCACTTAATCTCTAAAAATCAAAACGCCGTTACTACGAGGCGCTTTGTTTTATTCACCGATAATCTTTACTAAAACGCGCTTCTTACGACGACCATCAAACTCACCATAAAATATTTGTTCCCAAGGGCCAAAATCCAGCTCGCCATTAGTAATCGCTACCACTACTTCACGCCCCATCACCTGGCGCTTCATGTGCGCATCGGCATTATCCTCACCGGTGTCATTATGACGATAGCTGCTTACAGGCTCATGTGGCGCAAGGCGCTCCAGCCATTGCGTGTAATCGTGATGCAGACCTCGTTCGTCATCGTTGATGAATACGCTGGCAGTAATATGCATCGCATTCACCAACACAAAACCCTCACGGATACCGCTTTCACGCAGGCATTCACGCACTTGCTCGGTAATGCGGATAAACGCAACACGGGTCGGTGGATTAAACCAAAGCTCTTTACGATAACTCTTCATATGACGCTCCTGAATTCACAATGCCGCAATTTTAGCACTGCTCCAATTTTAGTGCCGCATCGATTTGAACGCTGCGCTTGGCAAACGGCATCCCATCATCACGTAATAAAAAATGGCCTCGCTATGGAGGCCATTTACTTAACATTCGGATTAAATTAGCCTTTTACTTCAATTTGATGCGTAAAGGTTTTACCCTCATTGTCGGTTGCAGTCACTTCCAGGTTGCCGGGTGCATCAGGTATGAAGTTAAACTTCATATAAGGGTCTTCACTGGTGCCAACACCCACATCTACCGTCATCACGGGTTTGCCGTTATAGGTAAATGCTGCCTTGTTGATGTAAAAAGCGGGCACATAACCCTGCGACACCAGGTCACGTTGCAACCCTGTACGCATTACGTGGCGGATATTGAATGTAGTAACAGTCGGGCTGCCGAATTTTACCGGAGATTCCACATTTAACTTGATCTTACCTGCCGCCGCACGCACGGCTGATTCATCATTCTCCACGGTACCGCCGCAACCGCCCGCGGCGCGGATCTCACGTTTAGCCATATACAGCTTACCATCGGCAGATTCACCTACCAAGCGCACGTATGAATCTGTTTCCATACGAATACGTGTAGCGATTTGAAAATTGCCGAGCGAATCTGTCAGGTGATAGGTTGAAGCCAACTGAATCGGATTCGCATCCACCAGCACATAGATTTTCTTGATATCCACGCCATTAGCCGCGGTTTTATCGTAGCTGAAAGTAACCGGCACCTGCGCGCCACTTTCGGCACGACGCGGCGCATCCACTTTTAAAAAATCCACTTCCTGAATATCACGCTTGGCAAAAAATGCCTCTTTTACTACAGACCATAATTTAGGGTCAGCTTCTGCAAAAGCGCTGGATGCTGACGCTACCGCAAAGCCTGCTACCAGCATCAATTTGTACAGCCAAGATTGTGTTTGTTTGTTCATTCCCCACGCTCCAAAAACTTTATTTTATTTATAACTCACCTGAGACAAAAGAACTCGCAACTAAGTTCGAAATTTAAATCACTCAGGTCAATTGCTTAGGCTATTTATTCCACCACCTCATCAGCCATTTTAAAAAATAGCTCAATTCCATTACCTACAGGATCCTTGAAATTTATCTGCCTCACATTCAACACCGGCAAGTCACGAATCGTGTAAGCAACATTATGCTTTTTCAGATGTGCCTCCATCGCCGGCATATCGGTGCAGGTAAAAGAAATGTGGTCAAACGTAGTAAGCACGTTAGTCAGCGGCTCACCTTCACCGCGATACTCAGCAAGATGCAGCACATCATTATCACCGATATACAGCCAGAAACCCCTGCTGGTAAAGCCCTCGCGCGGCCCTACCTTCAGGCCGACTACGTCACAGTAGAAGTCCTTGAGTTTAAGCATCGTCTCATAAGGCGAGCGTAGATTGACGTGATTGATTTCGGTGACTGGCATAGTATTAATTCTTAGCAAAACTACAAGGTTTCAACAACATTAATCCGCGTACTTTAACATCTTTGGCGTTACGAGTAACTAGCGCAAATTTATATAGAGCGGATTAATCGCCTTCAAATTCACATAATGAAAAAGGTTTAAGTCCACTTTTAATTAAACGTTTCGATCCACCTAAATCAGGTAAATCAATCACAAACGCACAACCCATCACCACGCCGCCCAATTTTTGTATCAGCGCAATCGCTGCTTCTGCCGTGCCGCCGGTCGCAATCAAATCATCCACCAACAACACCTGCTCGCCTTCGCTAATGGCATCGGTATGAATCTCCACACGGTCGGCACCATATTCCAATGCATAATCATGGCCGACTGTTTCGGCAGGTAACTTGCCTGATTTACGAATAGGCACAAAACCCAAGCCTAATTTGTACGCCAGTGCAGCTCCAATGATAAAACCACGCGCTTCAATACCTGCGATTTTATCTATTTTTTGATTTGTGTAATGTTGAGAAAGCGCATCAATCACCATGCGAAAGCCGACAGGGTCTTTCAGCAAAGTTGTAATATCGCGGAACTGGATGCCTTGCTTGGGATGATGCGGGATGGTACGGATTAGGGATTTTAGGGGCATTTATACTTAAACAAACTCAAACGTTAACGGTTGGCTATTTTCACTGGGTACAATTATCTGTACTGCAAAATCATAGAAATATGGTTCTTCTTTAAACGCTTTCAGTTTGCGTTTATCACCATCAACATCTTCACCATGTTTTTTAATTTCCACTACTAGGATGTTGTGCTCATCGCTGTTTCTCTGATGAATTAAAATATCTGGATATACTTTATATTCTTCCTCAGTTTTAAGTTTATTTTTCAAGAAAAGTAAATTCTTTTTATCACTTAAATGCCTGTTATATTCACAATCCACATCTAAATTTGATGGCGTTTTTTCACGTATATAACGAGCCAAATGAAACATCAAAGCTCGCTCAGATACATTCAAGTCGATAAGAACTGAATCATTGTCAATCAACATCTGTATTGCATATTTAACAACATGCTCAACTTGCTGTTGATTCATCATTAATCTAGAAAATGCAATTCACGATGCGAGAACGAGGCACATCCGCGTAGACAGTACGAATAGTACGGCAAGCGGATGTAACAAAGTTATCGCGAAGTGAGTGCATTTTTACGCGGCTGGTGTTTGTGTGCGGACGCGTATATGCAACTCTCTGAGCTGTTTCTCATCCACTTCATTCGGTGCATTGGTCATCAAGCACTGCGCGCGCTGTGTTTTAGGGAAGGCAATCACGTCACGGATAGACTCAGCACCCGTCATCAGCGTTACCAGACGGTCTAAACCGAATGCCAGACCGCCGTGTGGAGGTGCGCCGTATTGCAGTGCATCCAGCAGGAAGCCGAATTTTTCCTGCGCTTCTTCTTTGCTGATTTTAAGTGCATCAAACACTTTAGACTGCACTTCCTGTTGATGGATACGCACAGAACCACCGCCCACTTCCCAGCCATTCAACACCATGTCATAAGCTTTTGACAGTGCTGCACCCGGGTTGCTAGTGAGCAAATCTTCATGACCATCTTTCGGTGCCGTGAACGGATGGTGCAATGCCACCCAACGATCAGCCTCTTCATCGTGCTCGAACATCGGGAAATCCACCACCCACAATGGCGCCCAAGCGCGGCCATCCACATGGCCTTTGTCGTGACCGACTTTTAGGCGCAACGCACCTAAAGCTTCATTCACGATTTTAGCTTTATCTGCACCAAAGAACACGATGTCGCCATTTTGTGCGCCGGTACGGTCAATAATCGCTTGCAAGGCTGTTGTGTGAATATTCTTCACAATCGGGCTTTGCAGGCCTTCTTCATTCAGTTTGGTAATGTCATTGATCTTGATGTAAGCCAGACCTTTAGCACCGTAGATCTTCACGAACTCAGTGTAAGCATCAATCTCGGAACGGCTGATGGCGGCACCATTAGGCACACGCAATGCAGCAACACGGCCACCTGCCATATTGGCAGCACCCGCAAACACTTTGAAATCCACGTCTTTCATCACGTCAGAAAGCTCTGTGATTTCTAGCGTCACGCGCATATCCGGTTTATCTGAGCCGTATCTGTTCATGGCCTCGGCAAACGGCATGCGCGGGAATTTAGCCGGCAAGTCTACATCTTGTACTTTTTTAAGCATCTGGCGAATCATTTCTTCGACCAAATCCATGATGTCGTTTTCTTCCATGAACGACGTTTCAATATCCACTTGCGTGAATTCCGGCTGACGGTCAGCACGCAAGTCTTCGTCACGGAAGCATTTAGTAATCTGGAAGTAGCGGTCGAAGCCAGACACCATCAGCAACTGTTTGAACAATTGCGGTGATTGCGGCAGCGCGAAGAACATCCCATGATGCACGCGGCTAGGCACGAGGTAATCACGCGCACCTTCCGGTGTGCTGCGTGTGAGCATCGGCGTTTCAATCTCGATAAAACCATTACTATCTAAATGGTCGCGCAAGGTTTTAGCCACACGGTAACGCAGCATCAGGTTCTTTTGCATGGTTGGACGGCGTAAATCGATGTAACGGTGCTCCAGGCGCACGGTTTCAGTCAGGTTTTCATCATCCAGCATGAACGGCGGCGTAAGTGAAGGGTTCAGTACTTCAATCTCGGTTGCCAGCATTTCCACTTCGCCGGTAGGCAAGTTAAGGTTAACAGTACCTTCCGGGCGTACACGTACTTTACAAACTACTTTCAGCACAAACTCACTGCGCACTGTTTCTGCAATCGCAAAAGCGTCTTTTGTATCCGGGTCAATCACGATCTGTGCCAAACCTTCACGGTCGCGCAAATCAATAAAAATAACACCGCCATGGTCACGGCGACGATGCGCCCAGCCACAGAGTGTTACGGTTTGACCAATATGTTCGCGGTTTAAATGGCCGCAGTAGTGTGTACGCATCATAATTTAATCGTTTTACTATTTATTTAGTGAGTTAAAGTTTGGGGAATTTTATTAGCGGGCGCAAC
>JBAQME010000124.1:0-17350 GCA_049302535.1 Methylotenera sp.
TGCGCCTTGAATCAAGCCTGCCACCGTTTTTATTGCATAAAAACTGGCGTGGTATTTGAAATTCTTTTTGTCGCCATCTACGCTTGCGTAATGCGTCACGCGTTCCAGTGCCGGGTATTCAGCGTCGCTTAAACCATCATCAATCAAGCCTTCTCTGTGGCAGATAAATGCCCCCCAAAATGCCTGGTCTAATGCGCCAGATGCAGCGTTGAGCAGCATGTAGCGTGCAGCATAATCGGCCTGTTTTTGTTCGCCATCCGGTAACAAACGCTGTATACGGTAAATGGCCCAAAATGCTACTGGGGAAATAAATTGTTTGACACCGAAGTCAGTACTGATTTTTTTAAGCAGACGCGCTTTTTTAATCAGGTTGAATTTAAAAATAGTGGCCCAGCGGTATTTAAATACGCGGTGGTCAAAACGCTCCGGCTCAGAGACGCGTTCGCTGAATAAATTATTGGTATGGATATCGGGCAATTGTTTTTTTGCCTTGAGCAGAGACAAAATGCCGATGTTGTAAATAGGCTCGAAGTCTGTCACATTGGGGCCCGCGAGCGGGATTCCGCGCTGCTTGATTTCCTGGTATGCAATATCCCAGGCCTGTAAAAACCCATCCACGGTATAACCCGCCCAGCGTTTTCTATTGATGGTGGTACCAATTTCAACGCGTGTCACATGGGCGCCAAAACGGTCCAGCACCGCAATCAGGAATGTTCTCCAGACGGCTTGTTCACTTGCGCTTTCCATATTTCTTGCGTTGGTGAAAGGCTGCACCAGATGCAGCGTGACCTGGAGATTTTCATTAATCAGGCGCTGTAAAAAACGCGCATTAAAGCTCTCCAGGTTGCCGTAGCTAAAGTCCAGGCGTACTTGATTGATGCCTAATAAACGCAATTGTGCAACGATATAATCGTCCATGCCGGCATCAACTGCAGAAGCCACGCACACGCCGATAAAATCTGCCGGAATCGCGTGTCCGGCAGGTGGCAAATGACCGTGTTTAATATAAAGTTTGCCACTAAAGATGTAAGCCAGGCCTTTACGTATGATCGGCCAAGTCAGCATGCTGGCTTGCTTTTTTTGTGAACTCATAAGCTATCAGGGCAGACGGTAACGCTGTTCGTTGTACAGCAAGTCCGGCAGCAGCGCATTAGCAAGGGCACGCTGTTCCAGTTCTTTTGCATTGGCAGGCGGACTGGTTTCGTTCAAGTGTTTGGTTTTTGCATCGTAGATACCATGAGCAGGTGCTTTACCTGAGCGCAGCACAACAACCTGTTTGCCTGCTCCGGTTTCTTCCATCCAGCCAAAGTTGGCGTTATATTGCATCATTGCACGGCCATGGGTGTCGGGCGCAACGCTGGATAAATCGCGTCCTGTCATCGGGTGCTGCGCTTCTATACCCATGAGCGACAGCATGGTGACGGGTAGATCAATTTGGCTGGCAACACCGGTGTAGCGCAGAGGCTTAATGTCTGCGCCCAAAATCAAAGCGGGAATATGAAAGTGCTCAATTGGTACCAGTGATACACCGCGTACGCGAATGTCATGATCGGCTACAATCAAAAAGACGGTGTCTTTCCAATATTCGCTTTGCTGGGCTTTTTTAAAGAACTCGCCAAGAGTGTAGTCCACATATTTAACCGCGTTGTTGTCGGTGGTTTTAGGTTGTTCATATAGCGTAATACGCCCATCAGGAAATTCAAACGGCGCGTGGTTGGATGATGAGAATGCCAGCGTAAAAAATGGTTTGCCTGACTTGTGGTGGGCGAGCAGTTGTTCGTGTGTTTTATTCAGCAAATCTTCGTCAGAGACCCCCCAACTGCTTACAAATACCGGATTTTTATAATCTTTTTGGTCTGTAATATGATCAAATCCATTGCTGGTAAAGAAACCTCGCATATTGTCAAAATGTGATTCGCCACCGTAAATAAACTCCGTGTTGTAGCCTTGCTTTTTAAGTAAAGCGGCAAGTGTAAAAAAGTTTTTCTGCGATTTGGAAAGTTTTACGGTGCTGTCTGCCGGGGTTGGTGCGAAACCAGAGGTAACAGCTTCAATGCCGCGTACAGAGCGCGTGCCAGTCGCATAAAGCTGTTCAAACCAGATGCCCTGTTCCTTGAGTTTTTCCAGATTCGGCGTGACTGGTGTGCCCCCTAAAGATTCTACAAAAGTTGCGCCCAGGCTTTCTTGCAGGATAATCACCAGATTGAGCGGTTTTTCACGTTTCTGGCTTGGGTGTAGCGTGGTTAGGGTTGGAATATCCGTGTCCTTAGCACCGGTCAGCTTGAATATTTCTTCGCGCGGCATTTTGCCGTATATATCGCTGGATTTGGTTTCTTGAATCAGATTATAGGTGGCGTAAGTGACAGAATAGCCGGAATTGAGTACGAGACTGTTGACCATACTGTCCGCCGTGATAGCAAATAGCGCAGGATTTGCAGGGCGGTGGCCCAATGTGGAGCGGATGCCAAAAGCAGTTAATACAAAAATAAACGGCCAAATGAGCCAGATTTTTTTATTGGACCAGCTGGACTTCATCTTTAACCAAGGCAGCATAAAATGATGCATTAGCCATACTGCCAGCATGGAAGCACCCACCACTGCAAACACATGCGCCTTGAATCCGCGTCCCAGCATACTGAATACTTCATTCGGGTATTTGAGGTATTCTACAAAAATGCGATTTGGCCGCACATCGAATTCGCCTATGAATCCTGGTGTGGCTACTTCTAAAAATACCAGTGATACGATGGCAACTATTACCCAAACGTACATGAGTTTCTGCCAAACTTTAAATAAGCGCGGTGTGGCCAGGATGGGTGCTAATAATAGAGGTATCAGTGCTATTAAAGATAGCTGCATGATGTCTACGCGCACCCCTTGCAACAAGATATCGGCAAGCTTTCCTGTGTCAATCACACGTTCGAATTTCCACAACACCAAGCCTATGCGTGAGGCTGAGAGCAACACCAGGCCTAATATCAACATGGCGATGAGTGGTGCGAAAGGGCCTAATTTAGATGAAACTTTCCATATTGAATGATGCAGTTTTTTAATCAAAGGCATATGAGAGCTAAAGAATTGAAAAGAATCGTTATTATAAGGTTAAAGCCATTTTTTTTGCGTGCTGTTTAGCGGTGTTTATGCTTCAGGTCTCAGCCAATGGAAAAATGATTTGTAATAAGCAGGCTGGCGCGCGCATAGATAAATCATGACTACTATATTGAGTAGTGCCGTGGTCAGAAACAATTCCGGAATGTTCAAGCCTTGTTTAAAAATCCATATTGAAAAGCCTGCAGAAACCACCATAAATAAGGCGTTAAGTATATTGGTGGCAGCAATGACGCGCGATTGATGACTTTTCTCGGCGCGGGTTTGAACAAAAGCATATAGCGGTACGATATAAAAGCCGCCAAATAAGCCGATGAGTACAATGTCTGCTATCAGGCGCCAATGGGTAAGTATGACGTTTCCTTGTGCATCGTGAAGCTTGCTGATAAATGTCAGGTAATCAAAAAAGGCTTTGTTGTTCCACAGCTGGTGAATGCTGGTGCCGGAATAATACAGGTCGATACTGAATAATGTTAAGCCGATTGCGCCAAACAGTACCAGGCCTAGCTCTACTTTGCCTCTGGATAGCTTTTCGCATAGCAGTGAACCGACACCAATACCCAGCGAGAAAGTTGTGAGTAATAAAATAAATACGCTTTCATCGCCATGCAGTACATTTTTGGCTAGACTTGGAAATTGCGCCAGTAGCGTTGCGCCATAAAACCAGAACCACGATATGGCAATAATCGCCAGCCACACTGCCTGATGATGCCAGATGAACTTGATGCTACGATAGGTTTCAGTGAACGGGTTCCAGTTGATTTCCAGCAATGGTTCCTGCGCGGGTGAATCCGGTACGCCGCGGCTGTGCCAGTAGCCAAGCACAGCGATGATTAATATGGCAATACTGGTAATGAGTTCGTGTGGATGCTGAATTGCGAGCCACGCACCTAGTACCTGGCCCATCAGGATAGCGACAAAGGTTCCCATCTCTATCATGCCATTACCACCTACCAGTTCATGTTCACCAAGGTGCTGCGGCAGATAAGCATATTTCACCGGGCCAAACAGCGTGGAGTGCATGCCCATCATGAACAGTGCAATACCCAGTAACCAGATGTTATGCAGAAAGAAGCCGGCGCTGGCAAACAGCATGATGCCGATTTCGAATATCTTTACTAGCCGGATAATTTTCGACTTTTCAAACTTGTCTGCCAGCTGACCTGCAGTGGCAGAAAACAGGAAATACGGCAGAATGAACACGCCGGGCAAAATTGTTACCAGCAAACCGCTATCAAGCGTTGTTAACGTGGCCGCGTGAAATGCTACCAAGGTAATGAGCGCGGTTTTGAACATATTGTCGTTAAACGCACCTAAAAACTGCGTATAGAAAAACGGCTTAAAACGTTTTTCTTGCATTAATTTGAACTGGTTGCTCATGGGGTCTTTCGGTGGTTGTATAGGTCTAAACTGTTTGCGGATAGACCTTAAAAAATTATCCAGCACCGATTATATAGTTTTTATCTGCAGGTGAGCACCGATTAGCCTTCCCAGGCATTGCCGGCTTTGAGATAAAGCACCAGTCAATCCTGCTGGCGTGCATTGTGGTTATGGCATTAGCTAGTTATAGGTAACGGTTACCGTGATGGTATCATTGTAGGTACCGGGCGGGGTGCTCTGCTGGTTACCCAGAATACGGCCGTAGACGTCATATTCTCTGACCACATGGCCGAGTAGCGTCAGCAGTGATGGGTCGCTTACAATTGAGGTGCCGCCGGTACCGTCGCCCCAGACGGCGGTTCGTGCTGCGTCGATGTAGAGGTTGTAGTTCAGCGTGTCATTGCTGCTGCTTTTCATTTGTCTAGGGGCGTAACTATTACTGCCACCCTTGCTCAGTTCCACTGTGTAAGTGCCAAGCAAACCTAATGTCAAGTCGCAGGTAACCGTAAAGTGCCCAGTGGTATCGGCTGCACTTCCTGGAAGCGGGTTATAAGTGCCAAAATTGACAATAGAGTTGATGGCAACCGAGCATGAACAGATAATGCAAAGCGCTGATGCAGATTTTGGCAGGGTTAGCGCTATGGCGGCAAGGGCCGTTGTTAATAAAGGTTTCTTCATTGCGATATTCCTTTGCAGATCAGGGTGCCCAGGTCAGGCAGCAGTTCCGCTGTGTCACTAAGAATTAATGTCGCACTGCAGCGGTGACCCGCCCATTCGCTTAACAGTCGGTTATTTAAATTAAGGCCGCTAATAAAGACACGGCCATCGTACCCAACCGGAAATTCTCGCGTATCCCCCTCTATCTGCACTATCGTGCCGGGGGCTAGTGCTTTTCCGTCTTCGTTGACTAGACGGAAGTCCGCACTTCGATTGCGTCGTACCGGAAAATCTACGACTACTCCGCTGCGCACGGCAGGTGTTAGTCTCAGCTGGAGTGCATCTATTTCGGCGTCCAGCGGCAAATCTGCCTGTTCAATACCTACCAAATTTTTCTGGTAAGCCCGCAGGCGGGGAACCAATGCTCGCCCATACTTATCGGTATGGGTTACCTCTTGATTCTCGCGGTAAACACGCACGCCTGCATAATTGTCAACCTTAACCACTGCAAAACTATCATCGATACGTCGGCTAAGGAAAGCTCCGCCGCCAGCTATGGCAACGCCGCCACTAGCTCCGGCGCGGTAACTGTCTTTTCCATTTGTACTGGCAGTTTCAGCGGTAAAGCTCGCCCGCTCGGTATTTAGCGTGCCTCCAGCTAAATATTGATCGTCGTCTGTTGCTCGTAGTCGGTAACCAAAACCATTGCCTGCCGGTGCATTGCGCTGGACTTGCACAGTTTTTCTTTCCAGTTCGCCTTGGCGTGTTATATCGGCACTTAGGCTGGTACTTGCATCTAAAGGGATAGTAAGTATAGCGCTAATGCTGTTGTGTGGTTCGTTGGTAAAGTTGCGGAGTGCGTTCAGGCTGAGATACCCTAAGCTACCCAGCTGTTTACTGAAGTTTGCAGAGAGCAGGCGATTCTTGTCGCCTTCCCAAGTGGATTGTTGAAGGTAATTTAAGCTGAAGCTACTGGCGCCGAGTGGAAGGCCGAGGCCGGCTGTGAAGGTTTGGCGCGGTTTAGAACCCGGTAACTGGCCGATTTGAACAAAATCCCGGTCAGTGTATTGGGACTGGATGTTATAACTGATATTCCGCGCCTGACGTTCTGCACCTATTGAGAAAAGCCGACCTTCATTATTTGGCCCATGACTAACGGCGGCGCCGAAGTTAAGTATACCTAAATATGCTGAGCCTAGCCGAGGCATCAGCCAAACGCCGCTGGCACCAAAAGTTTGCTGTTTGTTCAAGACTTCGGCTCGTAGTTCTCGCGTGAAGCCACTGCTTAGTCCAAGCCTGTCGGTAGCACTGAGCATAAAGCGCCCATAGTGCGCACTGTCAATGCCGTAATTTTCACGCGTAGTGCCTGCCTCGTAGGAGAAGTCGCGTAGCCCCGGCTGGAGCAGACGCTGGCTGGCATAATAAGGCCGGGTGATAATCTGTTGCCGCCCTAGCAAATCGTTAACTATTAATTGCAACTCACCCTGGCCAGTAACCACTGGCACATTAACAAGGTCAAATGGGCCTGGGTCTACATTTTTTTGTAGGCGGCGCGTGTTATTGACATAAATATCAATGGTGGATGGTACTACCGCTTCGCCGCGCATGGATGGGAGTGGAAAGGTGACGAAGCCTGGTTGGGTAGCGAAATTGGTTCCCCACTGAATACCGCCAAAACGTACTGATCGACCCCAGCTGCTACCGCGGCTGATGGCATCACCAAAGCGTAGGCTTTGCATCTTTTTTGGCATATCTACGTTCCAAGTGGTGTCCAATCGCGTCCACTCACGCTGCGGACCGTTGCTGCGCCACAAGCCAGTGGCTGTGCCGCTGCCCTTGGTGTTAAAAGCGCCAACCTCGAATAGACCGCCGCCGCTGTCTTGACTATTAACCCGCTGCCAGTTCAAATCATAGTTGAAAAAGCCGCCAGCTTGCGTTGGCGAAAGTCCCAGCGCGTTTTCCGTTCTGCAGTCGAGTTTAGTTGCGACAAATGCGGTAGCTGGCGCCACCAGCACTAGGGTCTGGGTGCCAACATCAACATGATAGTTGACTCCCGCCAGGTCATCGAGGCGAATATAGGGTTTGCCTTCTAGCCATAATGTTTCACAGTTTGATGAATTTAGTCGCCAAGTGCGCACGTCTTGCTCAGAAACAATTAAGTCGCCTTCGCCAACGCGCAATACTGTAACGACATCTCCTAACTCGATACCGTTGATGTTTACGGCAAGGAATAGCGGTTCTTCATCCGCGCTAGTGACATTATTAAAAGTAAACGCTCCCAATAATGTCAGGGTCAGCATGATTTTCTTGACCGAGAAACGAAACTTTCTACGTCTATGGTGGGCCCAGATCGAGCGGAACATTCTGTTGGCCCCTATCGGTCTTTACCTCAAGTATGAAACGTTGTCCCTGTAATTTTGTCTGCGGGCTTAGCTCCCAATCATGACTCTGGCCTGGAAACACAACGTCATTAGTCTTAACAGTGGCGAGGGGTGCGGAATCAGTCGCTGCATCAGCGCTACGGAGTTTCAGTTCACTCACCAGCGTGTGTACATTGCCAGTGTTGCTGAGTTTCAGAGCAACTGTACCGTTGGCATTGCGCTGCGCCTGCCATTGCAGTATACGTAACGGAGCTGCTGGTGTGATATATACGGGCAGGCGCACCTGCAGCAAGACACGAACATTCCCTTGTTTGCCCTCGTCAATTTGAGTGTTGGAAGGTAACGGTGGCGGCACTTCGCGTAGCAGGAGCCTGTAAGCGGTTTCCTGTTTAAAGCTTGGCGGCTGACGTAAACCAACACGTAGTATCTGCGAACGTCCCGGAGGAATCGTAAACAGTGGCGGATTTACCAATAACTCTCGGGTTGGTGCATATTGATCTTTACCATTTTCTTGCGTCCAAGACACTGCTTCTGCCTGTATGACGATGCTTTCTTTTCCTCGGTTACTGACGGTAATCATACCTTTGGCGTTGCTGCTGGCAAGGCTAAGACCTACCGGCAGTATCGCAAGATCAGCGGCGTTGGCAGTGATGGAGAGAAATAAGCTAATTAAGGGATAAACAAAAAAACGTAGCATAAATATTCGCCTAGTAGGTAACCGTGACAACGACAGTGTCAACATAAGACCCTGCTGCCACGTACTGATTTTTGACAATTACACCGTAAACATCAATAGCTTGAGCGCTACCGTTGCCGGTTTGTCCGGTGAGTATGGCGCCACCAGTATCTCCCCAGGCTGTAGTATGCCCGATGTCCTGATAAAGTTGGTAGGGTAGGTAATCACTCGTATTAGCCAACATGCGGCGGGTGGTGATGTCGCCCGGTGTGAGTTCATTGGCGCCGGCATCAAGGGAGACAGTATAGCCAGTACCGCTTGTGCAGGTGACCGTCACTGCACCGGTAGCCGTATCGTCCGTTCCCGCTGCCGGGTCGTAGGTGCCGAAGGCTACCGGAGTCGTTGTCAATGTGCAGGTTCCGCTGACCGTTGCCGTAACGCTTAGGTTGCCTGTTGCCGTGGCTGCATGCGCTGTACTTGCGCTAAGTATTAGCAGCATTGCTAGTAATTTGGATTGTATTTTCATGGGTATCACCTTTCAAGTGGTAATAAACTTGCGTTACCGGTTATTAGATTTTACGGCGCAAATTTTTGAACATTGGTTTGATGGTATATGTTTTTCTAATATTTTGCAAAGATTTGTGGATTAATGCTTGATTTAACAATAAGTTAGGCTTGGTATCTAATGTAAAAGTTCTGGGATGGCAATATTGCATCAGTAACTCTTATCTAATTTGTCTGTAATGTCGGTGCGTATTATGCACTGTCAGCCAGATTTTTTAAGGTGACATAATCTGTTTTGCCTGTGCCTAACAGCGGCAGCGTTTCTACCACAATAAGCTTTCTTGCAATGGCGATTTCCGGGCTGCCTAGCTCTTTGGCGCTGCTGCCAAGTTGGTCGCGATTTAAAGTCCCGTCTGTAGTAAACAGCACAATGCTTTCGCCACGCTGTGCATCAGCTTGCGTGGTGGCAGCATGTTGGTGCGATGGCGAGGCGTGATTGGCGATATTTTCCACGGTTTCTAACGACACCATTTCTCCAGCCACTTTAGCAAAACGTTTGACGCGACCTTGGATAAACACAAATCCATCTTCATCTATTTTTACAATATCACCAGTGCTGTACCAGCCATCAGCCGTGGTTTGAATGACGCCTGGGTTATCAAACAGGTAGTAACCCAGCATCACGTTAGGCCCGCGTACCGAGAGTAATGCGCCGTCTTCTATGCCCGGAACCGGTTGTAACCTTGATTCCAGGCCCGGCACTAGTGTGCCGACTGAGTTGGTTTTACTCGCCATGGGGGTGTTTACCGCCAAAACGGGGGCGCATTCGGTGGCGCCATACCCCTCCAGAATCCGAATACCAAATTTTTCTGCCCACGTTTTGCGTACTTCTTCATTGAGTTTTTCTGCGCCGGCTACCACGTAGCGCAACTTATAAAAATCATAGGGGTTGGCGAACTTGGCGTAGTTGCCCAAGAAGGTGCTGGTACCAAACAACACGGTGCAGCCACGGTCATAAATCACTTCCGGAATCACACGGTAATGTAGCGGTGACGGATAAACAAATAACCGTGTACCGGCGACCAGCGGCATGATCGCGCCACAGGTAAATCCAAAGGCGTGGAATAACGGTAATACCATCATGAACTTGTCCTGCATGGAAAAATCAATGATCGACTTCATTTGGGCAATATTAGCCAGAATACTGCTATGGGAATGCACTACACCTTTGGGTTTGCCTTCGCTGCCGGAGGTGAATAAAACTACAGCAGGGTCGTCCGGGTTGCTTTGGGCGGCAACGAGCCTTGGCAACCACAAGGCGAATCCCATCAGCCATGCTTTGTCCAGCCATGTGAATTGAGTGCGTAAGTCTTCCAGGTAAACAATATTAACGCCTTGCAGGCCAGCAATGACTTCTTCAAGTTTGGCGGTTTTAATAAACTCGCGTGAGCTAATAATGTTTTTTATAGCGGCGGCGGTACAAGTGTTTTGAATACCTGCACTACCTGCCGTGTAGTTGAGCATGGCGGGAATGCGCGCGAATGCGCTTAAGCCAAAAATAAGGCAGATGGTGTTAGTCACATTGGGCATTAACACACCTACGTTTTCATGCGGTTGTGTAATTTTGCCGGCAAGTCTGCCTAGGGCTAAACTTTTTTTCAGTAATTCCCCATAGTTTTCTTCTACCTGGCGCATATCTTCTACTAAAACAGTGCTGCGCCCATAGGTAGAAATTGCATCCAGAAAAGCGCTGAACAGGGTGTTGGTTTGTGTGGAGCTAAACAGCATGCCTTGCATTTCACGGCGCATGGCATCGCCGGCCAATTTGCGTCGCACCTTGGCGGTGGGCGCTTGCGGCATTGCAATATGGCGTGCAGGTAAAATGGTAATGGTCACTTTGGGAAATAGCTTCCTGGGGTGGTTTCCCTGCAGGCGGCTAAAGTATGAGCGTGCTGCGCCGTCAATGCGTACAGGTAAAATCATTGCATCGGTCTTTGCGGCGACAAACCCCGGTCCGTCATATACCTTCATGAGGGAGCCGGTAAGTGTGATGCGCCCTTCCGGAAAGATCACTACCGGTTTGCCGGCTTCAAGTAGTTTAATCACTTTTTTCATTGCGAGCGGGGAGGAAGGGTCTACGGCCAAATAAGGTGTTAGCCGTAAAATATGTCTGAATAACCGGTTGTTCAGCACCGTGCTATGCACGACAAAAGTCGCGCGTATCGGTAAAAACAAGCCAAGTAACAAACCATCCAGAAATGACTCATGATTGGCAATAATCAATAACTTGCCCTGTTTGGGTAGATTGGCCATGCCAGTGACATCTACGCGGAAAATGACACGACAAATCAGTTTTAAGAATGCTGCAACCATAAGGATTGACTCCTGTTTATCACTTAATATTCATCTTGTGTGGAGTACATTGGCGTGTGTGCCAGGTTGAAGGATTGGTAATTAGCTCTTCCCTTACACACTTCAATGCTCAACACCTAAAATATAGCATTGAATTGTATGTTTGATGCATAACCACGATGTAATCAGCCAGGCATGCTGGTAAAGGTTGTTCCGGGATATATGTTCAATAAAAAAGGGACGCTTGCGCGTCCCTTTAGTTGATTACAGCTATTACTTAGACTTAGCCATTATGGTAAGCACGTTCACCATGTACGCTTGTATCTAAACCTTCGCGTTCAGATTCTTCACTTACACGTAAACCGATCAGCACGTCTACAATTTTGAATGCGATCAGTGAAACCACAGCTGACAACACGATTGCAGTCACTACTGCGTAAATTTGCGCAGTCATTTGTGCCCCGAAGTCGTAAGCAGCTACACCATTTGCGACATAGTCAACCACGCCTACACCACCTAGCGCCGGGTTTACGAACACACCGGTTGCCAGCGCACCAAAGATACCGCCAACTGCATGGATACCAAATACATCAAGTGCATCATCGTAACCTATCCAGTATTTCACTTTTGCAACCATAAAGTAGCAGATTGGTGAAACCAGTAAGCCGATCACGATTGCGCCCATTGGGCCTACAAAACCGCAGGCTGGGGTAATTGCAACCAAACCTGCTACAGCACCGGAAACTGCACCTAACATTGAAGGTTTGCCTTTTAATGACCATTCCGAGAATGACCAGGATAAGGTTGCCGCTGCCGTTGCAATCATAGTGTTAACTAAAGCCAATGCTGCATAACCGTTAGCTTCAAGGTTAGAACCGGCATTGAAACCAAACCAACCTACCCATAGTAAGGCAGCGCCTACCATCGTTAAGGTTAAGCTGTGAGGTGTCATGGATTCTTTGCCATAACCAATACGTTTACCCACCATAAATGCACCGACTAAACCAGCTACACCTGCATTGATGTGTACAACTGTACCGCCGGCAAAGTCCAGTGCGCCTTTAGCCCATAACCAGCCTGCGTTAGCAACTACGGTTTCAAGTGAAGCAGCATTAGTAATTGCATCAGGACCATCCCAGTACCAAACCATGTGTGCCAATGGCAAGTAAGAGAATGTGAACCACAGCACCATGAACACTAACATTGCAGAGAATTTCATGCGTTCGGCAAATGCACCGATAATCAATGCCGGTGTAATGGCTGCAAAGGTAAGTTGGAAAGCTACAAATACCAGTTCTGGAATGTAAGCACCTTTACTGAATGTTGCACCCAATGAATCAGGAGTAACGCCAGCCAGGAATGCCTTGCTCAAGCCGCCAAAGTAAGGGCTGCCACCGGTAAATGCTACGCTGTAACCATAAATCGCCCACAATACTGCCATGAGTGAGAAAACCATGAATACTTGCATCAGCACTGACAGCATATTTTTTTGGCGGACTAAACCACCATAAAATAGTGCCAAACCAGGAATTACCATCAGCGTTACCAACACGGTTGCAATTAACATCCATGCCGTATCGCCTTTATTAGGTACTGGTGCCGGTGCTGGCGCGGCTACCGCAGGCGCTACTTCTGCAGCAGGAGCAACATCTGCTACTGCTGCTGCCTCTGCTGCTGGCGCGGCTTCAGCTGTCACCACTGCTGCTGGAGTTGCATCTTCAGCAAGTGTAATCCCTGTAAAACCAAAGCCTAACATCGCGACCAAGGCAAACATTGAGAGTATTTTTTTCATCATGATCCCCTTATAAAGCTTCTACGCCGGTTTCACCGGTGCGAATGCGATAGACTTGTTCAAGATTAAAGACAAAAATCTTGCCGTCACCAATTTTTCCGGTCGCCGCAGATTTTTCAATTGCGTCAACTACCTGGTCCAGCAATTCGTCTTGAATTGCGATTTCAATTTTAACCTTAGGTAAAAAATCCACTACGTATTCAGCGCCACGATACAACTCGGTGTGACCCTTTTGGCGACCAAAACCTTTTACCTCGGTAACAGTGATGCCTTGAACACCTATATTGGATAAGGCTTCTCTCACCTCATCCAATTTAAATGGTTTGATAATTGCGGATACAAATTTCATACGTACCTCCTAGTGTAAGGATGTGGCATCAATTTTTTATGAACTTGATGCCACGGAGTTTAGCAATACATACTAACTAATTAGAAAGTTTTTTGGACAAACACTGTGAGCGTATCGTCACCGATGTTATTACCAAGGTATGTGTAGCCAATCTTTTTAGCATCTGTACCAGTATAGAAAGCACCAACATTGACGCCATTGCTCCAGGATTTAGTTGCGCCGATTTTCCAGTCGTTATAAGTGTAAAGTTTGTCGTTGCTTACACCGCCAACGCTACCTTTGAAGTCTTGATAGCCGTAATGCAAGTTGGCAGTAATACCTGTTTCACCAACCGGGATATTTGCATTCAATTCTGCATAGTAAGAACCGTCAGAATTTTGTGCACCAAAAATATCTGTGATGCCGTATGAAACTTTAGCTTGCAGCCATTTGTAAGAAAGTGCACCGTAAGCCTCAAGTGTGTATGGATCAGTGAAGCCTGCATTAGCACGGCCAGCTGTGGTTTTGCTACCTGGATAGATATAGTTTAAAAGACCTACATCGTAACCAATGCCAGTGTCACCAATAATATTACGGTAACCACCATAGACATCTAGCTCCAGGCTAGAACCTTCAAAATTGCCACCGTCTTCCAGCCAGCTGATATTCGATGCCCATGTACCAAGATACAAACCACTTGCGTGAGAGTAATCAACACCACCTTGAATGGCTGGTTTGTGATCAGTTTGTGTTAGGCCACGGAAAATATATTGGCTGAATAAACCTACGTTATAAGTGAATGTATGTGGTGAAGTTGGTTCAGCAGGTGCAGGAGTTGCTGTGCCCACACCTTTTTCTGCTGGATGGGAATGTTTGTCTAAGGTTGCTGCATCTTCTTCTGCCATAGAAACTGTTGGCACAGAGAGTGCGCTTAATACTGCCAGTGATAATAATGATTTACGCATATTGCTAACCCCTATATAAGTGTTTAATTGAAAAATACACGATAAATGTAAAGCAAGGCGCGTGCCAATAATTTTATTGTTATTAATCAGTGAGATAGATCAAAATTTTATTTGATATGTAATGTAATATATCAAGATTATCTGCTAAACTGCGGATAATTATTAAGGAATTTTATATGCTTGATTCGCAAAAAATTAACGAAATGTCTAATAAAATCAAAGAAATAGTGAGTTCTTCCCCTTTGGGAGACGTTGAAAAAAACATTAATGCACTATTAAAGAGCATGTTCACCAAAATGGAGCTTGTTACGCGTGAGGAATTTGAGGTGCAGGCAGAGGTGCTGCGCAACACGCGACAAAAGCTGGAGTTATTGGAAGCTAAGTTGGCTGAATTAGAAGCGCGACAAAAATCATGAGCTCAGGAAAATGAGCTTAGCCGTACTCTATAGCCGTGCCCTGACGGGCATGGATGCGCCAGAGGTGGTCGTTGAGGTACACCTTGCCAACGGCCTGCCCAGTTTCACGATTGTAGGGTTGCCTGAAGCCGAAGTTAAAGAGAGTAAGGATCGCGTGCGCGCGGCTTTGCAAACGGCACAGTTTGAGTTCCCGGCACGACGCATTACCGTGAATCTTGCCCCGGCAGATTTGCCAAAAGAAAGCGGACGGTACGACTTGCCAATCGCCTTGGGGATTTTAGCGGCCAGTGGGCAGATACCTGCGGATGCTCTATCTCGCTACGAGTTTGCAGGAGAGTTGGCGCTTACGGGTGAATTGCGCCCGATCCGTGGTGCCTTGGCCATGACTTATAAATCTTATAAAAGTGGCCGCGCTTTTGTGTTGCCAAGCGATAGTGCGGCAGAAGCTGCCTTGGTTAATGACGCTGTTATTTACCCGGCCAGTTCATTATTAGAAGTATGCGCGCATTTGTGCGGGCGCACTGCATTGGTGCAGTTAGAGTCTGCTCATCAGCCGCTGGATATTGCTTATCCGGATTTTGCTGAAGTCAAAGGGCAATCCGGTCCTAAACGCGCATTGGAAATTGCTGCCGCAGGTGGGCATAGTGTGATTATGAGCGGCCCCCCGGGTGCGGGTAAAAGTATGTTGGCTAGCCGTTTTGCCGGGATTCTGCCTGGTATGGCTGAAGAAGAGGCATTGGAATCCGCTGCGCTGCAATCACTTAATGGCAGTTACAAACTTGAACATTGGAAGCGCCGGCCATTCCGGTCGCCGCATCATACTGCATCTGGCGTAGCGTTGGTTGGCGGCGGTGGAATCCCCCGGCCCGGTGAAATTTCATTAGCGCATCATGGGGTTTTGTTTTTAGACGAACTGCCAGAGTTTGATCGTAAAGTGCTGGAAGTATTGCGTGAGCCATTGGAAAGCGGACATATCACTATTTCGCGTGCTGCACGTCAGGCGGATTTTCCCGCACAATTCCAATTGATTGCTGCCATGAACCCTTGCCCATGCGGTTATCTGGGGCATTACAATAATAAGTGCCGCTGTACGCCGGATCAGGTGGCACGCTATAAAGCCAAGATTTCAGGACCATTGCTGGATCGTATAGATTTGCACATTGAGGTTGCCGCACTGAAAGAAGGTGAACTGACAAATGCTAGCGCTGCGGAAGCCAGTGATGCCATTCGTGCAAGGGTGGAGAATGCGCGTGAAATTCAATTGCAGCGCCAGGGCAAAGCCAATTTTGCGCTGGGCAGCCTGGAGATCGATCAATACTGCCAGCCTGACGATGCTGGACTTACTTTGCTGAAAACCGCTATCTCAAGACTTAATTTATCTGCACGCGCCTACCACCGCATTCTGAAAGTAGCACGCACTATTGCCGATTTGGCGGGGGAGGCCCACATTAAACCCGCTCACATTGCTGAAGCGGTGCAATATAGGCGCGGCGAAGTTTAGCAAGTGCTTGCTTGCATGGTAAAATTACACAACATTTAATGATGCATCTTTCATGAGCCAGCCGAATATATCCCCTACAGAAACTAAATTACGCGAGTTATTAAAACAGCGCATCCTTATCTTGGATGGCGCCATGGGCACCATGATTCAGCAATATAAGCTGACAGAGGCCGATTATCGCGGCGCGAAGCCAGATGGTGAAAAAGGTCGCTTTGCTGATTTCAAGGCACCTGCGGGTGAACGCGAGTTATTTGTTAAAGGGAATAACGAGCTGCTCACGCTCACGCAGCCGCACGTTATCCAGGAGATTCACGAAAAATATCTGGCGGCCGGTGCCGACATTATCGAGACCAATACCTTTGGCGCAACCAGTGTGGCGCAAGATGATTACCACATGGCGCACTTGGTATATGAGATGAACGTGGAGGCGGCCAAGCTTGCCAAAGCCGCATGTGCCAAATATAGCACACCGGATAAACCGCGCTTTGTGGCGGGGGCATTAGGCCCCACCCCTAAAACCGCTTCCATCTCGCCGGACGTGAATAACCCGGCGGCGCGTAATGTAAATTTCGATCAGTTAGTAAATGCTTACCTGGAGCAAACCCGTGGTCTGGTAGCAGGTGGCGCGGATATTTTAATGGTCGAAACCATTTTTGATACGCTAAATTGCAAGGCCGCCTTGTTTGCGATTGATACTTTCTTTGAAGAGCATGGCAGCCGCTTACCTATCATGATTTCCGGCACGGTGACCGACGCTTCCGGGCGTATTCTGTCGGGTCAAACGGTGACGGCGTTCTGGTATTCCGTGCGCCACGCCAGACCGCTTACTATCGGTTTGAATTGCGCTTTGGGCGCGACCCTGATGCGGCCATATGCTGAAGAGCTTTCAAAAATCGCTGATACCTTTGTCTGCATTTATCCCAACGCCGGCCTGCCAAACCCGATGAGTGACACCGGATTCGATGAAACGCCGGATGTCACCTCCAGCCTGGTGAAAGAGTTTGCACAAAGCGGTTTTGTGAATATCGCCGGTGGCTGCTGTGGCACCACGCCGGCACACATCAATGCAATATATGAATCCATTAAAGATGTGCCGCCGCGCCAGATACCCGAGGTACCGCCTTATACCAGATTATCCGGATTAGAGCCGTTCGTTATTGATGAAAACTCATTATTCGTGAACGTGGGTGAACGCACCAATGTGACGGGCAGTAAAGCGTTTGCGCGCATGATTATCAACGAGCAGTATGAAGAAGCGCTGAGCGTCGCCCGCCAGCAAGTGGAAAACGG
>JBAQME010000125.1:0-4402 GCA_049302535.1 Methylotenera sp.
GTGAATGTGACATTCCAATTGGGTTGTATTATTACAGTTAAAGATGGCCAGGAAGTAGGCGTTGGTGAAGTATTAGCGCGTATACCGCAGGAATCATCCAAAACACGTGATATTACCGGTGGTTTGCCACGTGTGGCTGAGTTGTTCGAAGCACGTTCACCAAAAGATGCAGGTATGCTTGCTGAAGTTACAGGTACCGTGTCATTCGGTAAAGATACCAAAGGTAAACAGCGTTTAGTGATTACCGATTTGGATGGTATTTCTAACGAATACTTGATTCCTAAAGACAAGCACGTGACAGCGCATGATGGTCAAGTGGTGACTAAAGGCGAAACCATTGTTGATGGTCCGGCTGATCCACAAGACATTTTACGCCTGCAAGGCCGTGAAGCTTTGGCACGTTACATTATCGATGAAGTACAAGACGTGTACCGTTTACAAGGCGTTAAGATCAATGACAAGCATATTGAAGTTATTGTGCGCCAAATGCTACGTCGCGTACGTGTTACCGATGCAGGTGATACAAGCTTCATCCTGGGTGAGCAAGTTGAACGTGCTGATTTGTTGGCTGAAAATGAATTGGTTATTGCGCAAGATAAACGTCCTGCACAATTTGAATATGTATTGCTTGGTATTACTAAAGCGTCATTATCAACAGACTCATTTATTTCAGCGGCTTCATTCCAGGAAACTACCCGCGTGTTAACCGAGGCTGCAATCTTGGGTAAACGTGATGAGTTACGTGGCCTGAAAGAAAACGTTATTGTGGGTCGTTTGATTCCAGCAGGTACTGGCTTGGCATATCACGAAGCGCGTAAGCGTGCTGCGGTTGCCGGTGGCGTTCCTGTTGCTCAAATTCCAGCAGAGCAAGTAGCGTCGGAGTCTGAAGAAGTTGCAGTAGAAGTATCATCAGAAGTGGGTAGCGAAACAGCTGCAGAATAAAATCAGGTAATTTATGTCTTGACAATAAAAGTCAGGCTAAATAGAATGCTGAGTTTTTCAGGATGGTGTAATTGTCATTAGTGACTATACCGTCCTGGTTTATTTTGTAGAATATAGTAAAAATTTATTTAAAGAACATCATTAGAGGTTATAGGCAATGCCAACCATCAATCAGTTAGTACGTAAACCACGCGTTAAAGTGGTCACCAAAAGCAAAGTGCCGGCACTTGAAGCTTGTCCGCAAAAACGCGGTGTTTGCACTCGTGTTTATACTACTACACCTAAAAAGCCTAACTCAGCTTTGCGTAAGGTTGCAAAAGTGCGTCTAACCAATGGCTATGAAGTAATTAGCTATATTGGTGGTGAAGGCCATAACTTGCAAGAGCATAGCGTGGTATTGCTACGTGGCGGTCGTGTAAAAGACTTGCCAGGTGTGCGTTACCATATGGTGCGTGGTAGTTTGGATACTGCAGGTGTTAAAGATCGTAAACAATCACGTTCTAAATACGGTGCTAAGCGTCCTAAAGAAGCTAAAGCTAAGTAGTAGGAGCTAACCGAACCTTAATCGGTTTGGATTTTTAATGTAGCGGCTAACCAAAAGCCTTGCTTAAGCAGTTGCTAGCAAAACATAAAAGAGAATAGAGAAGATTATGCCAAGACGTAGAGAAGTCCCCAAGCGCCACATTCTGCCGGATCCGAAATTCGGAAGTCAGGAAGTGTCTAAATTTGTAAACGTGCTGATGACAGGCGGTAAAAAATCTGTTGCTGAGCGTATTTTGTACGGTGCTTTTGACCAAGTTACCAGTAAGACAAGCAAGGATGCCTTAGAGGTATTTACGCTTGCGCTTTCAAACTTGCGTCCATTGGTTGAAGTTAAGAGCCGTCGCGTTGGTGGTGCAAACTATCAAGTGCCAGTTGAAGTGCGTCCAAGCCGTCGTAGTGCGTTAGCAATGCGTTGGTTGCGTGATGCAGCGCGTAAACGTGGTGAGAAATCAATGGGCTTGCGTTTAGCGGCTGAGTTGGTTGAGGCTTCTGAAGGTCGTGGTTCAGCAATGAAGAAACGCGAAGAAGTTCACCGTATGGCTGAAGCGAACAAGGCGTTCTCGCATTTCCGCTTCTAATTGTATTTCAGGTTTTAACTGAATTTGTTTAGTTAAAATAAATCGCTCTTTAAGAAACTTAAGTAAAGGTAATAACCGTGGCTCGTCAAACCCCTATTAACCGCTATCGTAATATTGGTATTTCTGCACACATTGATGCAGGTAAAACAACTACGACTGAGCGTATTCTTTTTTACACAGGCGTTAACCATAAAATCGGTGAAGTGCATGATGGCGCGGCTACCATGGACTGGATGGAGCAAGAGCAAGAGCGCGGTATTACCATTACTTCTGCTGCTACTACCTGTTTCTGGAAGGGTATGGCGGGCCAGTTTGATCAACACCGCATTAACATTATTGATACCCCGGGCCACGTAGACTTTACCATTGAGGTAGAGCGTTCAATGCGCGTGCTTGATGGTGCGTGCATGGTTTACTGTGCGGTAGGTGGCGTGCAGCCGCAATCAGAAACTGTATGGCGTCAAGCTAACAAATATAAAGTGCCACGTTTAGCGTTCGTAAATAAAATGGACCGCGCTGGTGCCAACTTCTTCAAAGTGTACGATCAAATGCGTGCACGTCTAAAAGCAAATCCTGTTCCTCTGCAAGTGCCAATCGGTGCTGAAGAGAAATTCGAAGGTGTCGTTGACTTAATCAAGATGAAAGCTATCTACTGGGATGAGGCATCTCAAGGCATGAAGTTTGATTACCGTGATATTCCTGCCGAACTTAAAGCTGAGTGTGATAAGTGGCGTGAGAATATGGTTGAGGCTGCTGCCGAAGCCAATGAAGATTTGATGAACAAATACCTTGAAGAAGGCGATTTGTCAGAAGCTGATATTCTTGCAGGTTTGCGTGCACGTACCATTGCCTCAGAAATCGTACCAATGATGTGCGGTTCTGCTTTCAAGAACAAGGGCGTGCAAGCAATGTTGGATAAAGTGGTTGAGTTGATGCCTGCTCCTACTGATATTCCACCGACAAAAGCTGAAGATGGCGATGGCAATGAAATTCGTCTACAAGCATCTGATGATGAAAAATTCTCTGCTCTAGCGTTCAAAATCATGACTGACCCGTTTGTAGGCCAGCTTATTTTCTTCCGCGTATATTCTGGCGTGGTGAATGCAGGTGATACTGTTTACAACCCGATCAAAGGCAAAAAAGAACGTATCGGTCGTATCGTGCAAATGCATGCGAACACACGTGAGCCAATTGATGAAGTGCGTGCTGGCGACATCGCTGCTGCTGTTGGCTTGAAAGAGGCAACTACAGGTGATACTTTATGTGCGCTTGGCACTGAAATTATCCTGGAACGCATGATTTTCCCAGAGCCTGTGATTCACGTTGCTGTTGAACCAAAAACCAAGGCTGACCAAGAGAAGATGGGTATTGCCTTAAATCGTCTTGCACAAGAAGACCCTTCATTCCGTGTTAAAACTGATGAAGAAACCAATCAAACCATTATTTCAGGTATGGGTGAGTTGCACCTTGAGATTTTAGTTGATCGTATGAAACGTGAGTTCAACGTTGAAGCTAACGTTGGTGCGCCACAAGTTGCTTACCGTGAAGCGATTAAAAAATCTGTTGAAGTTGAAGGTAAGTTTGTTAAGCAATCTGGTGGTAAAGGCCAGTACGGTCATGTTTGGTTGAAAATGGAACCAAATGAGCCAGGTAAAGGCTTTGAATTTATTGACCAAATTAAAGGTGGTACCGTACCGCGTGAATTTATTCCTGCGGTTGAAAAAGGTCTGCGTGAAACAATCCCAGCGGGTATTTTGGCAGGTTTCCCGGTTGTTGATGTCAAAGTAACCTTGTTTGACGGTTCATACCATGACGTTGACTCAAACGAAAACGCATTTAAAATGGCTGCTTCTATCGGTTTCAAAGATGGTATGCGTAAAGCAGATCCCGTCTTGCTTGAGCCTATGATGGCCGTTGAGGTTGAAACACCTGAAGATTACATGGGTGACGTAATGGGTGACTTGTCATCACGTCGCGGCATGATTCAAGGTATGGAAGATAGTGCATCTGGTAAAGTGATTCGTGCTGAAGTGCCATTGGCAGAGATGTTTGGCTACTCAACAGTTGTGCGTTCACTTTCACAAGGTCGTGCAAGCTACAGCATGGAATTCAAGCATTACACAGAAGCACCAAGAAACGTGGCTGATGCCATTATTAACAAAAAATAGTCCATCACTAATTAATTTTTAAGTTTAGATAAAAGGAAATAATCATGGCAAAAGGTAAATTCGAACGGACCAAGCCGCACGTAAACGTAGGTACGATTGGCCACGTTGACCACGGCAAGACAACATTAACAGCAGCGATCACCACAGTATTGACTAAAAAATTCGGCGGCG
>JBAQME010000126.1:0-5572 GCA_049302535.1 Methylotenera sp.
CCAAACATGAGGTGGTCCCTGATTTCATGGATGGATTTACCATCCCTAAGCATTTGAAAATACCACGAACCATCCGTGGTATCCCCATAAAGCACGCTGCCAATGATTTTGTCATTTTTGATGACGAGTTTTTTGTAAACCCCGCCAACTGCATCGTGCAAAACAATTTCTTCGCGGCCATCATCAAGACTTCCGCTGCCAATATCAATAGCGCTGGCAAAATCGCCAGCTGAAAATAAATCAATGCCGGTCACTTTAAGCTTGGTTGAAGTGACTGAGCCCTTGTATTGGCCAATACCAAAATTTGCCAAATGGGTGGCACAGACTTTAGCCATTTCAAATAATGGCGCTACCAGGCCGTATGAAATGCCGCGGTGTGCAACGCACTCGCCCACCGCGTAGATGCGGGGGTCATAGGTTTGCATGGTGTCATTCACTACAATACCTTTATTGCAATAAATGCCTGCAGACTCCGCCAAAGCGAAATTAGGGCGTATCCCCACGGCAACCACCAGCAAATCAGCGGCAATCTCCAGGCCATCGGTAAACCTTACGGTTTTTACGCGGCCTTGCTCATTGCCTAAAATTTGCTCGGTATTCTTTTTGAGTAAAAAGTTGAGACCTTTTGCTTCAAGATTTTTCTGCAGCATCCGGCCGGCAGTTTTATCCAGTTGCTTTTCCAGCAGCCACTCGTTTTTATGCACTACCGTGACTTCCATGCCCTGGATTTTCAGGCCGTTAGCAGCCTCCAGTCCTAATAATCCACCGCCAATGACTACCGCATGTTTGTATTTCCTGGCGGCATCTATCATGTCATTGGTGTCTTTAATGTCACGATAACCCAACACACCTTCCAACTCCTTACCGGGGATAGGCGGCATAAAAGGTTTGGAGCCGGTGGCTAACAGCAGGCGGTCGTACTCTGCGCTGGTACCATCTTCTGCATATACCACGCGGTTTTTACGGTCAATTTTATTGACGCGTGCGCTGGTATACAGTGTGATATTGTTCTCGGCATACCATTCACGCGTGTTGAGAATAATATCTTCGATGGTTTGCTCGTTTGCCAGTACCGGCGACAGCATGATGCGGTTGTAATTAGGATAGGGCTCATCACCGAACACGGTAATATCATAAAAATCAGGGGCGATTTTCAGTAGTTCCTCAACGGTACGCATACCTGCCATACCGTTGCCAACAACAACTAATTTCATTTTTTGCATACGATTCTTTTCTAAATACGGTGCATTGTTTATGCATGACGCAATTACTGTGCCATCTGTAAATGTCTATTTAATTCATGCTGTTAGCATGTGCGCATATACGGACAAGGCACCATTAATGTTCAATTTCATGCGTATGCACCAAAACAGATTTCTATCATGGTGCATTGAAACTGATAATTTCTTGTTTCCTAAAAGGTATACATTGCAGTGAGCCATACGATTTCTTTGTCGCCTTTGCGTGCCGCATTGGTCAGGCTGCCGTAGACGTCATCTTCATTGAATTTTGCGTATTCAACTTTGCCGCTGATTTTGTCCGTGAATGGGTAAAGCACGCTAACATCAAATTCCGTGCCGTATTTATCACCCAGTTTGCCAATAGATTGATATTT
Source organism: Methylotenera sp. (assembly GCA_049302535.1). Lineage (GTDB taxonomy): Bacteria > Pseudomonadota > Gammaproteobacteria > Burkholderiales > Methylophilaceae > Methylotenera. Next base: position 1,616 of record JBAQME010000126.1, read on the forward strand.
CTCATCGGATTTGAATACATGGTATTCCGCATTGAGCTTGGCTTTCTCGATACTGCCGGAAACGGTAATAAAGGTATCTTCAATACCTTGGCGCGGCGTTACCAGGAACTGGTCCGCCCAGCCTTGAAACAGGTGGTTAGTGCCTAACGGTGTTTGAAACGCATATTTACCATTGTTACTGGAGAGCTTTTCATGGTCGATCCTGACTGACCAGGCGTTGTACATGGCACCGCCGCCCAGTTTGAAGTAATATGCATCAATCAGCGCGTTACCGCCGGCATAGTCATCCTGCTTGGCATATTCTGCCGTGTAGAGTGCTTTCCAGGTAGGGTCAATGATATGTGCTCCATCCAAACGCATGCCGAATGTTTTTGAACTTGCATCGGTTTTTGCCGTTTTAACCAGATCCTGGCTGGCACCCAGGCCGTTGCCGCCTTGTGCTGCTGTACTGGCAGCAAGCGGGTTGCCGTTGTTTTGGCTCAGGTTGGCAACGTCAACGAAATAACCATAACCAGTGATTGATTCACTAGGTGAAATGCGATATTTAGCATTCACAATTTCAATGTTACCTTGACGCAGCTCGGTATTGATTTGGCGCACCTGATCAAAGTGCGCTGCAAATATTTCTGTGTCCGTAATGCTTTTGTTGAGTACTGATACGCCGTCAAACACCTGCATGTTCTGGCGGAAGCCGATATCACCGATAAAGCGTACGTTATCCAGATTCAGCTGTTGGCGGCCAAGGCGGAATTTGGTGTTTTTGATACCGGTCCAATCTACATACAACTGGTTAACATCGGTAAAGCTGGGATCAACGATGTTGGCATAGTTCGCTTTGCCAGGTTCGCTCAGGTTTTCACGCCTGTCGTTAAAGTTATGATTAAACTCATGTACATCCGTTAATTGAGCGCCAAAGCTAAAGTTCTTGTAAGGCGCCGTTTGCCAGCCGACCAAGCTGCGTAAAGTGAAGGCGTGTGCGTCATCCAGTTTCTTGCTTGCATTGGGGGCGGGCTGGAAAGCCTCTTGGTCTACTGATTCGTAACGTAAGCGAAAGTTGGTCATTGGCTTACCATCTTTGATTGAGTCCAAAAAAGTATATTCGGCAATTGGTTCTTCTTCTGCATATGCAGATTGCGCCATGCCGGAGATGGCCAAAGTGACGCACGCCATGACTAGATTGAGTTTAAACGAAGCATTGGATTTCATAGTTGGTCCCTTATTTAGATATAAATCGATATGTGAAATATTTATGCAGCAAATTCATTAAGCAGCTTTTTTGGCATGGCGTTCGTATAGGAAGCGCAATACCTCGCTACGCAGATGGTTGTATTCTTTATCTTCAGCCAGCTCCAATCGCGCTCTTGGTCGGGCCAGATTGACATCCAATATTTCGCCAATGCCGGCTGACGGGCCATTTGTCATCATTACGATGCGGTCTGACAGCAGCACTGATTCGTCTACGTCATGCGTCACCATTACGGCGGTACAGCCGGATTTGGCCATAATCTTCATGAGTTCATCTTGCAGGTTGGCACGTGTCAGTGCATCCAATGCGCCAAAAGGCTCATCCAATAACAGCACTTTTGGTTCCATCGACAAGGCGCGGGCAATGCCTACACGCTGTTTCATACCTCCTGATATTTCGTTCGGGCGTTTATCAGCTGCATGTGTCAAGCCAACCAGCTCCAGTGCGGCGTATGTACGAGTAGCAAGCTGAGCTTTGGTTTCAGTGCCAGACCCACATCCAAACACGCGTTCTATCGCCAGATAGATGTTTTCGTAGCAGGTGAGCCAGGGTAATAGCGAGTGATTCTGGAATACCACTGAACGCTCCGGGCCCGGGCCTGCAATTTCGCGGCCGGCACAGAACAGTAAGCCATTGGTTGGCTGTAGCAGTCCGGCAATCAGGTTCAAAACTGTTGATTTTCCACAGCCTGAGTGACCAATGATGGAGATGAACTCGCCCTCTTTGATACTCAGGTTGATGTTTTTAAGCGCATTGAACTCACCTTTTTTCGTTGAGAAAGTCATGTCGACATTCTCCAGCTGCACATATTTATCGGCATTCGCTTTTTCAGGCATAGGTACGTTTTTCATGATGATTCCTAAGTAGTCATTGGGTTATTCGTAGCTGAATCTTTTAGCGATCTGCGTGAGTCCTAATTCGAGCAGCAGGCCGACAATGCCCACGATGAAAATCGCGATGATGATATGTTCCACATTCAGGTTGTTCCATTCATCCCATACCCAGAAGCCAATACCAACGCCGCCGGTCAGCATCTCTGCCGCAACAATCACCAGCCACGCCACACCGATAGAAAGACGCACACCGGTCATCATGTAAGGCAGCGCGAATGGGAAGAGGATTTTGGTGAATATCTTCCACTCGCTCAGGTTAAGTACCTTGGCCACATTCATATAGTCTTGCGGAACCTTGCTTACGCCAACTGAGGTGTTGATGATCATCGGCCAGATCGCAGAGATGAAAATCACCCAGATCGCAGCAGGGTTAGCTGCCTTGAATACCAATAATCCGATAGGTAGCCATGCAAGAGGTGATACTGGTTTTAACAGGCTGATCACCGGTGCAGTCATGCGTGATGCGAACTCAAACCGCCCGATAATGAACCCGATGGGAATGCCGATCATTGCGGCCAGACCGAAACCCAAAGCGACACGTTTCAGTGAGTTGAAGATATTCCAGCCAACTCCTTTGTCGTTCGGGCCGTTGTCATAGAACGGGTCGCTGAACAACTCAACCGCTGAGTGCCATGTTTTGACGGGGCCAGGCAGATTCGGTGACTGATGTGAGATCAAGGTCCAAACCGCAAGTAACAGCAATATCCCAAATACTGGCGGTAATAGCCATCTAAAGAAACCGTAGGCTTTTATTCCAAATTTGTTGGATTGATATTTTGTAGGTTCTTTGCCGGCAGTCGCCACATTATTTTCAGCGTTAGTTATTGCAGTTCCTTTACTGACTACAGTGTTTTTGTTCTTCATGATGACTTTTAAGCTTTCTTTACCGATGCTGATCGCGCTCATAAATAATCCTTAATGGTTAAAGCTTGGGTCGTTAGGCTTTGATTTTGAAAGAAGCGGCGTAAGCGGCTGGATTTTTGCCATCCCACACCACACCGTCTATAAGCTTGCTGGTGCGCATTGGACTTGTAGGAACAGGGACACCGATTTGAGATGCCGCTTCAGAGTACAGTTTGATCTGGTTGACCTTGGAGGCAACGCCTGAGTAGTCCGGGTCTGATTTGAGCAGACCCCAGCGTTTGTGCTGGGTGAGAAACCACATGCCGTCAGATAAGTAAGGGAAGTTGACTGCGCCATCACCATAGAACTTCATGTAGTTAGGGTCTTTCCATTTTTTACCGATGCCGTTGTCGTAATCGCCAATAAACCGACCGCCAATCACATCTTCAGGTGCATTCACATAGGATTTTCCTGAAATCAATTTGGCAACTTTGGCACGGTTCTCGAGCGCTTCAATGTATCTGCAAGCATCAAGTACTGCCATGATCATGGCGCGTGCGGTATTCGGGTTTTTAGCAACAAATTCAGCAGTCGTCCCCAGTACTTTTTCCGGATGGTCAGTCCAGATGTCCTGCGTGGTGGTCACGGTATAGCCTACTTTGTCGTAAATCGCGCGCGCGTTCCACGGTTCACCCACACAGTAGCCATCCATATTGCCAATGCGCATGTTGGCGACCATCTGCGGTGGCGGCACTACAATGTTTTTCACGTCTTTTATCGGGTTAATGCCATTGGCTGCGAGCCAATAGTTAAGCCACATCGCGTGAGTGCCGGTTGGAAAGGTCTGTGCGAATGTGTAGTCGCGGTTTTCGTTGTCGAGTAAACGTTTAAGGCTTCTGCCGTCTTTAACGCCTTTTTCCTTGAGTTGGTTAGCAAGCGTGATGGCTTGACCGTTATGGTTCAAGTTCATCAATA
>JBAQME010000127.1:0-3768 GCA_049302535.1 Methylotenera sp.
CCTGGAAAGGGAACAGCCGGTTGAGCTTTGGCGTAAGGGCTGCGGCCAACACCTTTGATTCGTTAAATGTGCCTGCGCAGATGCTGTTTTTTACGGATGGCGACGAGGCGCCAAGGGTCAATGTCACTATCAAGCAGGATCTCAGCGGCATTCAGATAGGCAAGAATTTTGTGTTTGTTGGTGTGGGCGGGCATACAAAAGTTGGCGTGCCAAGGTATAACGCAGCCAATAAACGGGTCGGCTACTGGCCAATTAGCGATAACAACAATGCCGGGGCAGTGGGAGTAACCTATGCTGATCCAAGCCAGGATGAACCAGACCCATCGGTTGCCTCTGCCGAATATGACCGGTTTTTATCGCAGCTTGAGGATGAGTATTTAAAATCATTAGCCGGTGAAATAAAGGCAAAGTACATCAAAGGGCAAAACAATGCTGATTTCTATGCCTATGTGCAACAGCAAAAGCCTGCCGCAAGCTTTGTTACGGCTTATTCAATACGGTGGCTGTATTTAGTGCTGGCGGCAGTTTTAATTCTCTCAACCTTTATCCCGAATATTCTATCCAGATCAATTTTTACAATGGATTCCAGGTCCGGGCGCTTTAAATAGTGAATCGTAAAATTCAGGTTTGTACGCAAATCAGGCATGCCCCTAATCCGCATTGCTGTGGACATGGTGGCGGGGCAGACCTGATTCCGGTACTAATTGAACAAATAAAAATCCACGCGCTTGATGTGGAAGTTGAGCAGTCAAGCTGTATGTTGATGTGTGCTCAAGGCCCAAATGTCAGGTTAGTGCCGGATGGCAAGGTTTGGAATCAGGTTTCTGAAAACACTGTCCCGGAAATAATTAATTTTTTAATCAATACCCAATAAATTGATATTGCAAATGAACAGACCTGTCTGTATTATTGGGTTGTAGTTTTTATCAATTATTAGGGGATTGAAAGATGGAGATTTTATTAAAGGGCGGGGTTGTTATGGTTTTTACTGCGCTGGTAATGGCATGGCTGGGAACATTTGCACGGTGGTTTCCTATAAAAGGCGTTGATGGCGTACTAATTAAGGACTATGGCTTACTGGTAAAAGCGCACATTGATTATATTTTAATGTCGCTTTTTTGTTTTGCCTTCTATGGCGTTGCCAAATCGGCAAATATCGAGTTGCCAATTGCCGCATGCTGGCTTGTTGTTATCGGTGGCATGACAAATCCTGGCGTGTTTGTGATCGCGATGCTGAAACCGGATTTCTGGAATTATTTTCTAGCTAAACTTTACACTGCGGCCAGTTTTATTATTACGACTACCGGTTTTATCTGGGTTGGAAAAATTATCTTCAAAGCATTTTAATCGTTAATAAACACATCAAGAATGCTCCAGGAGATCATATGAACAATATCAGTAAAAAGCTTGTCTCGATTCTTCTGGAGCTGGTACGACATCTAAAAATTCACTTGAGTAAGCAGTCCAGACAGGCCTTTGAAACTTACTTATCATTATTTGAATATTAGCTAATTGCCACTTTAAACTTTTGCCTTTGTGGATTGGTAATTAAATACCGTGAAACTGCCGCCGGCAGGAAGTAGATAGCGGCCGGGCAGGGTGCAGACGGTATGAATATGAATATGAAACATTCAGCTAGAAAAAAACAAATCAAATTAACGTACAATAATCACTGATCAATCCATCCCAGCAATCGGGGTATAGCATTCTGGATACCACCACTTATGCCGGATGGGAGGCATGAGTTGAGGCGCTAATGCCAGCCTCGCAGGAACTTATAAGCAAGGAGATATCACTTATGATTTACAAAGGTAGCTGCCACTGCGGCAAGATTGCATTCGAAGTTGAAGGTGAAATCAAGGGCGCTGTCGCCTGCAATTGCTCAATCTGTACACGTAAAGGTTCTCTCATGTGGTTTGTTCCGAGGGAGAAGCTGAATCTGCTGACGCCGGAAGATGCTGCAAGCACATACTCTTTCAATAAGCACGTCATCGAGCACCGTTTCTGCCCGACTTGCGGCATTCATCCTTATAGTGAAGGTGTCAATCCCCAAGGCAATCGTATGGCGGCAATCAACATCCGGTGTCTCGAAGGCGTAGACCTTGCATCTATCCCGGTGCAGAACTTCGATGGCCGTTCAATGTGAAGGCCTCGATGTGCAATCCTTTTGCGGATAGCCTTTGGTAGCCGCTTAACTCCGACGTTAGAGGTAATTATGCTCGATAATACATTCGTTAACCATTTTGCGGCTGACTGGATTGATTCATGGAACAAGCATGATCTGGAGCGCGTCCTTTCGCACTACAGCGACGATTTTGAAATGACGTCTCCTGTCATTATTAAGGTGGCCGGCGAACCATCCGGAACATTAAAGGGCAAGCAAGCCGTAGGCGCTTACTGGGCCAAAGCACTTCAACTGTTTCCGGGGCTTCATTTTGAGCTGGTTGCCGCGCTGGCCGGCGTAAATAGCATCACGCTTTACTACAATGGCGTCTCGGGCCCAGCCGCGGAGGTGTTTCACTTCAACCAGGATGGTAAAGTTGCCAAGGCCTATGCACATTATCTTGTACGTGACCCCATAAAATCAGCCTGACTTGCTACCTCAGTCACTATCAACATGACGCGCTATGTTAGAATTTGATGATAATTTCATCATCATTCCTTTTTCAATATGGCGCGTTTCCACATTATTATTCCAGCTGCCGGGGCTGGTAACCGCATGGCAACCGCCATCCCGAAGCAGTATTTACCTTTATGCGGCAAGCCCATGGTTTCGTACAGCATTCAAACTTTTTTCGCTTGCCCGCGTATCGCAACTATCAATCTGGCGCTTAGTGTAGAAGATTATTTTTGGCGGAATCTGCCATTGGATAGTAATAGCCGCCTTAATTTGCATTACACCGGCGGCGATACGCGTGCGCAAACGGTGCTCAATACGTTAGAGGCAATGCGTCCACAGGTGGCAGAAGATGACTGGATTCTGGTGCATGATGCAGCGCGGCCGGGTCTGACTGCAGCGTTATTGGATCATTTGCTGGACACGCTGGAGGATGATGAAGTTGGTGGCCTACTGGCGCTGCCATTGGCGGATACCTTAAAACAATCAAATGCTGATTCAAGAGTGCAGGATACAATTCCAAGAGAGGGGCTCTGGCAGGCGCAGACACCGCAGATGTTCCGCTTTGGATTGCTGCAGAATGCACTCGCCAGTTTTAACGGGTCGCCCACCGACGAGTCGCAGGCTGTAGAAGCCTTAGGCTTGCAGCCAAAATTGGTTGTAGGCTCATTACGTAATATGAAAATTACCTATCCACAGGATCTGGCCCTAATGGAAGTGTTAATGCAAAAGGAAATATCATGATAAGGATTGGTCATGGTTTTGATGTGCACGCCTTGGTCTCCGGCCGCAAATGCATTATTGGCGGTATAGATATACCGCATGACAAAGGCCTGCATGGCCATTCGGATGCGGATGTGCTGTTGCATGCCATTTGCGATGCATTGCTGGGTGCAGCGGCATTGGGCGATATCGGCAAGCATTTCCCGCCTAACGATATGCGCTATAAAGACATTGATTCGCGCCAGTTGCTCAGGCATGTGGTGTCTTTGCTAAAAGATGAAGATTATGTAGTAGGCAACATAGATGCTACCGTGATTTGCGAAGCGCCTAAATTAAGTCCGCATACAGCACAGATGTGTGCCAATATTGCGGCTGACTGCGAGGTGGATGTTTCCCTGATCAATGTTAAAGCCACTACCACAGAGAAA
>JBAQME010000128.1:0-2169 GCA_049302535.1 Methylotenera sp.
TAAACAGTGCTTTAATCACAGGCGACGGCAGCGTTGCGCAGCCCGATCTATGGAAGGACAAATGGAGCATGGTTTATGTAGCGGCTAGCTGCGAAGCAACATGCAACGATAAATTGCATACCATGCGTCAGTTACATGTATCTCTATATAAGGAAATGCCGCGCATGCAGCGTGTGTTAATCACCACCACACGTGAAATTGCCGAGTTGAAACAACGTTATCCCGACATGCTAATTTTGAATCAGCCAACGCCTGAGATTACAACGCTTAGTGACCAATTTAACATTAACGGCGAATCAGCCATCAACTCCGACAGGATTTATCTAGTCGATCCGCTGGGACATTTGATGATGAGTTACACGCCAGCAACAGCGCCAGCACTGATTCGCAAAGATATTACCAGATTAATGAAGTACTCCTGGGCAGGCTGATGATGCAATACAATTTATTTAGACGTTTATCCCTATTCAGTGCCATGCTTGCGCTCTGCGTCGTGGTGCTTGGCGCTTACGTCAGGTTGTCTGATGCAGGACTTGGCTGCCCGGACTGGCCTGGCTGCTATGGCGCACTGAGCGTGCCACAAAGCGAAAGTGCCATTCAAAAAGCACAGGAAATTTACCCGGACCGCCCGGTTGAAACCGGTAAAGCCTGGAAAGAGATGGCGCATCGTTACCTGGCGGGCACGCTGGGGTTAATGGTACTGGCAATTTTTGCGTTGGCCTGGCGCAACAAACAGCGCATTAAAGTGAACCCGCTGCTGCCAACCGCACTGCTCCTGATTATTGCCTTTCAGGCAATGCTGGGGATGTGGACCGTTACCATGCTGCTCAAGCCTGTCATTGTAAGCGGGCACCTGATCGGCGGCATGACTACGCTGGCGATATTAACCTGGATTGCGCATCGCCATTACGGTACGTTTACCAACGCCCGATCAATAACGCCAATATTAAAAATGTCGATACGTGGCACACTGCTCATTGTGCTGGCGCAGGTATTTCTGGGCGGCTGGACCAGTACAAATTACGCAGCCCTTGCCTGCACTGACTTTCCAACCTGCCATGGTGTCTGGCTTCCCCAGATGGATTTTAAAGATGCGTTTCATTTGGTACGCGAGCTTGGACAAAGCGCAAATGGCGGCAACTTAACCCTGTCAGCCTTAACTGCAATTCAGTGGACGCATCGTATCGGCGCCTTAATCACGTTTGTTTATCTTGGCAGCCTGGCATTCGCCATCATCAAAACGCCGCCACTTAAAAAAACGGCATTATTACTGCTTGCTGCACTGGCGGCACAAGTTTCCATCGGCATTGCGAATTTGATTCTTCAGTTACCGTTAGTGCTGGCAGTAGCACATAATCTAGGGGCTGCATTGCTGGTCATCATCACGATTATTCTTAATTCAAAAATTACGGACCCCGAAACAAAATATAGAAGCGGAACCTGGAAAAATGACTATACAAAAATATAAAAGCGAGATGCATATGCCTATCAATATCATGAGCCATATCAAAGAACTGGCGCCGCGACTCAAGAATTTCTTTCCGCTCTGCAAACCGCGTGTCACATCCTTAATCGTATTCACTGCGCTCATCGGCATGTTTCTGGCCACCCCTAACATGGTGCCATTACAGCTGCTGCTGGCAACAACGGTTGGCATCGCGTTTGCGTCGGGCGCCGCTGCCGCCTTCAACTGCCTGATTGAACATAAAATTGACGCCATCATGGCGCGCACACGGGCACGTCCATTGCCTACGGGGCAAGTGTCTTCGACTGAAACCATGGTGTTTGCAACATTACTTGGAGGAACCGGACTGGCGATTCTGTATATTTACGTAAATCCGCTCACCATGTGGCTCACATTTGCCACCTTTGTGGGTTACGCCGTCATCTACACCGTATTCCTCAAACCGGCAACACCCATGAACATTGTCATCGGCGGTGCATCGGGTGCCATGCCGCCTATTTTAGGCTGGGCAGCAGTCAATAACACCGTTTCACCCGAATCACTCATTATGTTTTTAATCATATTTGCCTGGACCCCACCGCATTTCTGGTCGCTGGCATTATATCGCCGCGAAGAATACGCCAAAGTCGGCATGCCGATGCTGCCTGTCACCCATGGCGAAGCATTCACCTTGCTTCACATCCTGCTTTACACCGTCATTCTTG
>JBAQME010000129.1:0-2161 GCA_049302535.1 Methylotenera sp.
GTTCAATTAAATCTATTTCTTTGACTCCATTTGTTTAAACCATTCATTACCAAGGAATAGGCGGCGGGTACGACTACAAGTGTCAGCAACGTAGAAGAAACCATGCCGCCAATAATGGCGACAGCCAGGGGTTTGTTGGTTTCCGATCCCGCACCCAAGCCCATCGCAGCAGGTAATAATGCCAGAATAATGGTGAGTGACGTCATTACTACCGGGCGCAGACGGATGGGGCAGGCTTTTTTGAGCGCATCATTGATGCTTGCCCCGCCTTCGCGCAGTTGATTGGTTAAATCCACCAGCAGAATCGAGTTCTTGGCTACCAAACCTATCAGTAAAACCAGGCCGATCATGGAATACATGTTAAGCGTATCGCCTGAGATGAGCAGTGCAATGAGGCCGCCGATGATGGCCAGAGGCTGGGCGAGCATGATAATCAGGGGCTGGATAAATGAGTTGAATTGGCTGGCCAGCACCATGTACAGCAACACAAAGGCAAGTAAAAACACAAACTGTATATTTTTAAAAGTTTTGCCAAACTCTTCTGCCTGGCCGGTAAGTTTTACCGTGTACTCTGCCGGTACGATTTTGGCCGCAGTTTCCTTGACCAGATTCACGGCTTCACCCAATGGCATATTCGGGTTGGCGTAAAAGTTGGCTGCGTACTGTAAATCGTAACGGCCGATAACGGCTGCCCCTAACTCTGGCTTGAATTGCGCAACTGCATCAAGGCGCACTAATTGGCCATTTGCACTGCGCAGGAATATCTTGCGCAGATCTGCAACATTTTTTAAATCGTATTCCGTGGCTTTCAGGCGAATGTCATAACGCTGGCCATCACCCGGCTCGTCGTTGTATTTGGCAACATTGAGGCCGCCAGCATACAAACTCACGGCGGTGGCAATGTCCGTCGCGCTTAATCCCATTGTCGCCGCCCGTTCACGATCAATCTGCATGTTGAGCTGTGGCAGGTCGAGCTGCACATCCAGGTCAACTTTGCCCATATCGGCATTGTTACCAAGCGCTTGTTGCAGCAGTTTTGAAATGCGGCCGATTTCCTGCAGGTTGCTGCCGGTGAGGTTGAATTGCAGTTTTTCAGAACGCTGACCGCGAACCACAGAGGCCGGCGCTGGGAGCGCGCGTACCCCTGGTATGGTATCCAGTTCTTTTTTAAGTTGTTTGATTAAGGTTTGCTGGCTTTTGTTGCGCTCTTCTTTGGGTTTCAGGCGCACATTGACGTTGCCTTGGTTAACCTGCCCGCGTGAGCCGGTGCCTATCGTGGAAAAGTAGCTGGCGACTTCATCTTTATGACTTGCCACCACTGCTTCAACCAGTTTCAGGCGTGAGTCTGTGTATTCCAGGTTCGAGCCTAATGGCGTTTTGACGGTGATATTAAAACTGCTTTCGTCAGATTCCGGGATAAAGTCTTTTTCAACATATTTGAATGATAAATAGCCACTGACAATAACAAACACAACCGTGATTAACATGACAACAGCACGGTGTTTAAGTGCTGCATGTAGTAATCCGATATAAACCTTATCCAGCGCGCCTAGTACGTTACCTATGAAGTTATATATTTTATTTTCATGATGGTTCACAGTGAGGTAGCGTGAGCACAGCATGGGGGTGAGCGTCAGGGAAACAAATAATGATGCAAGTACGCCAAAAGTAACAACAATACCGAACGAGTTGAAAAACTTGCCCACCATGCCATCCATGAAAATCACCGGAGCGAAGATGCAAACGAGTGATAATGATGCCGCCGTAACGGAAAAAGTCACTTCGCGAGAACCGTTCAGGGCTGCACTTATCGGGTTGGGATCCAGATGCTGGCGGTGGCGATGTATGTTTTCAAGCACCACAATGGCATCATCTACCACCACGCCAATCAGCAATAACAGTGCTAAAAGCGTCATGGAGTTAAAAGTGAATCCTGAAAAATACATGACAGCAATTGCGCCTAACAGCGATACAGGAATGGCAGTAGCTACAATCAGGGTAGAGCGAATGGAACGCAGGAAAATAAATACAATGAGCGCTGCCAGCAGCGTACCTTCTATTAAATGCTCTTTTAACGAAGCTACCAGTTGGTTAATAAATATGGAGTCGTTAGTGGATATGTCCAGATACATGCCGGGCGGCAGATTGGGACGTATGTCTT
>JBAQME010000130.1:0-4617 GCA_049302535.1 Methylotenera sp.
TGAAAGATGAAAAACTGGAAAGTAAACTCATCATGCAGGTACATGATGAATTGGTGCTGGAAGTACCGGAACCTGAACTTGCGCTAGTGAAACAAAAACTGCCGGAACTCATGCAAAACGTGGCGAAGCTGGACGTGCCACTATTGGCGGAAGTCGGCGTAGGTAACAATTGGGAAAGTGCGCACTAATTTAAGGGAGATAAATAATGGTTTTCACGCAAGAAATAATAAAACAAGCGTATCTGTATGTTAAGAATTACGCTTACCATGACAATCTAAACTTATTTCTTAAAAAGAGAATTGCTGAATTTGAAATTTATGATATTGGTACAGCATTAGTTGAACTTTGCGATGTACTCAACCATGACTCTCTAAATAGTGATGCCAATATTAAAAAATGGCTTTCACAAATTAGTTATCACATTCTACCCAAATCTATCGAAAAAATTGAATCAGAAGAAAAGGATAATGGCTTATATCTAACTAATGTTAAAAGTGCAGACAAATACAATTTATCTAAAATTAACTATTTAGTCTCCGCTCCAGTTGAAATACATATCTTAGAGACTCTTTGGGCATTAGTCGTTGGGCCTGCTTTGGAAAGCACATTAACAAAAGACTGTTATGGAAATCGTCTAAACGAAAAGTCCAATAACTTTCTTGAATTATTTAACGACCCAACTTTCCAACAATCATCTGAAATCTTTAAGCGATATATTGATCAGTACAATACTTGGCGCAACTTAGCTATTGATGAAGCCACTAATGCATCAAAACAAAAAGAAGATGTTGCCATACTGTCCTTAGATTTAAAGTCTTATTTTTATCAAATAAACATTGTATTTTCTGAAATTGAATCTGAAATCGATCATTATTTCGACAACAAACAAAACAAAAATCTTGCAAATAAATTAAATCGTTTGCTAGAACAAATTTTTGACGCTTATCACGATCAAATAGACCTAAAATTATCAATTTCTCATCCTGATTGTATTGAGAAAAAAGGAATTCCAATCGGATTTGTATCATCAAGCATACTTGCAAATTGGTATTTGAAAGACTTTGACCACGCCATTGTAAATGACATACGCCCAATTTATTATGGTCGATATGTTGATGATATTTTGCTAGTTTTTAAGCAGCCTGAGATAGATGAACACTCACCCATTGATTCTTTCATAAAGAAATATCTGCCAGACTTACTCTTGGAAGATAATAAAAATTATGAGCTAGTATCAGGCGGTCGCAATCTACCTGTCCAAAAAGATAAGTTAATTCTTCACTTTTTCGATAAAAATCACAGCGTAGCAGGCCTTGAGATTTTCAAACAAGAACTAGATGAGCGAAGCAGTGCTTTCAAGCTATTACCCACAGAGCACATTGATTCAAATCTAGATCAATTCGCATATGACATTCTCTATGATGGCTCACCGAATAAGCTTAGAAGCATAGTGGGTCTTGCTGAAAACGAAACGGAGCTTGCTCGTTTTTTATCATCTCACATTACGGCTCACAGGCTATGCAAACTTGATAAGAAGGATACCGTTTTACCTCAATTAAAGTTATTTTTCAAAGGAAAAAATGCACTACAATTTTTCCGTCTATGGGAAAAGGTCTATCAATATGCGCTAATAATACAAAACAATAACTTTTCAATTGAATTTCACAAGTCAATTAAATTTGAAATTAATAAACTTTCATTCAAAACCACAACAAATAAAAAATCACTATCAACTGCAATACAATCCAAAAAAATTACGCAAAAAATTAAATCAGATTTAGAGTTGTACAACAATCTTTCGCTCAGTTTATGCCTCGGTTTATTGGCGGTAAAAGCTTACATAAAACCATCGATTGACAATACTTTAGATACTCATATTGACCAGTTAGCAATTAACAAGCCCAATAAACTAGAGCAATTTGCAATAGATAATTTTCTATCTGATTTTGCAAAAAACTTCAGAATATCCAATTTAATTCGTCACCATCTCGTGGCTTGGCCATTGGCAAATTACACAAACTATCATGGAAACTTAACAAACGAAGAAAATTTCCGTTTCAGTGGACAAACAGAATTAAAAGAAGAAAAAGTAAAGTTATCGCCTAGATTCTTACATTTCGATGAATGGCAACTTTACTTAATTAACTCAACACTGCAAAAAGATAAAAACCTTGATAGCTGGTTAGAAGAATGTCTTGGCAAGTATAAAAGTTATAAGAATTGGGCAAACCTTCCAATCACCTTAACCGAATCTGATGCATCCAAAAATAATTTACTGGTTAAAGAAATTAAGATTGGCGAACAGTATGAGTCTGCAAAAATTAAAGTAGCTGTAGCAAACATTAAATTACTCTTGGAAGACATCGAAGCCGCTGTAAGAAAAGACAAAAAACCAAACATCTCGTTTGAACGTCAAACCAACTTATTTGATATTTTAAATACCTCTTTAAAAAATAACGTTGATATTCTTGTATTACCAGAGGTCGCCATACCTGTAAGTTGGCTGCCATTTATGACAGCGTATGCTCGACGACACCAGATAGGACTCATATTTGGTCTAGAACATTGGGTGATTGGTGATATTGCTTACAATTTAATAATCGAAGCGTTGCCATTTCGAGTTTCTGGAAAATATAAATCATGTGTAATGACCGCGCGAATAAAAAACCACTACTCTCCTGCTGAAATAGACATGCTGGAATCTGTCAGGCTTAAACCTGCAAACTTACTGTTATCAAAGCATAGCTACCATAAAATTCAGTGGCGTAACACTTGCTTAACCTCATACAATTGCTTTGAGTTATCAGACATCAATCACAGGTCTATCTTTAAATCTGAAATTGACCTACTAATAGCATGCGTATGGAATAAAGATACAAACTATTATGGACATATTTTAGAGTCAGTTGTAAGAGATATTCATTGCTATGTAGTCCAGTCGAACACATCACAATACGGTGGCTCTTGTGTATTAAGACCATCAAAAACAGAATATAAAACAATGCTCTATGTAAAAGGTGGAGATAACGCCTCTATATTAACTGCCGAACTTGATATAAAAGCGCTTAGGAATTTTCAGTTCAAATCTAAGAAATCCGATAAAGATCAATTCAAACATTTACCGCCTGGCTACGATAACGAGGCTGTACTAAAACGCTAAGCACTCACTCTGCATATAAAATTATCATGAAAAAAACTGAGCAATCCATCGGCATCTATATCATTGGCGATGAAATCCTTTCGGGCAAAAAGCAGGATGCGCACTTAAGCTTTGTGATTCAAGCCTTAAAATCACGTGACTTACAGCTTTCCTGGGCACATTATCTGGGTGATATTCCGGAGCAAATCACTCCCTTGCTAAAAGGCAGCATGTTGCGTGGTGATATTGTGTTCAGCTTTGGCGGCATAGGAGCAACGCCGGATGACTTTACGCGCCAGTGTGCGGCGAATGCGGCAGGTTTGCCGATAGTACGCCACGCAGGGGCAGTGGCGGAAATAGAAGCACAATATGGAAAAAACGCTCATCCAAGGAGCGCATTGATGGCGGACTTGCCATTAGATGCAGAGCTTATTCCTAACCCGGTCAATCGCGTAGCGGGGTTTTCAATTAACCGACATCACTTTGTACCGGGTTTTCCTCAAATGGCGCATCCAATGGTGGAATGGGTGTTGGATACACATTACCGGCATCTATTTCATACCATGGATTACACGGAAACCTCGATTCTGGTCATGGATGCCGGTGAAAGCCAGTTGATTGATCTGATGAACCATATCGTAGCCAAATACCCCAAGCTTAAACTCTTTAGCTTGCCTAAACTGGATAATCGCCGCACGATAGAACTGGGTGTTAAAGGCGCTGCAGACCTGACAAAAGCAGCAATGGGTGAAATCAAGCAGGCCGTGACCGCGCTTGGTTTTCCGTGGGAAGAACTTTAAATCTTGAATCATGAAAACTTGAATCATGGATTGTAGAAGCTCATGCGGCGCGTGTTGCATCGCTCCCTCCATCAACAGCCCCATCCCTGGCATGCCGCATGGCAAACCTGCCGGGATGCGCTGCATCCAGTTGGACCATGACAACAGGTGCATGATTTTCGGCAAACCGGAACGGCCTGCATTTTGCGCAAGTTTGCAGCCTAGCCTGGAAATGTGCGGCGACGAAACTATTGGACAGTCACGCGAGCATGCAATTGCATGGCTCAACAATCTAGAACGGCTCACCGCGCCCGACGTTACCTAACGCCAGGACCGCTAAAAAACTTACTGCTGCTGCGATTGAAACGTAAGCACCTACCCATGCCAGGCCGCCGGTAGTTACCAGCAATTGTGAAATATAGGGTGCAAGCGACGCCCCCAGAATTCCGCCGAGCTGGTAAGCCAGACCGGCCCCCGTATAGCGCACTGCAACAGGAAACTGTTCCGGCAAATAGGCGCCCATGGGGGCAAAGGTTGCGCCCATTAAAAACAACGCCAGGGATAAAAATAAAGTGATTTGCAGCAGCGAGCCACTTGCCAATAGCGGACTAAGTGCAAACCCTGCCAGCACTGCCAATGCACTGCTCACCAGCAGCACAGGGCGGCGACCTAAACAATCACTTAATCTTGCAGAGATGG
>JBAQME010000131.1:0-19397 GCA_049302535.1 Methylotenera sp.
GCCTGGATCACTGACTTTTCCATCAAAGTAGCGGTAGGACAAGCCTGCACACAGGCTCCGCAGGATACACACTCAGAATCCATAAAGTCCTTGTTGCCGGCAGAAACTTTTGAATCAAAACCGCGACCGGAAATAGTCAGTGCAAACGTACCTTGAGTTTCCTCGCACGCGCGTACACAGCGTGAACAAACAATACATTTACTTGGGTCAAAAGTGAAATAAGGATTGCTTTCATCTTTAGCTGCTTTCAGATGATTTTCACCGTCGTAACCATAGCGCACTTCACGCAAACCTACTGCGCCAGCCATGTCCTGCAGCTCACAGTCGCCATTGGCGGCACAGGTCAGGCAGTCAAGCGGATGGTCTGAAATATAAAGCTCCATCGTGCCACGACGTATATCGGCCAGTTTTGGAGTTTGCGTATGTACAACGAGTCCCTCGGCAACGGGTGTAGTGCATGAAGCTGGGTAGCCACGGCGACCTTCAATCTCCACCAGACACAACCGGCATGAGCCGAATGGCTCCAGACTATCTGTTGCGCATAATTTCGGCACCATCACACCGGCAACTGCCGCTGCGTGCATAATAGAAACACCATCCGGCACCGTTATCTGCCTATCATCCACTGTAAGCGTGATTTGCTTGATTGACTGGCTTTTCGGGGTACCGTAATCCGTTGTTGGATTGTATTTGATCTCGTCCATAAAATTATCCTTAACCTGCACTAGCCCACTTTGGCTTCTGATGAAACACCAAAGTCTTCTGGAAAATGATTGAGTGCACTCAGCACCGGATACGGGGTCATACCGCCTAGTGCGCACAATGAGCCATTGAGCATGGTATCGCTTAAATCGCGTACCAATTGAATGCTCTTGGCATGGTCTTTACCAGATGCAATCCTGTCGATCACTTCCACACCGCGGGTTGAACCAATGCGGCAAGGCGTACATTTTCCGCATGATTCAACCGCACAGAATTCAAACGCATAACGCGCCATCTTTGCCATATCAACGCTATCGTCAAAGGCGACTATCCCGCCATGGCCCAGCACTGCCCATAACTTGGCAAACTCTTCATAATCAAGCGGCGTATCAAATTGGCTCTCAGGCAAATATGCCCCTAGCGGCCCGCCAACCTGTACGGCACGAATTGGTTTCCCGGTGAAAGAGCCTCCGCCAAAGTCGTAAAGTAGCTCACGCAAGGTTGCGCCAAACGCCAACTCAACCAGACCACCATGTTTAAGGTTGCCTGCCAGTTGAATCGGCAGTGTGCCGCGTGAGCGCCCCATGCCGTAATTCGCATAATACTGCGCGCCTTTATCCAGAATAATCGGCACTGTCGCCAGAGAAATAACATTATTCACCACGGTTGGCTTGCCAAACAAACCTTCAATGGCTGGCAGCGGCGGTTTAAAGCGTACCAAACCACGTTTGCCTTCCAGGCTTTCCAGCAGTGAAGTCTCTTCACCGCAAACGTAAGCGCCAGCAGCGCGGCGAACTTCCAGATGGAATGTTTTACCGCTACCCAGAACATTACTCCCCAGATAACCGGCCTTATTAGCAACCTCTATCGCGGCATTGAGGGTAGCCAAGGCATGAGGATATTCTGAGCGTACATAGATATAACCCTGCGTTGCACCAACCGCGACACCGGCTATGGTCATGCCTTCTATCAGCACGAACGGGTCGCCTTCCATGATCATACGGTCAGAATAGGTGCCTGAGTCGCCTTCATCCGCATTGCATACGATATATTTTTGATCAGCTTCACAGCCCAACACTGTGTTCCATTTAATTCCCGTCGGGAATGCGGCGCCGCCACGGCCACGCAAGCCCGAATCAGTCACTGTTTTTACAATATCCGCGCCTGATAATTTAAGCGCGTTTTTCAAACCCTTATAACCATCATGCGCAATGTAATCATCCAGTGACACCGGGTCTGTAATACCCACCCGTGCGAAAGTTAAACGCTGCTGTTTTTTAAGCCAGTCAATCTCATCGGTTAAACCCAGGCTCAAGGCATGTGGCTTACCGTGAATAAAATCCGCATCAAATAATGAAGCCACATCTTTTACTTTTACCGGGCCATAGGCGACGCGGCCTTTTTCCGTTGCCACCTCCACCATGGTTTCAAGCCAATAAAGTCCGCGGGAACCATTGCGAATAATTTCAATGTTTAGGCCACGCGCCTTTGCCTCGGCTGCCACGGTAGCCGCCACTTTTTCAGCGCCTACAGCCAGCGCACTGGAATCGCGGGGAATATAAATTTTAGTAACCATTAAGCTTTTACCTCCGCAATTAAAGCATCTAAATCTGCTGGAGATACGCGTCCGTAAATTTCATCATCTATCATCACGGAAGGCGATAGCGCACAGTTTCCCAAACAGTAAACCGGCTCCAAGGTAATTGCCTCATCTGCAGTGGTTTGGTGGTAATCAACATTCAAACATTTTTTTGCATGTGCTTCCAACGCCTCGGATCCCATCGCCTGGCAGGATTCGGCGCGGCAGATCTGCATGATATGACGGCCCGGTTTATGTGAACGAAAATGGTGATAGAACGTCACAACTCCATGCACTTCAGCCACTGACAGACTCAAAGCTTTGGATATTTGTGCATAAGAAGACTCTGGCACGTACCCTACGCTGTCCTGAATGGCATGCAGTAACGGTAACAGTGCGCCCGGTTGATGTTGATACTGAGTGATTAACGCCTTTATAGAAGCATTAACATCATGTGTTGTGTGTGAACCTAACAAGCTACTCTCTCCAGAACGACTAACATGGTATGGTGATATTGTTAGTATAATACACTTGTTTATTGCTAACCAATCTGACAAGTAATGATTGAAAAAGTGCCTAATTCTGCGCAAGGATTCCCTCAACAACTCATAGACAAATTTGGTCGGCGGGTGGATTACATCCGTCTATCCATCACTGACCGCTGCGATTTTCGATGTGTTTATTGCATGGCGGAAAATATGACTTTTTTACCACGCGACGAAGTGTTAAGTCTGGAAGAATGTGCGCGACTGGTCAGAATCTTTGTCAGCATGGGTGTCACTAAAGTACGCATCACCGGCGGCGAGCCCTTGGTCCGCAAAAATGCATTGTGGCTATTTGACGAAATCGGCAGATTAGAAGGTTTAAAAGAGTTAGTACTTACTACCAACGGTAGCCAATTGGAAAAGCACGCGCAGGATTTAAAAAAGGCAGGTGTTAAACGCATCAACATAAGCCTGGATAGTCTGGATAGCGAACGCTTCAAATCTATCACACGTACCGGCGAACTGGAAAAAGTACTCAACGGCATACAGGCGGCAAAGCTGGCAGGCTTTGAAAATATCAAACTCAACACCGTTTTGATGCGTGGCGTGAATGACGACGAGGCACACTCTTTAGTTGAATTCGCCATCCGGCAAGCCATTGATATTTCATTCATTGAAGAAATGCCGTTAGGTGACGTGGATCATGCCCGCGCGTCTACATTTGTGAGTAATGCTGACACACTTAAATTACTTCAAAATAAGTACACGCTCACTTCCAGTACACACCAGACAGGCGGCCCTGCCCGCTATTGGCAGGTAGCTGACACGCACACACAAATCGGTTTTATTTCTCCGCATAGCCATAACTTTTGTGAGAGCTGCAATCGTGTGCGTATCACCTGCAAGGGCGAACTGTTTTTATGTCTGGGGCAGGAAGATAAAATCGATCTGATGCCACTGCTGCGGCAATACCCGAATAACGACGCACCGGTGATAGGTGCCATTTTAGACAGCATGTCCGTAAAACCCAAAGGTCACGATTTTGATCTACGTCGAACAGAGCCAGCCGTCATCCGGTTTATGTCGCACACGGGTGGATAGCCATGTCAATTTCAGCAATTATTCTCGCAGGCGGGCGCGCCACACGCATGGGCGGAATAGATAAAGGCCTTGTGCCATTCAACCAGAAGCCGCTTATTGCCCATGTTATCGCTCGTTTGGCACCGCAGGCAGATGAAATCTTCATTAACGCCAACCGCGAAACAGATGCATATAAGGCGTTTGGTTATCCGGTACTGCCAGATGAATTGGCAGGCTTTGCAGGACCGCTCGCCGGCATGCAGTTGGGACTTAAACATGCTCAAAATGACTACTTACTCACAGTCCCCTGCGACACGCCCTTGTTACCTCTGGATTTAGCCAAACAACTGGAAACAGCATTAATTCAACACAACGCAGATATTGCGGTAGCTACTAGTGATGGCAATACTCATCCTGTGTTTTGCCTATGTAAAAGATCCGTGCTGGCAAGCCTGAATGGTTTCCTTCAACAAGGCGGAAGAAAAGTCAGCGACTGGCAGAAAAGCCTGAAATACGTAAACGTAGACTTTAGCGACAGTGATGAAGCGTTCACCAACTTAAATACGCCTGAAGATATAGCAAAACTTGAAGCCAGGCTTAATCATGCCTAAAACCATACCAATTTTAGGCATCTGTGCCGCTAGTAGCAATGCCGGCAAAACCACACTCATTAACAAACTGATTGTTGAAATGGGTGTACGCAATATTCGCGTTTCCGTGATCAAACACGCGCATCACCAGTTTGATATTGACCACCCGGGCAAAGACAGTTATAAAATTCGTGAAGCCGGTGCAGTACAAACCCTGATCGCATCAAGCAACCGCTGGGCATTGATGACAGAAATGCAGCGCACCCCCAGCCCACCAAATGAAGCTAATTTAGACTCGTTAATTCAACTCATCAACCCCGATTATGCTGATTTAATTTTAGTGGAAGGCTTTAAAACCGCCGACATCCCTAAAATTGAAGTGTACAGACCAAGCTTAGATGAGCCCCGATTATGGGTTGGCGACTCTAATATCATTGCAGTTGCCAGTGATATTCAACTTGAAACAAAACCACAGTTGCCAGTGCTGGACTTGAACAATATTGAAGAAATCGCAAATTTTATTCTTAAAAGAATCATCCAAAAATGACAAAACCAACCACCATCTCACAATTGATTTCTGACCCAAGCTGCATGGATGACTACGATCCAAACGCAATGTCCGTAACAAAAGCGCGGCAATTTATTCAGCAGTTTTTAAGCCCTGTTGCTGAGGCTGAAACGCTCTTGCTACATGAAAGTTTAGGGCGTGTATTGGCAGCAGATGTTTTATCGCCGTCCAATGTGCCGAATTATGACAACTCGGCGATGGATGGCTATGCCTTTAATGCATTGGATCTTGATGCTGCGCGCTTGAAAGTGATAGGCACCGCTTTTGCGGGTAAAGCTTTTAGTGGTGGTGTAGCGCGCGGTGAATGTGTACGCATCATGACCGGTGCCGGGATGCCGCAGGGCGCCGATACAGTAGCAGTACAGGAAAAAGTTTTACGCGACGGTGATGTCATTACATTAACTGACAAACCCAAACCGCATGCGAATGTTCGCTACGCCGGCGAGGATTTACAGCAAGGTCAGACCGTACTGACGGCAGGACACTTGATGCGCCCGGCAGACTTAGGCCTGATTGCCTCACTGGGTGTTGCTGAAGTTACCGTATACCGCAAACTGAAGGTCGCGTTCTTTTCAACCGGTGACGAGCTGGTCGGCCTGGGGAACCCTCTGGAAACTGGCCAGGTTTATGATAGCAACCGTTATACCTTGTTTGGCATGCTGAGCAGGCTAGGTGTGGAAATCACCGATTTAGGCGCAATTGCCGATGACCCGGCGCTACTGGAAGATACCTTGCTAAATGCGGCCAACCAGGCAGATCTCGTCATTACGAGCGGCGGCGTTTCTGTAGGCGAAGCTGATTATATGAAGCTTTTGCTCGCCAAGCATGGACAAGTCATGTTTTGGAAAATAGCAATGAAACCCGGCAGGCCTTTAGCTTACGGCAAAATAGGCAACGCACACTATTTTGGCCTGCCGGGCAATCCTGTCGCGGTAATGGTCACTTTTTACCAATTTGTACGTGAAGCAATTTTAATCTTGATGGGACAAGCCGTTAACGGACAGTCCGGGCCAGCGCCTTTACCGATGTTCAACGTAGAGTGTACGGTTCCCATCAAGAAGCTCACCGGCCGTACCGAGTTCC
Organism: Methylotenera sp.; assembly: GCA_049302535.1. GTDB lineage: Bacteria > Pseudomonadota > Gammaproteobacteria > Burkholderiales > Methylophilaceae > Methylotenera. The sequence goes on from JBAQME010000131.1 coordinate 6,088, forward strand.
AGCGCGGCATCCTGTTTGCCGATACGACAGGGTCATGGAAAGTTAAACCCACTGGCGCGCAAGGCTCTGCGCTGTTAAGCTCCATGTCTCTCGCGAATTGTTTTATTGTGCTGGACGAAACCGTGGGTAACCTGGACGCAGGCGCAATGGTACAAGTGCAGGTACTGGATGGCATTATTTAGCGCTGGCGAAAGTAATTCGCTAATATTACCGATCGCAATTAGCATCCAACAACTGTGTTAGCTTGTTGTATAATTTTGCGTTACTTTCAACCTTTTAAGTTAATTACACTTTAAAAATATACAGGCCTTTTGTTCTTTTGAATATCGCAGTTAATCATTCCGCACCCCATGAAAACACGCTAATTTGGGCAATCATTTGCTCAATGTTGTTGCATGTCCTGCTTGCGGTAGTGATTCCAAATATCAAATTTGACAAAGTTAAACCCCCGGAAGTCCTGAACGTCGATTTTGTCAAATTACCGGAACCGCCTCCAGCGGCAGTGCCTGAACCTGTACAGCCACTTCCGGAAGTTGTAAAACCTAAAATCGAACCAAAAATAAGACCCGAACCTAAACCCATTGCAAAACCCCTGCCCACGCCAGTGACACAAAAAAACGAACCGGCAACAGAACCTCCGCCATCACAGCCAACCGAGGTGATCGCAGTAGCACCCAAAACCAATGCTGCACCGCCTACACAAACAGTACCAGCGCCTGTTCCGGTAAAACAGGAAACGCCACCCGCGCCTAACCAGGCAGATATTGACGACGCGCGCGGCAAATATGGCAATTCATTATGGGGCGCCATCAGCAAACATAAAAAATATCCTAAAATCGCGGCAATGCGTAACTGGCAAGGCGATGCGGTTGTCGAACTGGAACTTGATGGCAATGGCAAACTAAAATCTAAAAAGATTACCCAATCCAGTGGTTATGATGTTTTAGATAAACAGGCTTTGGAAATGGTCGAAAAAGCGCTGCCGTTCCCAGCACCGCCAGAAGCACTACGCGGCACCAACTTCACAATTACGGTACCGGTGCCATTCAAGCTTGAATAGCACACTCTGCAAAGATGCTTGTGACCAAGAAAAAAACCTCACTCAAAGACCTCTTACTCATTCATGAGCTTGCTTTTATTTTACTGATTTTTCTGGTTGCAACCGTTGGTGCAATTGGGATCCATCTGCAAGAACAGTCCAGCCAGGAATCCAACCGCATTAATTTATTAGTGCAGGAAGTGCAGCAAACCCGCGGCGATTTATATCGCCAGATGAAAGAATTGTTCGACGCTTACTTTTTAAACGATGCTGAAGCACGTAGCGAATATAACAACTTTACCCTATCAGTAGAAAACCATTTCATACAATTGCAAAAAATTGCAGTAGGTGATGCAGAAAAAAATGCAATCAACGATCTGCACGCAGGCTACAAAGCATTTGTACTCGAAACATCGGCGCTGTTTGACCTGCATCCGAACATTACCGACGATAAACTTAGAAAAATCCTGAACACAGACCTGGAAACAGGAATCTTTAGCCGCTATGAAACACTGCTGGCGCATACCGAGCGGCTACTCAACCAAAAGCAAACTGAACTGGATAACCAGTTAAAAGAAAGTAAACGCAAGTCAACGTTTTTGCTGTTCACGCCTCTGATTCTGGCTATTTTATTACTGATATTCTCGCGCGTATTTTTAAAACGGTCGATTGTAAAACCTATTGAGGGCGTGCTAAAGGCAACCTCGGAAATTAGTGCCGGCAATCTTACCCATAAAGCCCCGGATGAAGGCATTGAAGAACTCGCATCTTTATCAAAAGCCGTTAACGAGATGGCGGACAAATTAATTACGAGCCAGGAAAATCTCGTCCGAACCGAAAAACAAGCCGCACAAGGCCTATTAGTGCCCATGCTTGCCCACAACATTCGCAACCCTCTGGCGAGTATCCGGGCAACCGCCCAAGTGCTGGATGATCCCGACCTCGATACCGAGACACGTGAATCACTCAGTGGCATTATCAATACAGTCGATAGGCTGGAGCGCTGGACTGGGGCCTTACTGGCCTACTTACACCCGCTAAAACCACAGCCCAGCAACACCAGCATCCGGGAAATTGTTGAAGGCGCGCTAGAACCGCTTCAACAGAAAATTTCAAAAAAATCCATACAACTCACCCTATCGTCTTGGCCCAAATCCAAAGCAATTAGAAATGATGCGATTTTTACTGATCAACATCTGCTAGAGCAAGTGATCTACAACTTATTACTAAATGCAATCGATGCCTCAAACAAATCAGGAAGCATAGAGGTACGGCTTGATATCACACCTGGAGAATTTATCCTGCAGTTATTGGATTGCGGCAGTGGCATGCCTTTTACGCCAGACCCCAGCGCAATAAGCGCACCAACCACCAAAAGGTTTGGGACTGGCATTGGGATTCCATTTGCATTCAAGGTCTGTGACGCTTTGGGCGGAAGCCTGCGATTTGCTGCGAGACCTAATGGCGGCACTGCGATCACGATTACATTGCCCAAAACTATTGAACTTAACTAATCGTAATTGCCTAGTCGTAATTGCCTGGGAACAGTAATGTGATTTGGATTTCCGAAGGCCGTTTAAAAATATTGTCATTTTCATAACATATCCTCTTGCCTTAATACCGCTTTTTATCAACAATGTAGGAAGACTTCTACACGGATAATATATACGTCAATGCTTAACCAACCTGTTTCCGATTTTCAACTACCTGCAACCGGCGGTAAAACTTTTCAGCTTTCAGATTATTTGGGTAAAACGTTAGTCATTTATTTTTACCCCAAAGATTCCACACCGGGCTGCACTACTCAAGGTATGCAGTTTAGAGATACCTATGCACAATTTCAGCAGCACAATACTGAAATTTTTGGCGTATCGCGTGATAGCTTAAAATCACATGAAAATTTCAAAACCAAGTTCAGCTTTCCATTTGAACTGCTGGCTGATACTGAAGAATTAGCTTGCTCATTATTTGGTGTTATCAAAATGAAAAACATGTACGGTAAACAAGTACGTGGCATTGAGCGCAGTACGTTTATCATCGATAAAAATGGAACGCTGGTAAAAGAATGGCGTGGTGTTAAAGTAGACGGACATGCCGCAGAAGTTTTAAATTTTATTCAAACGCTTTAATTTTAAATTTGTTCAATCACTTTCAGAGAAAGTAATGTATGGCTAAAAAAACCATCGGTGCCCCCAAGCTGTTTGTCCTTGATACCAATGTGCTGATGCATGACCCTTCTTCCCTTTTCCGCTTTGAAGAGCATGATATTTACCTGCCAATGGTAACGCTTGAAGAGCTTGATAATAACAAAAAGGGCCTGACTGAAGTTGCACGTAATGCGCGCCAAGTGAGCCGTAGTGTAGAAGAAATTGTCGGTACGGATTTAACCAATTTAGAACTAGGCTGCCCTTTATCACTCAACGGCAACAAGCAGGCTACTGGCCGCCTGTTTTTACAAACCACACAACTGAATATTGACCTTCCCGGATTGGCTGGCAGCAAAGCTGATAACCAAATTATCAGCGTTGTTTTATGTTTGCAAAAGCAGCACACAAATCGCCAGGTTGTACTGGTTAGCAAAGACATCAACGTACGTATTAAAGCACGGGCAATGGGCGTGCTGGCCGAAGACTACTTTAACGATAAAGTCCTGGAAGATACGGATATTCTATACAGCGGCATGAAAGAACTGCCTGCTGACTTTTGGGATAAACATAGCAAGGCCATGGAATCCTGGCAAGAATCCGGACGTATGTTCTACCGCCTCACGGGTCCGCTTTGCAAAACTTTTCTTGTGAATGAATTTGTATATTATGAGTTTGAAAAACCTTTTCATGCCATCGTGCGCAGCGTTGAAGGCAACATTGCGGTATTGGAAGTTGTAAAAGATCATCTGCTCCCCAAACATAATGTATGGGGTATTAACGCACGCAACCGCGAGCAGAACTTTGCGCTCAACCTATTAATGGATCCGGAAATTGATTTTGTAACGCTATTAGGCCAAGCCGGTACGGGTAAAACCTTGCTGACCTTAGCCTCGGCGCTCACCCAGGTTCTGGATAAAAAAATCTATTCCGAAATCATCATGACGCGTGTCACCGTGCCGGTAGGTGAAGATATTGGCTTTTTGCCCGGTACCGAAGAAGAAAAAATGACGCCATGGATGGGCGCACTGGAGGACAACCTGGATGTGCTGAATAAAAGTGATGATGAAGCAGGCGACTGGGGACGTGCCGCCACGCAAGACTTGATACGCACCAGAATCAAAATCAAGTCACTTAACTTTATGCGTGGGCGTACCTTCTTGAACAAGTTCCTAATCATTGATGAAGCACAAAACCTGACACCGAAACAAATGAAAACTTTAATCACCCGTGCCGGGCCCGGCACAAAAGTGGTTTGTTTAGGTAATATTGCACAGATCGACACCCCTTATTTGACTGAAGGCAGTTCCGGTCTTACTTATGTCGTTGATCGTTTCAAAGGCTGGAATCATAACGGCCACATTACATTGCAACGCGGTGAGCGCTCACGACTGGCAGACTTTGCTGCAGAAGTTTTATAGCCATCAATATGCATAATTTGAGATGTAATACCAAATGCATAAAACGCTTTAAAGCAAAAAAGGGATGTGCTGATGAAGGTATCTCATAATGAGAATGTGTAAAGGATTTTACACGTTACTGACAGCGCAATTCTTATCTGCGCTTGCCGATAATGCGTTATTGTTTGCCGCAATTGCCTTACTTGCGCAAATGAATTCACCGGATTGGCATACGCCCTTACTGCAACAATTCTTCGTCATCTCCTACATTGCGCTTGCACCCTTTGTAGGATCATTTGCCGATGCCCTGCCCAAAGGCCGCGTTATGTTTATCGCCAACGCAATCAAATTTATTGGCAGTCTTGCCATGATTTTAGGCATGCCGCCTTTATATGCTTACGGTATCGTTGGCATTGGCGCAGCGGCATATTCTCCTGCAAAATACGGCATATTAACTGAGCTTTTACCGCCAGAAAAACTTGTTGGCGCTAACGGATGGATGGAAGGCTCGACCGTGATAGCTATTATTTTAGGTGCCATTGTAGGCGGTATTCTGGCAAGCAAAGACCCTTATATGGCAATGATGTTCATTGCCGCGCTATATATGTTAGCCGCAATATTTAACATATACATTCCAAAATTACCCATTGATCATAAACTGCCAAAGAAAAATCCGCTGTTCATGCTATATGACTTCTGGTATTCATTTAAAGCATTATGGACAGACACGCGCGGGCAAGTTTCATTGGCAGTAACAACCCTATTCTGGGGTGCTGGCGCCACTTTACGCCTGGTTGTCATTGCCTGGGCCGCCAGCGCACTTAATTTTGGCCTGGAGCAATCTACGCAACTGATGGCTCTGCTCGCAGTAGGTATTGCTATTGGCTCTGCTTTTGCTGCACACTATATCAAACTGGAAGAATCCACTAAAGTACTGCCGGCAGGCATCATAATGGGCTTGCTCGTAATAGGAATGGCATTTGTTCATGTTTGGCAATTGGCAGTGGTTCTGCTATTTATCATTGGCGCCCTTGCCGGCTTCTTCGTGGTGCCATTGAATGCGCTGTTGCAACACCGTGGGCATGAGTTAATTGGCGCCGGCCACTCGATAGCGGTACAGAACTTTAACGAACATATTGGAATACTGTTAATGCTTGGGGCTTATCTGCTCATGGTTAAGGCTGAAATTCCAATTTATCTTATCGTCATCGCATTTGGACTTTTTGTAAGCCTATGCATGACGGCAATCCACAGACGCTACCGTTTTATGAATCACTAAACTGGAAATCAATGTAACTTCACATGCGCCTCAGTACGCCGCGTAATAATGCGGGCAATGGTTTGTAACGCCATGCTCCAGAATCCATGCAGCGCCATCAAATGCAATTTGTATAAAGAGCGGTACATCGTGCGTGCTATTAATCCCTCAATAAATAAGCTGCCGCCAGATAATGCCCCCATCAGATTACCGACAGTGGTATAGGCACCCAAATTAACTAATGATCCATAATCCCGATAAGTAAATTCCGGTAGCGTCTTTCTTCCGGCTACACGATATTTGACAGTTTTAACCAGCATGGATGCCTGCTGATGCGCCGCTTGGGCACGAGGCGGAACTGTTTCATCACCATGGCCTGTCCAGGGACATGCAGCACAATCACCAAAGGCAAAAATATTTGCATCCAGCGTAGTCTGCAAGTTTCGACGCACCACAAGTTGATTAATACGATTAGTTTCCAGACCATCTATTTCATGCAGAAAATCAGGTGCTTTAATGCCTGCAGCCCATACCACTAACGCCGAAGGAATAAAGCGACCGCTGTGCGTTTGCACACCCTTACTCGTCACCTCGGTCACACGCTCCCCCGTGTACAGGTGCACGCGCAATTTTCTTAACTCCAAATCCACTGAATTGGATAGCTTGGGTGGAAGTGCCGGCAGGACGCGATCGCCCGCTTCTATCAATGATATTTGCACGTCACGATCGGGGTTAATTTTATCTAGACCGTAAGCCGCCAACTCGCGGGTTGTATTATGTAACTCTGCTGATAGCTCTACGCCGGTCGCGCCAGCGCCAACAATTACCACCTCTAGTTGGCCTGCCTGTACTGGTTCAATTTGTGTTTGCGCCCGCAGCAAAGCATTGTGTAGGCGACGATGAAATTTCTCAGCTTGATCTTGTGTATCGAGCGCAATTGAATGTTCACGGGCGCCCTTTATACCAAAATCATTCGTTGTACTTCCGACCGCAATAATGAGTGTGTCATATTTAAATGTGCGGCGCGGAATCACCTCGGCACCATCTTCATCAAAATGTGGCGCTATTGAAACTTCCTGCTTGGCCCTATCCAATCTATCCATACTGCCAAGACGGAAATTAAAATGATGCCAGTGTGCTTGTGCGATATAAACCAGTTCATGCCGTTCCGGGTTCATGCTGCCCGCTGCAATTTCATGTAGCAACGGTTTCCATACGTGCGTTTTGGACTTGTCAATTAATGTAATGATGGCCTTGCCTTGGCGTCCCAAAGTATCACCAAGTTTTGTTGCCAACTCAAGACCACCCGCTCCTCCGCCCACAATCACAACATGGTGCAAGTTTTTTTGTTCTTCGGTTTCCACAAGTATCCCAGTCAATAATCAATGATCATCATCATAAAACAAAAACGCGCCTACTGCAGTACAGTAAGCGCGCTTTTAACTACATTAGCAATTATTCGTTACCGGTTATAGTACCCATACTGCGTACCCAAGCAATAATTTTTAACAGCTCATCTGGCGTAATACCATTTTTGGGATCGGTTGGATCCATCAAACCTATACCCTTTGCACCCATGCCACCGTTGGTGCCATGCCAGATAGTTTCAAACATACCTTTATTGGTAGCGTCTTTAGGATAGCGGAAGGTTGGACCGATTAAGCCAGGACCCACTTGGCCTTTAGCTTCGGGACCATGGCATTGCGTACATGAATACAATTGAAACACTTTTTTACCTTTAGCAATTGCTTCAGCATTGCCAACATATGAATTTTTACCTGTCGCCAAAAATTCTTTTGCGGCAGGAGTATCAAATAATTTTGCATCAATGGCTAATGGCTTGCTGTCTTGAGTAGTTACAAACTCAATTGCCTTTCCACTTGCAGCTGGTGCATCTGCGCCTGCAGTACTTGCATCTTTTTTATCACATGCACTTAAAGCCACTAGAACAAGCATTAAGGCCATACCTGATTTGTACATACCCATCTTAAATCTCCATGTTTAAAATTAAAATCACCACTATTTGTCATGCAGCGATCACTTCCAAGCCTCATTGATTAGGCTTAGCGTAAAAAAGGCTACTGTATTATACAGTAGCCTTTTAACTTGTTACATACTGTAACAGGTTTTACATGACTTAAGTTTTTGACCTAAGTCTTAAGTGACTTGATATATTTTTTTAATATATTTAGTTCAACCAAGGTGTATCACCACCACCTTTATATTGACTACGTAACCAGCCAATAACTTTTAAAATATCATCTGTTGATAGATTTTCTGGATTGCCTAGCTGTTGATGCCAGGCAAACATACCACCATTACTACCACCTGAGATTGTTTCAAACAAACCTTTGTCTGTTACGTGTTTAGCATATTGCCATGTGCTGTCTGTAATGCTTGGGCCAACTTGGCCGCCGGCATTTGGACCGTGACATTGCGTACATGAATACAAACCGAATTTCTTTTTACCTGCTTTTGCCGCTTCTGGATCTTTCACAAATTCTTTTGTATATGGGTTGATACAAGTTTCTAGAAACTGTTTCGCTTGTGGCGTATCTGTTTCTACTGCCTTAACGCCTAGTGGGCTGCCGTCTTTTGTTGAAACTAAATTACAAGCTGCGCTAGCTTGTGTAGATAAAGTCATACCTACGAAACCAAGCATTGACACTAATAACGCTGCTTTAATTGATTTATTGCCTAACATGTCATCTCCTAATGTAATGAATTTAGCTACGTACTTACATGCTGGCGCATTTTAGGACGCGTTTTCATTTAACGTAGTTTAAATAGTCCGGTTGACGAATCAACGCGAAATAGCAAGATATTTTACTCTGTTTTTGGGATTGCGTCACCGCGTGTTTCTTTAGTTTGTGTACGGCCCTTACGATAGACTTTCATCACGCTATCACCCTCGACTACAGGCACGTGTGGAATACCATATTCATCTAGAATTTGATTAATTTTATCCTGGTTTCTATCCAAGGCGCCTTGAATTAATGCCAAACGCTCTTTATCGGCCTTACGTACGCCAATAGAAATATTCCAGAACTCTTTCCCTTTAACATTTTCATTTTCATACTCAGGGATAACCACAACTTCCAACGGCACTTTTGACTGTTTTGCGAAATAGCCGCCAATCGGACCCCATACAATTGCTACATCAATATCACCTTTAACTACATCGTCAACCAAATAACTTGGCGGCAAATTTAAATCACGTTGCATACGATAAGGTCTGGAGTTGCCGATTAAGCCATGATCGTTCAACGGAATGGTTGCTGGGCTTTGCCCAACCACGCCAATTCTGGCTTTTTTCAAATCAGGACTATCCCAATTGGTAATATGCAAGCCACTATCTTTTTTATAGATAAACACATGACCAGAACGGTAATATGGCTTTGAAGTTCTTAAAGCATCATTATCTGGTGTAGTACCCATCACTACATCACACTTTTTCACATTGAGTGTGTTTCTCAAGAAACCCATACGGTCATACCAGAATTGATAAGTCAACTTTTTACCTAAATCTTTAGCCAACACTTCAGCGATTTTGTTCTCAAAACCTTCCATTTTGTTATTTGAGTACGGCAGGTTATCCTGATCTGCGCATACTTTAAATTCGGTACCATCATCAACACGCTGACCCTCACCAGGACGCCCATAATCAGCATCTTCAGCATTAGCAGCAGCTGTTATTGCTAAGCAAATTATTAGACCTAATAATTTCAAGTTCTTTAACATTTTTTTGTTCCTTATCCAAAAATATACGGCCTAAATGCTACCGCCCAAACCAATAGAGTATTTATTCAATTAAAAGTTCTAAACTTCCGCAGCACGTCTGCCAGAACATTAAATACATCTCGGTATTGTAACGAATTAGGAAATATTTAAGGAGTTTATCTATGCCGGAAAGCTTACTTTATATAAAAAAACACCCCGACGAATCGGGGCGTTTTTATTTACTGCATTAGAACTAACTTAAGTAGTTAGCTAATAATCTATTGTTTTCCAACAATGAATTATAGGCTGAATACTGTCAATGCACCGCCGCCAGGAGCAGCGTTGTAACGTGTCAATTCTTTGTAACCACCAGCAGCACCAAGTGCGTCTGTGTCGTTAGTCATACCAAGGTTCATCGCTACACCAGCCCAGCCACCGATACCTGATAGCACGCCAACGTATTGTTTACCCTTGTTACCGTATGTGAATGCATTACCAATCACGCCAGAACCAACTTGGAATTTCCAAAGTTCTTTACCTGATTTAGCATCAACAGCTTTGAACCAACGATCCAATGTACCGTAGAATACCAAGTCAGTAGCAGTTGTTAAAGCACCACCCCAAGCTGAGAATTTCTCTTTGTTGTACCAAACTTTTTTGTTGGTCATTGGATCATAAGCGCCGAAGCCACCCATTACGCCGTCAGGACCAGCAAACATAGTTAAAGTAGCACCAACCCATGGTTGACCTGCAACATATTTAGACTCAACTGGCTCGTATGTCATACATACGTGGTTCAATGGAGTATAGATCAAACCAGTTTTTGGTGAGTATGCAGCTGGTTGTTGGTCTTTAGTACCCAATGCAGCTGGGCAAACGCCTTTAGCATTGTAGTCTTGGTGAGTTGAAGCTGTACCCAATTTGTTTGGTACACCAGTCTTCATGTCAACATCAGTTGCCCAGTTAACGAATGGGTGTACTTTTTCAGCAGCTTGCAATTTACCGTTGTGTGCGTTCCATGTGTAAGCGAAGCCGTTACGGTCATGGTGCCAAGCGTATGTTTTGCCACCTTTGTCGAACAAGATTACTTCGTTGATACCGTCGTAGTCCCACTCGTCATGTGGAGTCATTTGCATACCCCATTTTGCAACGCCAGTGTCTAAGTCACGTGCGAATACAGTCATAGACCATTTGTTGTCGCCTGGACGTACGTCTGGGTTCCAAACTGATGGGTTACCTGTACCGTAGTAAACTAAGTTTGTACGTGCATCATATGGCCACCAGCCCCATACAGAGCCACCACCATGTTGCCAACCATCTTTAACTGCTTGTGGTTTCAACCATGTACGTGTACCTAATTCTTTTTCGCCAATTTTCAATTGGTCGTTAGGGATCTTTTTGAAAGAACCGCCTTGTTTGTTGCCGCCGTTTACGTCTTGGTAAACTGACAATGCACTGTACTCAGGTGTATCTTTGTTGAAGTCAGCGCCGATTAATACTTCAGCGTCTGGACCTGTTGAGTAAGCTTTCCATGCCAATGAACCGTCTTTTAGGTTGTATGCAGCGATAAAGCAACGTACACCGAATTCAGCACCTGAACAACCTGTCAACACTTTGTCTTTACGAACTTGTGGAGCATTGGTGTTAGTAGCGCCGACTTTTGGGTCGTTTACTAATACTGACCATACTTTAGCACCAGTTTTAGCATCTAAAGCAACCAAGTTACCATCATTTTGTTGCAAGTAGATTTTGCCGTCGCCGTAGCCTAAACCACGTGAAACGTTATCGCAACATAATACAGCTTGTACTGATGGATCTTGTTTTGGGAAATATGACCATGAGATTTTTTGATTGTCGTTCAGGTCAAGTGCGTATACGTTATTTGGGAATGCTGTATGTACATACATCATGTTACCAATAACCAGTGGAGCACCTTCGTGACCACGGTTTACACCGGTTGCGAATGTCCAAGCTGCTTTAAGGTTTTTAACGTTACCTTTGTTAACTTGTGCCAAAGCGCTGTAGCCATGGTTCAGGTAGTTACCACGTGGGTCAGCCCAGTTATTTGCGTCTTTGATTGCTGCTTCTTGATCTGCAGCTGCTGATGCAACCATCGGCATTACTGCTGACAGACCTGCAACCAAGCCAAGAGCTAATTTGATCTTGTTAATTTGCATATTAATCTCCAAAGTTAAACTACTAAGGTTTAAATAAAAATAATTTCACTGTAAGTTGATGATTTTTTGATGTATTCCCAAAATTTTAACAACTCACTGAAACAATTTTTTAGCACATTTCATGTGCGTGAACGAGACTATATCCCACTGAATCACGAATTGCAATACATTGTTTACAATTTATTTACAATTAAACTTACATTGATATAAATTGAGTCTTTTCATTCCATCTGTATAATACATAAGTATAAAAAACCTTTTATAATCAATCATAAAGATGCCATCCCGACATGCAGAACATTACTTACAATTTGTATCCTGAATTAGACATTATTGAGCAAAACCACATCAAAGTAGATGATTTACATGAGGTTTATTACGAAATCTGCGGCAATCCCAACGGCGAACCTGTAGTTTTTCTGCATGGGGGTCCTGGCAGCGGCTGCAACCCTGCACAACGGCGTTTTTTTGATCCCCGGCATTATCGGATCATATTAATTGATCAACGTGGTTGCGGTCGCAGTAAACCTCTGGGCGAAACAAAAAGTAATACCACAATGGATTTAGTCAGCGATATCGATTTGATTCGGCAGAAATTAGGTATTGATAAATGGCTGGTATTTGGCGGTTCATGGGGAAGTACTTTAGCCATCACTTACGCCATTCAACATACATCACATGTGGCAGGCCTGATTTTGCGGGGCATCTTTCTTAGCCGCCAGAGTGAGCTGCGTTGGTTTTTAGGTGAGGTAAAAACCTTTTATCCAGAGCCATGGCAATCATTATGTGAGTTTTTACCCGACAATCTAAGAGACAACCCGTTAGCCGCTTATGAAAAACTTATTTTTTCTGAAGATGCCAGCATTAGTATCCCTGCAGCCATTCGATGGAACTCTTTTGAAAGCAGCATCATGACACTGCTACCAAGACCAGCGACTGCAAACAATGAAATTAACGGCCAAGTTGAACTGGCGCGCGCCAGGGTACAAATTCATTACATCCGGCACCATTGTTTTGTAGGTGATCGCGATTTAATTTCCGAATCAAAAAACAAACTCGCGCACATCCCGACAATTATTGTGCAAGGTCGCTATGATATGGTCTGCCCGCCTGTCACGGCTTGGGAGTTGAGTGGGGCTATGCCACATGCTGAATTCCACATTATTGATGATGCCGGGCATTCCGCCATGGAGACAGGCACTACATCTGCCTTAGTCGCAGCAACTGAAAAATTTAAACACCTGGCATCTGCAAATCACACTACTATATCCAAATAGGCATTAGCTTGTTTTAAAGCATATAAAGGCTTATATATAATGTACTTATTGGCACTTGCGTAAAATCAATGGTATCCGCATGAAAAAAATCACATTTACCGCTAAACCAAGTGGGCAATTGAAAGCTAATTTAAATAAAGCAATCAATATGCCGCGCGAGGCTTACGCCAGGCAACGCTACAACACGCCTTTATTTGTGTTACATGAGATGTTTAAAGCATTTCAGCGCCACAATGCATTTGGATTATCAGCCTCTCTTTCTTTTTACGCGATGTTTGCGCTGATTCCTTTAGTA
>JBAQME010000132.1:0-4599 GCA_049302535.1 Methylotenera sp.
CATTTTGCATTAGGCAGCTTGTTCAGAAAGCGCGGCGAAGTCGATCGTGCAATCCACTTACACCTGAACTTACTGGAAAAAAAAGAGCTTGAACCGCAGCAAAAGCTTGCCGTCACTGCAGAATTGGCCCAAGACTACTTAAAAGCCGGCCTGTTTGACCGCGCAGAAGAGCTTTTTGAGTCATTGGATGATGACAGGTATCGCCAGCCTGCTTTGCGTGCATTACTTGAAATATACGTACGCGAACGCGAGTGGGAGCGCGCAATAAAAGCGGCCACTGAGCTCGAAAGAATTTCCGGTGTGCCGTTCCGGATTGAAATCGCACATTACTACTGTGAAATGGCCGTAAAGTCCAAGCTGGCGAATGACATCCATACGGCCAGGTTTGAGTTGGATCTTGCGCTTAACGCCAACAAGAACTGTGTACGTGCCAACGTACTATTAGGTGATTTAGAAGCCGAAGCTAATGATCACAAGGCCGCTATTTCCACCTGGAAACGCATCGAATTTCAAAAGCCAGAGTATCTTGGTTTGATAGCGCCCAAAATACTGTCCAGTTACCGCGCCTTAAATCAAACGGCTGATGGCTTGAACTTACTACGAACTTATTTACTGACATACCAACTTACATCTTTGCTTAATGTATTGTATGAAGCCACGTTGGCTGAAGAAGGCGCCGAAAGTGCAGCCAAGCTGGCACGCAACGAACTCATCAAAATGCCTAGTTTAACTACGCTTGATCAGTTATTACAGGCACGTGCGATTCTGGAAACCAGTCATCCGCAGAATGGTAATCTGCAGGACACCCAACTCATGCAACAGGCTGTGCGTCACGCGATAGGTAACAAAACTGCTTATCACTGCGAGCAATGCGGATTTAAGGCCAAGTACCATCATTGGCAATGCCCCGCTTGTAACGCTTGGGAAGCATTACCTGCTGAACCCACTACCGTTTGATATCCACCGCGGCATGATTAAAGGCAATCTAAAAAGATAACTACTGAAGACTATGCAATCAAATTTCAATCAAACCAATGACCCCAAAATTATTGTTGCCCTCGATTATGCGGATGCTGCGAGTGCACTTAAATTAGTTAACCAGCTAGACCCGGCACTTTGTCGGTTAAAAGTAGGTAAGGAGCTTTTTACCGCAGCAGGACCGCAATTCGTTGAGAACTTGGCACACTCAAATTTTGGCGTATTTCTGGATTTAAAATTTCACGACATCCCTAATACCGTTGCCAAAGCATGTACCGCTGCAAGCAATTTAGGTATTTGGATGCTCAATGTGCATGCCAGCGGCGGCGCTGAAATGATGCAAGCCGCAAAACTGGCAGTAGATAACAGCGTGAACAAACCGCTGTTAATTGCCGTTACCGTGCTGACCAGCATGAACCAGCAAACCCTGAACCAGATTGGCATTCATACTGACCTGGCAACGCACGTGCTGAACCTGGCTAAACTTACACAACAAGCGGGTCTGGACGGTGTTGTATGTTCCGCGCTTGAAGCAAAGATGTTACGTACACAATTAGGCAACAAATTTTGCCTGGTAACGCCTGGCATACGCCCCGCAAATGCGAGCAAGGATGACCAATCACGGATTGTCACCCCAGCTGAAGCACTGGCGCTTGGCGCCAGTTATCTAGTTATCGGCAGGCCTATCACCCAAGCTGACAATCCCCTTGCCGCTCTAGAAGCAATACACGCAGAATGTAACTAGAGATAATCAAAGAAGTATCCCTATTTTCTTCATTTGCGCTATGATGCTACTCAGTTGTTTGACTTTAAAAAACAATCGGTCAGTTTAAATCCAGTCTAAAATTTACGGAGAATCAAAAATGAAAAAAATGTTATTCGTATTATTTATCTTTTTAAGCATCAGCTTTAGTGCATTAGCTGGCGTTAACATCAATACAGCGACACAAGCTGAACTCGAAAGCCTAAATGGTATCGGCCCAGTGAAGGCACAGGCTATTATCGATTACCGCAAAAAAAATGGCAGTTTCAAATCAGTTGATGAACTGGAAAAAGTAGATGGCATTGGTGCCGTCACATTAGAGAATGTGCGTAAAGATGTAACTGTAAGCGGTAAAACTACTGTTGCCGCACCTAAAGAAAACAAGCCTGCGAAAGAGACTAAGCCCGCTAAAGACAGCAAAACCGTAGGCTCGGAAAAAGCTGCTGCCAGCGGAAAAACTGCGGAAACAAAAGAAGTTAAAGAGACAAAAGCAAAGAAAGAAACTAAAGAGGGTAAATCCGAAAAAACTGAGAAATTAGCCAAAGATAAAGCTGCCAAAGATAAAACTGTAGGGACAGAAAAGGCTGCTACTAGTGGAAAAACTGCAGACACCAAAGAAGTCAAAGAGGAAGCAGTAAAGAAAGAGGCTAAAGAAGACAAAACCGCAAAAGCTAAAAAATCTACTAAAGCTGATAAACCTGCAAAAGAGCCAAAAGTAGAGGATAAGGATAATGCGACGAAATCCGATACTAAAGCTGATAAAGCAAAAGCAAAAAAAGCAGCAGACAAAGAAGCCGCCAAGAAAGAAAAAGCAGACAAGGCTGCTGCAAAAAAAGCAAAAGCTGACAAATTAGCAGCAGATAAAAAGTAACTGTAGTTTTACCGGTAGTTAAATCCTACCCAATAAAAAAGCCCCGATTCCGGGGCTTTTTTATTTAATGTATCTAATTGATCCTCATGGATTAATCATCATGACGACGATGCTCATAATAATCACGGTCATAGTAATCATCATGTCCGTAAGCATTACCCCTGCCATGCTTATGCTTGTAATGGCGACGATTATCGTAGTCACGTCCATATGATCTTTCAGGCTCGGCAATAATTTTACCTACAACAGCACCGCCTGCACCGCCAAGACCGGCACCGACAATTGCGCCTGTTTTGCTGCCGCTGGTTTTACGGCCAACATAGGCACCGCCTGCACCGCCGGCTGCACCGCCGATTACGGCACCTGCCTGGCCTTCACCTTTAGTGGTCACTGCACCGCCTAGCCCGCCGCCCACAGCACCGCCTACTACTTCACCGGTTTTTCCACCCATCACACCACCAATGGCAGTGCCTGCAGCGGCACCTACGCCACCGCCTAATATGGTTTTAAGATTACTATCATCTGCCATTGCCTGGCTGGAAAAAAACAAAACTGCCAATAATTGAGCATGTATAAATTTCATTACAACTTCCTTTCCTTACACATAAATTGTGTTTTACATTAGTGCATATCTATTAAGATCTAAACTCAAGGCCGTCAATTGACTGCGCCTATATGTGTGACATTTTCCCACAATTGAATTGTGCACATCATAACATTATTTTACGCGCATACCTAACTGCGCACCGGCATCCGGACTTAGAATAAACGGACCGCCGCGCTCATCGCTCGCAGCCAGCACCATGCCTTCACTCATGCCAAATTTCATTTTACGCGGTGCTAAATTGGCAACCATCACTGTTAAACGCCCCACCAGAGTGGACGGATCATAAGCGGATTTGATACCGGCAAACACCTGACGCGGCTTATCCTCACCGATATCCAGGCTGAGTTTAAGCAATTTTTCTGCACCTTCCACATGCTCGGCATTGACGATTTTAGCAATGCGCAAATCTACCTTGGTAAAGTCATCAATACTGATATATTCGGCTTCTGCTGCATCTGAATTAGCCTCATTTTGCTGATGCACAGCATGGCGCTGTTCAGAATGTGGTTGCACCGCCGGAGTGACCTGCAAGTTCTCTTTATTGGCTTCTGTCATGGCTTCAATCTGTTTTGCATCAACACGCGTGATAAGATGTTCATAAGCGTTAATAATATGTTGAGCTGGTAAAGATGAGTCAACAGCAGCCCAAGTCAGCGGTGCAACATTCAGGAACTGCTCGATTTCACCGGCCAGTTTTGGCAATACCGGTTTTAAATACAAGGTCAATAAGCGGAACATTTCCAGCGCATCTGAACACACCTGCTGCAGCGCCGCATTTTGCCCCTCCTGCTTTGCCATGACCCATGGTGCTTTTTCAGCCACGAATCCATTGGCAACATCAGCCAGGCGCATGATTTCACGCAACGCCTTGCCATATTCACGCTCAGCGTAGCTAGCCGCGAGCAATTGTGCTGATGCTTTAATTTCAGCCACAACTGGATTATTGGCAGATGGATTTAACTTGCCATCAAAACGTTTATTGATAAAACCTGCGGTTCTGCTCGCAATATTGATGTATTTGCCCACCAGATCACTATTCACCCGTGCCACGAAGTCTTCAAGGTTAAGGTCAATATCTTCCATGGTGCTGTTCAATTTAGCCGCATAGTAATAACGCAGATACTCAGGATTCTTGATGTGATCCAGGTAGCTGCGTGCAGTGATAAATGTGCCGCGTGATTTGCTCATCTTTTCGCCGTTAACGGTCAAGAATCCGTGGGCAAAAATCTGTGTAGGTTTGCGGTATTCTGAATACTCCAGCGTTGCCGGCCAGAACAGTGCGTGGAAATACAGAATGTCTTTACCAATAAAATGGTAAAGCTCTGTAGTAGAGTCTTGCTTCCAGTACTCGTCAAAATCCAGTCCCTTGTCTGCACAAAG
>JBAQME010000133.1:0-28537 GCA_049302535.1 Methylotenera sp.
CTGCCGTTTTCTCAAGGGAGGCGGCTTGCTCTTCGGTGCGCCGTGAGAGGTCGGCATTGCCTTGGGCAATTTCCTTGGCTGCGGTGTTGATGGTTTCCACTGCGCTCTTTACCGTGGCAATCGGGCCGACGATCATTTCCAGTGTTTCATTCACGCCTTCTACGATCTTGCGGAAATCTCCCTGGTGACGGCTGGCGTCTGCACGGACTGAAACCCGGCCGTCATTCGCTGCCTGCGATAGCATTTGTACGTCACCAACCAGCGTATTGATAGAGGCAATACAGGTATTCAGGTTGTCCTTGATGGCGTTAAAGTCACCGTTGTAGTTGTCATTGATTTTGGCGGGAATATCTCCACGGGCAATACTTGCCACGCTATTAGCTGCCATGTTCAATGGCTTCACAATAGCGTCCAGAGTAGCGTTAAGGCCTTCAATCACTTTACGGTATTCGCCCTGGTGTTTTGCACCATCTGCGCGCGTAGTCAGCACACCCACCTCGCTAGCCCGTGCCAGTAGGTTGGCATCGACCACCAGCGCCTTGATTGCATTACCGCATGCATTCAGGTTATTTTTGATGATATTGAAATCACCGCTATAGTTATCGGTAATTTCAGTCGGAATAATGCCTTGGGACAGGTTATCCACATAAGCGGCAGCCATGTTGAGCGGGCCGATCACAGCCTCTAACAGGCGGTTCATGCCTTCACTGGTGTCGCGCAAAAAGCCCGGGGGTAAGGTTGATGCGTCAATCCGCTTGGTCAGGTTGCCGGCTACGGTCTGCTCTATCAGTTCAGCCACTTCCTGCTCTGCAACCACTTCAGCAGTACGATCACTCCATTGTGTCATACGGCCCAAATATTCACCTTTAATATTATGCACCGGGATGACCACCAAGTCCAAATGGCGGCCATACATGGAAACATGCATCGGCCTGGGGACACTCAGTCTTTCGGCAAATACAGCACGGTCCGATTCATGCTCCAGATACTGACCAATACTTCTACCCTTCATCGCTGCAACTGAAAAATCCGCATGGCGTTTCAGTAACGCTGTAGACATGCCCTGCCATAAATCCATTGCGGCCTGGTTCATGTATTGCAATATGTTCTGGCTATCCGAAAATGTAAAGCCCGTGGAGTTAATATCCAAGGCCACTTGCAAGCGTAATGCTTCTTCAGCCATTTTACGCGCATCATTCACTTCAAAACCCAGCCGGATTTGCATGGATTTCAATGCCTGTACCATCTTGCCAATTTCATCATTTGCGCTAGCATCGATTGAGGTCTGCAAATCCCCATTAGCCATCGCATTAAGCGCTTGTGTTGCGCGCTGAATAGGCAAGGTAATCACGCGCGTCAATAGTATACTTGCAATTAACGCAGCAACAGCACCGACACCAGCAATTGCCAGGCCATTGGCTGCCTGCGGATTTTCCAGAAGCGTAAATCCAACAACCGACATAACAGGCACGGCGATTACCGTTAACACTTTGTAGTACATCGGCACATTTTTTAGTGCGCGTGCAAGCCTGGCCGTGATGCTGGTTTTAGGAAATTTACCTTCCAGCATCTGGCGGTACAAAGGCTCAACCGCCTCGATTTGCTGGCGCGTAGGCTTGGAGCGAACTGACAGGTAGCCAACCACCTGATTACCTTCACGGATAGGAGCAACGTTGGCCTCTACCCAGTAATGATCTCCATTTTTACAGCGGTTTTTGACGATACCATTCCATGGCTTGCCTGCTTTGACTGTATTCCACAAATCTTCAAAAGCAGCCGGCGGCATATCCGGATGACGAACAATATTGTGGTTGTGGCCAATCAATTCCTGCTCTGAAAAACCGCTTATCTCCATGAAATCACGATTGATATAAGTAATCGTGCCTTTAACATCCGTCTTGGAAACGATCGAGCTTGTATCCTTAAGTTCGGCTTCTCTATTAGTTACTGGCAGGTTTATTTTCACAATGTAATTCTTTCTGGTTTTTTAAAGCGATAATATTGATAGTTCTAATCAACAATTTAAAACTCTTCCCAATCGCCATCATTCGTACCGGTCTTCGCTACAGCCTTGGCTAGCGCTGGTTTTGCTGACGCTGGTTTTTCTGACGATAGCCTTGCTACTGACCGGAGTGCTACCGGGCGGCTTATTGCCTTGCCGGTTGAAAATGATGCGTGACTACTGCCAAGCTTGAATACGCTGATCGCATCGCTCAAAGCATTGGCCTGATCCACCAGTGATTCAGCCGCCGCTGCCGCCTGTTCTACCAGGGCGGCATTTTGCTGGGTGGCTTCATCCATACTGACCATTGCGTGATTAATCTGGGTAATGCCTTGGCTTTGTTCAACAGAGGACGCGGCAATTTCACTGATAATGTCGGCAACATGCTTCACCGAAGTTACCACTTCTCCCATAGTCTGGCCTGCGTTCTCAACCAGCGTTGTCCCTTCAGCCGTTTTGCTGACTGAATCATGGATAAGCTCCTTGATCTCTTTGGCCGCACTGGCTGAACGTTGGGCCAGGTTGCGCACTTCACCTGCCACTACCGCAAAGCCGCGGCCTTGCTCGCCTGCCCTTGCGGCTTCTACCGCTGCATTGAGGGCAAGGATGTTGGTCTGGAAGGCAATGCCGTCAATGACACTGATGATGTCTTCAATCTTGCGCGCACTTTCATTGATCGCGCTCATGGTGACGACGACCTGGGAAACGACTTCGCCGCCTTTAACGGCTACGCCTGATGCAGTCAGTGCCAGTTGGTTGGCTTCCTTGGCATTTTCCGCATTGTTTTTAACCGTGCCGGCTAGCTCTTCCATGCTGGCGGCTGTTTCTTCCAGCGTAGAGGCTTGTTGCTCGGTACGGGATGACAGGTCACTATTACCCGTTGATATCTCGTCTGCTGCAGTGTTGATGGTTTCCACGGCTGTTTTGACAGCAATGATCGGCTCTACGATGGTTTCCAGGGTCGCATTCACACCTTCGACTACTTTGCGGAAATCCCCGTGGTGCTGTGTTGCATCGGCACGCACAGTGATGCGTCCTTCGCTGGCCGCATGTGCCAGCATATTGGCGTCGCTCACCAGTCTATTCACCGCATCACAGCAAATATTGAGGTTATTCTTGATGGTGTTGAAGTCACCATGGTAGGTATCGGTAATGTTTTCCGGAATATCGCCTTTGGAGATACTTTCAACGTAATCGGCAGCCATATTGAGAGGCCCGATCACGGCATCCAGCGTGTCATTTACACCATCTACAATCTTGTGGAAATCGCCTTGATGACGGTTAGCATCTGCACGGGTGGATAACAGCCCTTTCCTGGCGGCGTCAGCCAGCATGGCCGTATCTGCAACTAGCGCATTAACGGCATCAATACAGGTGTTGAGATTGTTTTTAATCGTGTTGAAATCACCGTTATAAGTCTCGGTGATCTTGGCAGGGATATTGCCTTTGGAGATGTCGTTTACATAGTGGGCGGCAACGTTTAGAGGACCAATTACCGCGTCTAGCGTGTTGTTCACACCAGCAACGATCTTGCGGAAATCACCTTGATGTTTAGTTGCATCAGCGCGAGCGGATAACTGGCCATTTTCGGCAGCATCTGCCAACATGGAAGTATCGGTAACCAAACTCTTGAGGTTGCTACGCACCTGTTCTACTGTGGCATTAATTTCCGCTTTTTTACCTGGAAACCGTTCCAGTGGCGCATCAAAATCACCATCACCAAACTTTTGCACCACCGCCATCGTTTTTTTGTTCATCTGAACATGTCCGGCGATCATGGTATTGATGCCTTGTGCAACTTCAGCATAGGCACCCTTGAAGCGGTTTGCATCCATGTCAACATCAATATCGCCGGCATCATGCTGGGCGCTGACGTGCTGTAATGAATCGATTAAATCCTTAAGCGTCTTTTGCAACACTTTAATTGAATAAGCAACACTGGATTTATCTTGTTCGGCCACATGAACAGTCATGGATAAATCACCATGAGCAAATTTACCAGTAATTTCCGCAAGGCTGGAAGGCTCATCGCCCAATTGCTTGAGTAAATTGCGGGTGATGTAAAATCCAAGCAAAACAACAATCAGCAATATGGATATGGATATTGCCAGCGAAATCACTATCGCATTTAATTTAATACTGGCAGCCTGTGCCGCACTATCTATGCCTAGCTTTACATTATACTGACGGTGTTCTTCAAACGCTGACTGCATCTTTTCAATCACAGCACCGCCTGCCAGCAGGGCATCGCGCGCCTCATTCTTTTTATTCTCCAGCGACACCGTGAGCACATTACCCCCCATCGTATCGTAATTGGCCAGTGCAGCCCGGTCAGCCGCTAACAGTTCGCGATCCTTATCATCAGCGACCATCGTGTCTTCATATTTTTTTAATGTATCCGTCAGTGCCTGGTGTGTTTCTGCCACTTTAGTCTCGATGGCAACCATCTTGTCACCGTCAGTGCTCGCCATGTGCTGCCAAATCAGGCCGTTGAGTTTTTCAAAATGCGCTAAAGCTTCATCCAGCAGATGTACACTGGGCACGGTATTCACATTGGCAAAATTGGTAATGTCGTATACACGGCTCATCTGGTACTGGCCAATACCAGCCAATGATATAAGGCCTATCGAGGCAGCAAATATCAATAAATACATACGCTTTGCAACACTCACTTACTTCTCCTAACACTCTATAGATACTTAACTAAACATGCAGCCAACACAACTCAACGCTCACACCAATACTTACGGCACTATTTTTAAAATCTTGAATATATTTACAGGCTCAATTCTGGCGGCTTGCAAGGCAATATGAACAGCTAAACAAAACCGGAAAACTCCATCACTTTAAACATTTAAACTGGAGGGATAGCTTGCTCCTGCAAGCCGGCGCAAATAAAAGGCCTGCCAATTTTGCAACTGGCAGGCCCTTGATGGATTAATATAATCCATCATCTCAAGCCCGGACTATACCATTACCGCCTCAAGCGACAAGCTGGAAGCCGTTAAGATACAGTCACTTGCGATCATTATTTACTATTGCCTGCCACTTTCTTCGGGCTAACATCTTCGGCTAATTTATCGGCTGCTTTTTTCTTGGTAGCCGCCTCGGCAACAGCATCACCTTTCATGTGTGCTGCAGTGGCCTCAGGACTTCCTTCTTCAAAGCAGACACGTCCCATCATCGAGACTTTACATACCTCGGCAGCATGTAAACCAAAAGAAGAAAAAATTAACGCCGTAGCAACCAGGGTGCTGGTGGCAAGTTTATTCATAATCAAAATTCCATTTCCTAAAATTAACAAATAGTGAGGTGTCCATTAAAAGCCGCAATGCGACTCTGCGCATAAAAGATAATAATTACAGAAGATGAACCGCATCACCTCACAGCCCCATTAACGCCATATGTTCTGGTTTCTTTAAAACCCTTACAAAGCATTTACAATTTTCTTGGCGCGCGTTAAAAAAATGGGGGAGATAACAACTGACAGGCGCTGTATTAAGCAAAAAAGACAAAACCTTGTTAGTGGTTTTGTCTTTTTAATGTTGACCCAAATGTTAATGTTGACCTAAATTTTAATGTTGACCTAAATTTTAATGTTGACCCAGCAGGTGAAAACTACACCAAACGCATGCGACTAAAACTCCTCCCAGTCGCCATCATCGGTACCGGTTTTGGCAATGGCCTTATCGGCAGCCTTAACTTCAGGTTTTGTCTTTGGCTTGACTTCATGTAGCCGTACTTCTGATTTTCTGGCTACCGGAGATGATGAGGTGTTGCCCAGTTTAAACACACTGATAACGTCAGTTAAGGCATTGGCTTGATCCACCAGTGATTCAGCCGCCGCTGCCGCCTGTTCTACCAATGCGGCATTTTGCTGGGTGGCTTCATCCATGCTGGTCACTGCAGTGTTAACCTGGTTAATGCCTGTGCTTTGCTCTACAGAGGCTGCCGCGATTTCACTGATGATATCGGCTACCCGTTTGACCGAGACCACCACTTCTTCCATGGTCTTGCCTGCGGTTTCGACCTGTTTGGTACCTTCGGATGTCTTGCTCACGGAGTCGGTAATAAGCTCCTTGATCTCTTTGGCGGCACTGGCTGAACGCTGTGCGAGATTGCGTACCTCACCTGCCACTACCGCAAAGCCGCGACCTTGTTCACCAGCCCTTGCAGCCTCTACCGCTGCATTGAGGGCGAGGATGTTGGTCTGGAAGGCGATGCCGTCAATGACTGAAATAATGTCTTCAATCTTGCGTGCACTTTCATTGATCGCGCTCATGGTGACAACAACCTGGGAAACGACTTCGCCGCCTTTAACGGCAACACCTGATGCGGTCAGTGCCAGTTGATTGGCTTCCTTGGCATTTTCTGCGTTGTTTTTAACCGTGCCGGCTAGCTCTTCCATGCTGGCGGCGGTTTCTTCCAGGCTCGATGCTTGCTGCTCGGTACGGGATGACAGATTGCTATTACCCGAAGAGATTTCACCGGCAGCGGTGTTAATGGTTTCTATGGCTGCTTTAACGGCAATGATCGGCTCTACGATGGTTTCCAGGGTTGCATTGACCCCCTCAACAACCTTGCGGAAGTCTCCCTGATGCTGGGTAGCATCAGCCCGCGCGGTAACGCGCCCTTCACTCGCCGCTTGTGCCAGCATGCTGGCATCGCTTACCAGCCGGTTGACTGCATCAATACACTGGTTGAGATTATTCTTGATGGTGTTGAAATCACCGTTGTAATTGTCGGTAATCCTGACTGGAATATCGCCCCTGGAGATGCTGTCAACACAATCAGCAGCAACATTAAGGGGACCAATCACGGAATCAAGGGTATGGTTCACGCCTTCCACAATCTTGCGGAAGTCGCCTTGATGCCTGCCAGCATCTGCACGGGTAGACAGCAGTCCTTTTTCGGCTGCTTCTGCCAGCATGGATGCATCTGCAATCATTGTATTCACGGCATCAATACATTGGTTAAGGTTGTTCTTGATGGTGTTGAAATCGCCGTTGTAGGTGTCAGTGATCTTGGCAGGGATATTGCCTTTGGATATGTCATCCACGTACTTGGCAGCGACATTCAGCGGCCCGACAACGGCATCGAGACAGTTGTTGACGCCTACTACGACCTTGCGGAAATCACCTTGATATTTGCTCGCGTCAGCACGCGTGGCAAGGTGACCATCGAGGGCGGCCTGTTCAAGATTGTTGGCTTCCGCCACCATGCTATTGACGGCATCAATGCATCGGTTAAGGTTGTTCCTGATGGTATTGAAGTCACCGTTGTAGGCATCGGTAATCTTGGCGGGAATATCACCTTTAGAGATACGGTCGACATAATTGGCAGCAACATTGAGTGGGCCAATCACTGAATCCAGGGTAGCGTTCACGCCTTCGACCACTTTACGGAAGTCACCCTGATGTTGAGTGGCGTCGGCACGCGTAGCAAGACGCCCTGATACCGCAGCCTGCGAGAGCATTGAGGCATCGGCAACCAGCAATTTAATTTTATCCTGCAAGGCGCTCATGGCAGCCATGGCACTGCTACGGTCATTAACCCGCAAAGGAACGAGAACACTGAGGTTTCCGGCAGCAATACGGGTGGCCGTTTCGTTAATCACTTCCGGTTCACCGCCCAAGGCTCTGGTTATGGAACGGGCCATGACAAACCCAACCCAGATCAAAATGGCAATGGCCACGCCCAATGCACCCAATGAAATCATGCGTACATTTTCATAGCGTGCGACACTGGCATTGTATTCATCATATGTGATATCGAATTGCAGCTTGATCAATGCATCCATATCGACCACAGCCGCCGTATAGAGCCCGTATGTCTGCTCATCATACCTTTTCGTTGCGCCGTAATTGTTTATCCGCAATACCACCACTGCCGGTTTCAAACCTATACTCTCGAACTTGTCGAGGCTTTTGGCAAACTTCTCCGCCAGCACTTTCTCTTCCGGCGCCAGGTAGGTAGCCATGTAACGCTGCCATAAACCGTCAATGGACTTCATATTCTTTTCGATGGCATCAGCCGACTTGGAGGCAATTTCCGGATTCATGGCCAGCACAGCTTCCTCGCCCGAAGTATCAATTTCCACTTCGCTGAGCGCGGTTCTCAACACTGCCCGGCTTTCCAACATGGAACTCAAAATGCCGGTCAAATCTCTTATTGGCACCATCCGATCCTCATAGACCGTTTTAATACTGTCTTTTGATGCGGATAGCCCGTAAAGACCCAGTCCAACCAGCATTACCGCCACCAAAACTGACAGCCCGATGATACCCGTCAAACGTTGACCTACACTAAGTGCTTTCATCTATCGTCCATTCATTTATAAAGTTTGCTTTATTATTGTCATTAACAACTTGCTATCTCAAGACTAAAACTCTTCCCACTCGCTATCATCCGTACCTGTCTTGGCCATCACTGCCGGCCCGGAGGCAAACTTGGGTACAGATGGATTAGGGGCAGCAGCCAGCCCGGATGAGCCTGGCCTTGCGGCGGGGCGTGCTACTACCTTGATTGCGGATATTGATGAACCGTCATTCAATTTAAATACACTCACGGTTTCCATCAGGCTTACGGCCTGATCGACCAGTGACTCGGATGCGGCCGCGGCTTCTTCCACCAGTGCGGCATTTTGCTGGGTCACTTCATCCATCTGTGTCACGGCCTGGTTAACCAGATCAATACCGGCGCTTTGTTCAACCGATGCTGCCGTGATTTCCCCCATGATGTCGGTCACACGCTGCACGGATGTCACGACCTCTTCCATGGTTTTACCCGCATCCTCAACCAGCTGGCTTCCATCATGCACCTTGGATACCGAGTCGGAGATGAGCTCTTTGATTTCCTTCGCGGCACTGGCAGAGCGCTGTGCCAGGTTGCGCACTTCACCCGCTACCACCGCAAAACCGCGGCCTTGTTCACCTGCCCTTGCCGCCTCTACTGCGGCATTGAGCGCCAGGATATTGGTTTGGAAGGCAATGCCGTCGATAACCGTGATGATGTCTTCGATCTTGCGTGAGCTGGCGTTGATGTCAACCATGGTGGTAATGACTTGTTTCACCACATTGCCGCCCTTGACCGCCACACCTGATGCCGCGCCGGCAAGTTGATTGGCCTGTTTGGCATTTTCAGCATTTTGTTTGACGGTGCTGGCGAGTTCTTCCATGCTGGAGGCGGTTTGCTCCAATGATGAGGCCTGCTGTTCGGTACGGCGCGATAAATCGTTGTTACCGGTGGAAATTTCACTGGCGGCGGTATTGATGGTTTCACCGGCTTCGCGCACTTGCACAATCACCTCGGTCATTTTGTCCATAAGCGCATTCACGCCATCACATAGACTGGCAATTGCTCCGGCTTTACCTTCCAGCGGAACGCGGCTGGATAAATCGCCCGCTTTTGCACCTTCAATAATGGCTTGGGTTTCTTCCACCGCCCCAGCCAAGGCAATGGTGTTGTTATGTTGCTCGGTGATATCCGTGGCATATTTCACGACTTTGAATGGCAAGCCGTTCAAATCAAAAATCGGGTTATAGGTAGCCTGCAGCCAGATGTCCCTGCCGCCTTTGCCGAGGCGCCTGTACTGCCCTGTATCGGCTTCGCCACGGCCCAGCTTTTCCCAGAATGCCTGATAATCATGGCTGGATTTATAGGCAGCATCCACAAACATGCTGTGATGGTTGCCGACCACCTCTTTTTCGCCATAGCCGGTCATATTGGCAAAGTTCTCATTCACGGCGGTAATTTTGCCGGTTAGATCAAACTCAATCACGCCCTGGATTTTATTAATGGCAGCGATTTGACTTGCATTGTCTGCAGCCAGCAGCTTTTGCGCGGTGATGTCGATTGTATAATTCACGATCTTGTATGGCTTGCCGTTCAAATCGTAAATCGGATTGTAGGAGGCTTGAATCCAGACTTCCTTGCCATTTTTGGCAATGCGTTTGTATTGACCGGAATCATTGCCGCCTTGCACCAGCTTGTCCCATAGCGCCGCATACTCTGCGCTCTTGGCAAAGGTAGGGTCTAACACCACGCGAGCATGCTGGCCAACCAGTTCTTTTTCGGTATAGCCTAACATTTGCAGGTAAGCTTCATTCGCTTTCAGGATAGTTCCGTCCAGACCGACCTCAACGACGCCTTGAGACTTGCCAATGGCGGCAATCTGGCCTTCAAAATCTGCGTTCCTGATCTTTTGTTCGGTAATGTCCGTAGCGTATTTCACCACCTTATAGGGCTTGCCGTTCACATCCAGTATCGGGTTGTAAGTAGCTTCAAGCCAGACATCCTTACCATTTTTTCCAATACGCTGAAATTGTCCGGCTACTGATTCACCACGATTGAGCTTTTCCCAGAACTGGCGGTATTCCGCACCACCACTATAGCCGGCATCGACAAAGGCGCTGTGGGGTTGGCCAACCACTTCGCTCAAGCTGTAACCTAACGCATTCAAAAAGTTGTCATTGGCAGTGATCACTTTGCCAGCCATGCTGAATTCAATCACACCGGTAGACTTACTGATGGCAGCCAGTTGCCCTTCGTACTGGGCTGACTGCTCCCTGACTTTATCTGCCAGCTCCCTCTGCTCGTTAACATTAACATTAACCATGGTTTGCATTGTTTTCAATGACTGCAATACATGGCTCAGTTCATCGCTGCCATGGACATCAATGCTTGTATCCAGCTTGTTTGAAGCGATGTCGCCAAATACTTCAATGGATTTTTCCAAAGGTTTAGTGATAGAGCGTGCCACAACGAGGCCGAGCCAAATCAGTATAAAAACGGCCGCAGTCAGTCCGCCAACCGTTAGCAGGCATATATTTGCAAAGTGAGTAGCAGCACTCTTGTATATTTTGTTCGCTTCACCACTTTGCAATTTAATCAACGCAGTAATATCAGGGGCAGCTACGGTGTAGAGTTCGCGCGCTTTTTCAGCCAACGCCCTGGTTTCTTCATAATTATGGGCACGCAATGCAAGCAAAGACGGCTTCAATGCCGCTTCAACCAAATGACCACGGCTTTCGACAAATTTATCCGCAAGCACCTTTTCTTCCGGCGTCAGGTCGGCGCTCACGTACCCTGTCCATAGCCCACCGATAGTCTTGATATTTTGCTCGATGGCATCAGCCGACTTTGCTGCGATTTCCGGGTTCATCACCAGCACAGCATCCCTGTCAGCATCTTCAGCTGTCACTTCACCAATTTTTACTTCACTCAATGCAACTCTTAAATAGTTGAGATTTTCCAGCATAAGATTCGAGATGTCGCGTAAATCTTCCGCCGGCTTCATGCGATTTTCATACACGTTTTTAAGGCTGTTATTTGCAATGGATAACTCGTAAAGGCCTAATGCTGCCTGCGTTATCGCTACCATGACTGCCAGCACGATGATACCGGTGATGCGCTGAGCTACTTTAAAAGAAAGAACCCTGTTTTTTAATTTATATAGCCATGTGTTTTCTACGACATTGCCATCGACGATGCTTAGGCCGCGGGCCTTACCATCCTTGAACAAACGGTAAGCATCTGCCGCAGCATCTATTTGCTGCCGTGTAGGTTTTTTACGCGCTGAAAGATAACCGGTGATCTGCCCGTTCTCAAAGATTGGTGCCGTGTCAGCCATTACCCAATAATAGTCGCCAGCCTTGGTGCGGTTTTTGACCATGCCGGTCCATGGTTTACCTTCCTTCAGATTTCGCCACATATCCTCAAAGGCTTCTACCGGCATATCCGGGTGACGTAATATGTTGTGGTTTGCGCCTATAAGCTCTGATTCGCTAAACCCACTCACCTTGATAAAGTCTTGATTGGCGTAGGTAATATATCCCCTGAGGTCCGTCTTGGTCAGCATGAACTCTGAATCATCAAAGTGGATTTCATTGTTGGTGACTGGCATGTTAATTTTCATGATTTATTACCGATCCTGACTATCTAGTGAGCACCTGCTTACAAAAATTACCTGGTTTAAACGGGGATGTGATTGGATATCTAATGCACTTCTACACTATCTAAAAGCTCCATCTCCTGGCTGCTCATTAATTGTTCAATATCCACGAGAATCAGCATCCGCGACTCCACCGTGGCTAAGCCAACGATGTATTTAGTATCAATACTGGTCACTAAAGACGGAACATCACGAATTTGGTCTTCCTTTAATTCCATCACATCTGAAACGCCATCCACCACAATGCCTACTACGCGACTACCCAGACTCAGGATAATCACGACCGTGAATTCATCATATTCCACCTTACCAAGATGAAACTTGATGCGTAAATCAACGATAGGCACAATCTTGCCGCGCAAATTGACCACGCCTTTGATGAAATCCGGCGTATTGGCGATTTGCGTGACGGCGTCATAGCCGCGTATTTCCTGCACTTTTAAAATTTCCAAACCGTATTCTTCCGTGCCTAACACAAAAGTGAGGTATTCACCGGCGGCACTTTTTGCTTGGGTCTTGACCGGGCTGCTTGCAGTATCTGTATTCATTTCCATTATGTGAGCTCCTTAGGCATTGCTTGAATTTTGTGTTGACTGAGCGCTGCTACTCGAGAATGGCATGGCGCCAGTAAGGTAGTTAGTCGCCTGACCCATCTGAATCAGGGCGGCTACATCCAGAATCAAAGCCACACATCCATCACCCATAATGGTGGCGCCTGATACTCCGGCTACTTTTCTGTAATTGGTTTCCAGGCTCTTAATCACGACTTGTTGCTGACCCACCAGACGGTCCACAAATAATGCAGATTTTTTACCTTCGGTTTCAATCAGGACCAATACGCCTTGTGTCGGGTCGGTAATATCGGTGTGCTGATTAAATACGCTATGTAGCGCGATAATGGGCAGATACTCTCCGCGCACATGGACCATCCGGCCTTCTCCGGTCACCGTTTTAATATCCTCAGCGCGTGGCTGCAAGGTTTCTACGATGAGGTTCAGTGGAATGACATAAATACTGCTGCCCAGCGATACCGACATGCCATCCAGAATCGCCAGTGTCAGAGGTAATGAAATGGAGATGGTGGTACCGAATCCCAGTGCTGAGCGAATCTCAACCACACCACCCATCGCAGAGATATTTCGTCTCACCACGTCCATACCTACGCCGCGACCGGAAACATCGGTCACGACTTCTGCGGTAGAAAACCCTGGCGCAAAGATGAGTGCGAACACCTCGCTGTCGGTCATGTTTTCACTCACCGGCAAGCCATTTTTTTGTGCTTTTGCCAGTAATTTATTCCGATTTAACCCGGCGCCATCATCGGTCACTTCAATGACAATGCTGCCGCCCTTATGTGCGGCAGAGAGCGTCAACACACCCGTTTCACTTTTGCCCGCGGCTTTACGGTTAGCGGGCGTTTCAATGCCATGATCCACGCTGTTGCGGACCAGGTGAGTGAGGGGGTCTACAATGCGTTCAATTAAACCTTTATCCAACTCGGTCGCTGCGCCTACAGTGACAAACTCTACTTTTTTACCTAGCTTGCCAGCTAAATCCCGAACCATTCTTGGAAAGCGGGAGAACACAAAATCCATTGGCATCATGCGAATGGACATCACTGACTCCTGCAAATCACGCGTGTTACGGGTGAGCTGCCCGACACTGTTAATCAATGGCTCATACGCCACCGGGTCGAGCGAGCTGATCCGTTGCTCAATCATCGCTTGCGTAATCACCAACTCACCGACTAGGTTGATAAGTTGGTCAACTTTTTCAATGCCGACACGAATCGAAGACGTTTCTGCACTGGCATGGGATTTATCGGCTTCGCGACGGACCGGCGCCTTCTTTTCTGCAGGTTCGGCAGGAGCCGAGGCGGTGGCGCCGGCTTCAGCAGGATTGCCTGCACCAATAATAGAAGATACATCGGTGTTATCGTCGATCAGCTTGGCAACAACCGCATCAGGATGGGGAGTAAAGGGCGCAAAAAAGCCATAACCTTCTTCCACGTCACTTTTACCGTCTTTCGAGAATAATCCGTACCCGACTTCTTCATGTATTGCCACCTTGGGTATTGCGCCTGGTGTCGAGTCGGCATCTGCCACAACCGTCTCACCGGCTGCCTCACTGACTGGGGTTGGTCCTACTGGGGTTGGTTCTACGGGTGCAGCTGTCGCTGATGCCAAGGTAATGACCAGATCGTCAGGGTCAAGGACAAATGAACAGATAGAGACAATATCGTCCTGCGTTGAGTCTGTGGTAAGCACAAACACATGGCGGCCTTGTTCATTTTTGCTGGAAGTTACTTCTCCCAACAGCCCTAGCTCTTCTTGCAGATTGCCGGCATCTTTTTCCGTCACTTCCGGCAACACAATGCGATAGCTCGTCAGCCCGTCAGCGGGGGCTTGTGCAACCACTTCCGGTTGCTTCTCCTGCACCAGTTTCTCTTGCACTACAGGCGCTGAGACAGGTGCGGGCGCTGCAACCGGCGCGGCCACGGCACCGCTGGCTTCCGAGAGTGATTTCAGCACCCGTTTAACTTCGGCAACCTGATTCTCGTCAACAGGCGCAGCATTACGATGCCCATCCAACTCCATTTCCAATACATCTTTTGCGGCCAAAAAGGCATCAACGTGCTCGGCCGTAAGCGCCATTTCATGTTTACGGATCTTATCCAGCAAGTTTTCCAGGACATGCGTAATTTCGGTCATATCCATGAAACCAAAAGTAGCGGCACCACCTTTTATCGAATGAGCGGCACGGAAAATCGCATTTAAATCTTCGTCGCCCGGGCTTTCTATATCTATTTCCAGAAGTAATCGTTCAGCCTCAGCCAACAGCTCTTCCGATTCATCAAAGAAGACCTCATAGAACTGACTCATATCAACTGTCATTGCTTTACCCCATATATATATTTACTTTGCCGCCAGATGCACTTTTTGCAGGCATGACCCAGACCTTTTACAGCCTAGGATCACGCCTGCAAATACACTTCCTATCCGATAACTTTTTGCACCACTTCAATTAATCGTTTGGGGTCAAATGGCTTGACCAGCCAACCGTTAGCCCCGGCAGCTTTACCTTTAGCCTTCATTTCATCGCTTGACTCTGTCGTCAGCATTAAAATTGGCACTTTTTGGTATGAACCTAACTCGCGCAGATGTTTAATGAGCGTCAGGCCATCCATAATTGGCATATTCTGGTCAGTGAGCACCAGGTCAACCGTTCTTTCCTTTGCCTTGTTTAGCCCATCCTGCCCATCGACTGCCTGCACCACATCGTAGCCAGCCGCTTTAAGACTAAATGCCACCATCTGGCGCAAAGAACCGGAGTCATCAACTGTTAAAATTACTTTTGCCATTCCATTGCTCACTTTTTTGTTACCAACCGATCAACCCGGTTGCTAAATTAAAGGCCTTAACAGGCCAAACTCACTTATTTAACGACAGCTAATCCACAATATTTAGCGATGCGGACTAAAAAAGTTCGACATCCCCTGTCGTCATATCCTGCTGGTTCACCGAGCGCAACACTCTCCCTGAAAGGGCATGGCTGCCGGCATGCAAGCTATGACTCATCTCTTCAATAAACTTGGATATCTCCTCATGCTCACGGCTCGGCTCCATCTCGTCGCCATGGGCAGCCAACTCCTGGAGCAAACCCTTTAATCCATTCACCCGCTTGATGGTTCTGGCGATCAATTGACTGGTAAGATCCTGGAATTGCAAAGCAGTGACCGCAGCATTAACCTCATCCTCAATTTTTTGCTCGCAGGCCTCCAGTTGCCCAAGTTCCTCTTTTCCGAACTGATGTGCTGCCGCCAGGGTATTCAGGACTTGCTGCTGCCGAACCACGGTTTCATGCACCGCCATAAAGCTCGTACCCAATTTTTCAATCGCTTCACTCAGCAAAAGCGTCGTCTGCAGCAAGTCTGCCTCGACCTCCAATAAATGCTGCTTACCGTGATCTGACACCGCGGCAAGCAGGCTTCTTAATTCGGTCATTGGTAAAGTTTTCATTTCCATACAATAATATTCCGTAGCGCTTAATCTCAATTAGATGAATACGATCAGGAAAGCAAACCAATTTCAAGTATTGTATTGGTAAAATTTATCGTGACTGCACCGCTTTACCAATATCCGACTTCGTTGCGGTTGAAGATATCAAGACCCCGCCTCCATCCTTCATTGCGTCTGCTTCTGCTTTTTTATTCATGACGATGATGCTAATACGTCGATTGATTGGATTTAACGGATTTTTCTTATCAAACAAAGAGGCAGAGGCCAGCCCCACCACACGCATCAGCTTGGTTTCATCCATGCCCCCGGCAATCAACTCACGGCGCGACGCATTGGCCCGGTCTGACGATAACTCCCAATTACTGTAGGACTTTTCACCGTTAGGATAAGGCACTGCATCGGTATGTCCGGACAAGCTGATTTTATTGGTCACCCCATTCAGCATCTGGCCGATCTCTTTCAAAATCTGTTTGGCATAAGGATGCAATTCAGCCTTGGAAGAAGCGAACATGGGCCGGTTCTGCTCATCCACAATCTGAACACGCAACCCTTCAGTCGTGATATCCAGTAACAGCTGATTTTTGAACTGCCTTAAAGTCGGGCTGCCTTCAATCGCTTTTTCTATCCTGGCTTTCAAATCTTCCAGCCTTGCCGCCTCAGCTCTATCCAATGCTCGCTGCGCATCTTTTATATCGACCAATTTCTGCTTACCTTTAGGGCTGTCTACAGGTTTCACCTGCCCCTGCTTCCTTGTAAGATCCCTGCCGCCACCGCCTTTGATCACGGAGTCACTGGTCGCCACTGCAGGGCCGCCTTGCAGCGCCACCTTTAACGGCATCTTGAAATATTCGGCAATCCCTTCCAACGACGCTTTTGACGACGATTGCAATAGCCACATCAGTAGAAAGAAAGCCATCATCGCCGTCACGAAGTCCGCATAAGCGATCTTCCACGCGCCGCCCTGGTGACCGCCGCCACTAACTTTTTTAACCCGCTTGATGATAATCGGTTTGACGGCCTCTTCAGCCATGACATACTCCGTTCAAACTTGGCTGTTTGGTTTCAGCTATCAGTTGGCACATTATTTGGCTGTGCATTATTTGGCTGCCCTAGCCTGTTTAATGTGGGCTTCAAGTTCAAGAAAACCGGGGCGCTCGGTTGAATAAAGCACTTTGCGGCCAAACTCAACCGCAATTACCGGTGCATACCCATTGATACTGGCAAGCAGCGTGACTTTTACCGACTGGAGCATCTTGCTACTTTCCTCCAGCTTATGCTCCAGCAGCCCGGACAATGGCCCTACGAATCCATAAGCCAGCAAAATACCAAGGAATGTGCCCACCAGCGCATGGGCAATCAGCACCCCCAGCTCGGCAGGCGGCAACCCAACGTTTTCCATCGTGTGTACCACACCCATTACGGCCGCCACGATGCCGAACGCAGGCAGCCCCTCACCCATCCTGGCAATGCACTGCACAGGTACATGGCCTTCCATGTGATGCGTTTCGATATCGTTATCCATCAAGTTCTCAACCTGGAAAGCATCCATATTTCCGGAGGCCATGAGGCGCAGATAATCGGTAATAAATTCAATGAGGTGGTGATTGTTTTGCAGCTCCGGATATTTTCCGAACAATGGACTTGACTCAGGTTCATCCACATCGCCTTCAATCGACATCATGCCGTCCTTGCGAATCTTGGTGAGAATCTCGTACAGCAGCGCCAGCAGATCCATATACAGCGCCTTGTTCACCTTGGAGCCCTTGATCGTGGTTGGTAACGCTTTCAGCGTAGCCATGACCGCCTTGCTATCGTTACCAACGATAAAGGCCCCGATCGCACCACCAAAAATCATGAGCAGCTCCATCGGCTGCCACAACGCCCCCAGATGACCGCCCGCAAGCGCAAATCCGCCGAAAATCGACCCCAACACAACTAAATATCCAACAACAAGTATCACTTATATGCGCTCCAATTTAGGGAAGCATCCACTTCCGGCATTTTGACAATCAGGTTCAGAATATCAATGTGGCAAGCGAATCAATCGCAGGAACAAAGGGATATTTTCAGCTTAGTATCGTGTTTACGGCATGGACGGGAAACATAAAACCACACCTGGCAAAGCGAGGAATGCGGGACAAAGCAAAGGATGCCCGGCGATAGCTAGGATAAGCGCCAGACGTAAATCACCGGCGATTGTTTGTCAGCTGCGACACACAGGCTGGGAGCAACACCGGGAATTTCAAACTCATAACTGACGAGCAGACTCCCGGGGCGCATCTCCTGACGCGCTTTTTCCCACAAGGCCAGCATGGCGGCAGGCGATAGATAAGCAAAAATAACATCATAACTTGCAAAATCCAGCTTCCGGTAATCGCCCAGCCTAAATACTGCGGAAGACCGCCTGATCCAGGCTCGGACAAAACTCAGCATCCATGGCAATGGTGCTATTTCAATACCTTCAATCCGGCTATCCGGCCTGACCTTGGCGATATGCATGGACATACCCCCCAGACCGCTACCGATGTCTATCATGCGCACGGGCTTACCCTGCGGCATGAGTCCGGCTACCTGTTGCCAGACAATCGGACGCGAGGGGTAGAACGGTACTTGACTACGAAATGTAGTCCAGAACAGGCTTAGGCTGACGATAAAACCCGTCAGGTAAAATTCATCAGGAACATGCCAGCAAGACATACCCCATATCGCAAGAGGGAAACACAAGTGTATCCAGCGCCACCAGCTGGCCATGCCTGCCAGATAGGAAAATAGTGCAGCCGCCAGCGCCTGCATCAGCACTAACATCGGCACTAACACTGGCACCGGCATCAGCAAACTTAAATCAGCATCGAAATAAACAGCGGCGGCCAGGTAAATGGCCCATGAGGATGCGAACACGGCAACCAAGGCGGCACATTGGACCAGGACCGCCAATGCAGCCGGTACCAGACGTATTTTTGGGAGACGGCTCGGCATTGCTTCAGGACTGACGGACATACACGGCTGAACTTCTTGATTGAGAAAATGTTGATTGAGAAAATGTTGACAGCACCGTTGATTGAATCAGTGTTGACTGAACCCATGCCGAGTTAAATGTTGTACGACTAAATAGCGTACTAAGGAAAATTTTTCCAGCACTTTGCCCGCGAGCCAACTTTATGCTGCCAGACGACTTTTATACCGCAAGACTTTATACAGCCAGGCTAAGCTGCCGTGAATCATAAGCTAGCTCTTTGGCTTTTTTAGTCTTGCCTGCGCGTGACGGCACATGGCACAGATTACATACATAACTCTGGTTCAAGTCATAAGCATTAACGATGAAGTTACCGCTGCAGCAACTACAGCGTTTCATTTTCAGCATCTTGCTTTCCACAAAGCGTACCAATGTCCAGGCGCGCGTCATCGATAGCACCGGCTCCGTCTCCGGATCCTGCTCGACCTGTTGCAGATACAGGCTATAGGCCTTGATGATGGCGTGGATGCCTGTTACGTC
Organism: Methylotenera sp.; assembly: GCA_049302535.1. GTDB lineage: Bacteria > Pseudomonadota > Gammaproteobacteria > Burkholderiales > Methylophilaceae > Methylotenera. The sequence goes on from JBAQME010000133.1 coordinate 19,467, forward strand.
GGCATGATCCAGCATGAAGTTATAAATATTGTAGAAAATAGATGAGTGGATATTAGGCTGCCAGGTCAAGAACCAGTCTGTAGAAAAAGGCAGCATACCCTTGGGTGGCGACACACCTTTCAACTCCTTGTACAGCTTGATCAAACGCTCACGTGACAAAGTCGTTTGGGATTCCAGCAATTGCAACCTGGCACCCAACTTAATCATTTGCATGGCTAGGCGAATTTGCTCTGATTCGTGCACTACGCTTTTCTTATCCAGTAACTTTTCCATCAATTTAACCTAATCCAATCCATTCATACGTTCGATAATTACGCTTGATAATTTTGGCACCACAATTACACGATCGCTTCAGCAGCCTGGCCTGCAATTAAAACAGCGGTATGTAAATGTGCCTGTGAACGGTCTTTTGTATAATTGGTCAGCATCCCCAGAATCAAACTGTCATCAAAACGAAAACGGGCTAACATCATATTGGTGCTGCTGAGTTTAACTAACTGCAAGTTGCTTAAACCTTCCAGTAAATCGGCAATATCCTTGCTGATGCCCAAGCGGAAGATCGCAGTGGCCTTGTCAGAACGGATCAGTTGTTGAGCCAACATGAGATAGTTGAGGTTGGCATCTTTAATTTCCGACATTATTTCTATTTCATTCATTCTATATCTCAATTCGTTTTTACAGAGTCCATTTAAAACAGAGTCCATTTAAATCATGTAGCTCTCATGAGGCGTACTTTGGGCTTTTTAACAAAAACAACCTATTGGGTGCTGTCTGTTTTTTAGGTAAGTAAACAGGACGCAAAAATGTAGGTGTTTGTCCTACAAACACCTACATCCACCAATAAATACCTATGTATTTCATGCACCTAATAATGCAAAACTGTTGCCAAGCCAATTAAGCGCAGTTGAAAATTTACTGCATCAAAAATATCACTTTTAAAATCAGCCTAAAGTTTTTTTACGGTTTTACCGTCATTCACACCAAAATCACGTTCAAAAAAACAATAATGGCGTCATCTTTATAATCGGCAGCATTTTAAAAATCTTTAAGATAATTTCATAAAAAAATAAAAATAATTTATATCCAATTGTTTTTATTCATTAAAATAATTAAAAATCATTGAAAATTGTCCTGTTTCCGGCTGCTTATCCGGTTCATTCCCGCCCACGGATTTCAGGAAAGGGTCGCTTTCACCCTTTTATTCTTCGGATGCAATCGCATCACTTCATTTAATAATCGATCCCAAACGATAAAAGACCAAGAAGTACTTTCTTAACCGGAAAGGCTCACACAACCTCAGGAATCGTCATGGCTGAAGATAGCGATTTAGAAAAAACAGAACAGGCTTCGCCCAAGCGCTTGGAAAAAGCGCGGGAAGAAGGCGACGTGCCCCGCTCACGCGAGCTGGCCACCAGTACTGTGCTACTCGCTGCCGGCCTGGGTATGCTGATGATGGGCGACCATCTCAATCAGGCGCTAAAAACATCCATGAGCGCCGGTTTGCACTTTGACCGAACCATGGCTTTTGACCCTATCGTATTGCTGATGAAAGTAGCTGACACCATTTACACATTACTTTTGGCATTTGCGCCGTTTGCAATGTTGTTACTCATTGTAGCTATCGCCTCACCTGTGCTTATCGGCGGCTGGGTGTTTAGCGGCAAGGCGCTGGCGCCGAAATTTAATCGCCTCAACCCGATAAATGGCCTGGGGAATCTATTTTCCAAGAACTCGGCTGTTGAACTGGTTAAAGCCATCGCAAAAACCATTCTGGTGGCAACCGTGTCCTACTTTGTAGTTACGCATGACATGGAACCCATCCTTTCGCTTTCGCAAATGCCGTTGAAAAATGGTATCTCGCAAGTGAATGATTTATTGCTCACTGGCTTCCTGTTGCTTGTTGGCGCGCTGGTTTTTATTGCGGCCATCGATGTGCCCTACCAGCTCTATCACTATGCCGACAAGCTGAAAATGACCAAGGAAGAAGTCCGCCAGGAATCCAAAGAGTCTGAGGGCAACCCTGAAATCAAGGCCAGAATCCGTCAGCAGCAACGTGAAATGTCCAGACGCAGAATGATGTCAGAGATACCCAAAGCAGACGTCGTGATTACCAACCCGACACACTATGCCGTTGCCATCAAATACAAGGATGACGGCATGCGCGCGCCGGTAGTGGTGGCAAAGGGTACCGATGCCATCGCCTTGAAAATCCGTGAAATAGCCGCCGAGAACAATGTGCTCACCATGGAAGCGCCCAAGCTGGCACGCGCCTTGTACGCACACACGGAATTAGGCAGTGAAATCCCCGAGGCGCTGTATTCAGCCGTGGCTGAAGTGCTGGCCTATGTATTTCAGATGCGACTGTTCAAGAAAGATGGCGGCTTCCGTCCTGATGTGCCTAAAACCTTACCGGTACCGGAAGAACTTGATCCGCACAGCCTGTTACCTGCTTCCGGCGTCCAGGATTCAGGACTGTTTGACGCAGCGCAAATTGAATCGAAAGTAGGCGCCTGATGGATTCACTTAACCTGCCAATCTGGATGAAGAGCCTGGGTAGCCGTACGATAGCGGCACCGCTGATTATCGTGCTGCTACTGGCCATGATGATATTGCCGCTACCGGCCATCATACTGGATGTGTTATTCAGCTTTAACATCGCGATTTCCATTCTGGTACTGCTCATCGGGCTGCAAACCACCAAAGCACTGGATTTCATTGCCTTTCCTACCGTATTGCTGATGACCACCATGTTGCGCCTGTCCCTCAACGTCGCCTCTACCCGCGTGGTATTGACTGAAGGCCATGCCGGACCGGATGCTGCGGGCAAGGTGATTGAAGCATTCGGACACTTCCTGATCGGCGGTAACTATACCGTGGGTATCGTTGTATTCGTGATCCTGACGATCATCAACTTCACGGTCGTGACTAAAGGTGCCGGCCGTATTGCGGAAGTTGGCGCACGCTTTACCCTGGACGCCATGCCCGGCAAACAAATGGCCATTGATGCCGACCTCAATGCCGGCTTGATCGGTGAAGATGAAGCACGCCGCCGCCGTAAGGAAATCAGCCAGGAGTCAGAGTTCTATGGCGCGATGGATGGTGCCAGCAAATATGTGCGCGGGGATGCCGTCGCCGGCATCATGGTGATCATCATCAATATCGTCGGCGGACTGGTCGTCGGCGTGGTGCAGCATGACATGGCCTTTGCCGACGCCGTCAAAAACTATACTTTGCTGGCAATTGGTGATGGCCTGGTGGCACAGATTCCTTCACTGATCATCTCAATTGCCGCCGGTTTTGTCGTATCACGTGTGGCCAACAATGAAGACATTAGCGGCCAATTGGTGACGCAGTTGCTCTCCAACCCTAAAGTCGTTTACATCACTGCCGGCATTATCGGTGGCATGGGCGCCATCCCCGGCATGCCGCACTTGGCATTCCTGATACTGGCTGCGGTGCTGTCTGGCCTGGCCTACTTGATAGGTGAGCAGAAAAAGCTCGGCGAAGCTCAACCTGTAGTGGAAGACAGGCCGGAAATCGTCACGGAAACAGAAGAAGCGAGCTGGGATGATGTGACCCCGGTTGATGTCGTCGGACTCGAAGTCGGTTACCGCCTGATCCCCCTGGTCGATAACTCACAAGGCGGTGATCTGCTCAAGCGCATTAAAGGCTTACGCAAGAAGTTCGCGCAGGAGGTGGGGTTCCTGGCACCTACAGTGCATATCCGGGATAATCTGGAACTCAAGCCATCACACTACCGCATTACCCTCAAAGGGGTAGAGATAGCCAACGGTGAATCCTATTTTGGCCAACACCTTGCCATCGACCCGGGCATGGTCACCGGCACTTTACCTGGCCCGGTCACTACCGACCCTGCGTTCGGCCTGCCGGCGGTATGGATCGACGGCGACACGCGTGACCATGCCCAAAGCATGGGCTACACCGTGGTGGATGCCGGTACCGTGATTGCCACACACTTGAACCATATAATTTCCATGCACGCCGCTGAACTATTAGGCCGCCAGGAAGTACAGCAACTGCTGGACCATGTCAGCAAAGAGTCGCCTAAACTGATAGAAGACCTGGTGCCCAAGCTGCTATCCCTATCCGTGATCCAAAAGGTTCTGCAAAACCTGTTGACCGAGGGCGTGCATATCCGTGACATGCGCACCATCGTCGAGACGCTCTCGGAATATGCGCCGCAGACACAGGATGCCAGTGATCTGACAGCACTGGTGCGCGTGAAGCTTGGCCGCGCCATTGTGCAACAGCTGTTCCCGACCGGCAATGAGGTCACGGTGATGACGCTGGACAGCAATCTGGAACGCTTGCTGGTTCAGGCCATGCAGAACAACAGCACAAGCTCTGCGATTGAACCAGGCATGGCAGAGACCTTATCAAGACAAGCTGAAGCAGCAGCAAAACAGCAGGAACAAATGGGCATGACACCGGTATTGCTGGTATCAGCCCCATTGAGAGCGGCACTCTCCAAATTCCTGCGCCGCGCGATCCCACAACTTCGTGTGTTATCGCACGAAGAATTACCTGATTCAAAAACCATACGTGTCACTAGCCTTATTGGAGCTGCAACATGAACATTAGACGATTTTTCGGTAAAAACTCGCGGGAAGCACTAAGCATGGTGCGCAAGGCGTTGGGCGACGATGCGGTCATTCTCGCCAATCGCATGGTGAATGGCGGCAATGAAATCATGGCACTCAAAGAGGAAGACATGAATGCAATGGTCGCCAGGGAAGCAGGTCGAGACCATGCGCCCAGCGCTCCTCCTCCACAAATTCCGGCACAAAGCCATGAAAGCCAAAGCCATGACAGCAACGAACCGACAACCTTGCTTTCGTTGCTCAACAAGAATAATCGCGTTCAGGCTGAAGACACCCATGCAGCCAAGGCGGCACCCGCTGCTCCTGTAGTTAACAAACCAGCAGCAGTTAGCAAACCCGCTGCAGTTAGCAACCCAGCGTCATCACCGGCCGTCCAGCAGATGGCATATGTACTCAGCGAAATGCGCAATATGCGTAGCGCATTTGAATCACAGCTCACCACGATCGCTTGGGGCAATATCCAGCAACGCGACCCTATAAAATCAAAAGTCTTAAGCACGCTGTTAGCCACGGGCTTTAGCGCGTCCCTATCCAGGCAGTTGGCCGAAAATTTACCGGCAAACATGAATGCAGAACAGGCGGTGGCATGGATCAAAACCGTACTTGCCAATAACTTGAATACGATAGAAAACGATACGGAAATGCTGAGCAAAGGCGGGATATTTGCCTTAATTGGCCCAACAGGTGTTGGCAAGACCACCACCACGGCAAAGCTGGCAGCACGCTATGTCATGAAGCACGGCACACAAAACCTGGGGCTGATTACTACTGATGCGTATCGTATCGGCGGTCATGAACAACTCAGGATCTATGGCAAGATTCTTGGCGTAATGGTACACGCAGTCAAGGACGAAGCTGACCTGAAAATTGCGCTTAACGAACTCAGGCACAAGCCTACCATACTGATAGATACGGTAGGCGTCGGCCAGCGTGACAGCATGGTGGCAGAACAAATTGCCATGCTTTCCAACACCAACATCCCCGTTAAAAGACTGTTATGCCTGAATGCAACCAGCACCGGTGAAACACTTTCCGACGTAGTCAAGGCTTACAAGGGCAAGGGGCTGGATGGCTGCATCATCACCAAGATTGATGAAGCTGCCACCATAGGCAACGTGCTGGATGTGATCGTCAAGGAAAAACTCAAACTATTTTACGCAACCAATGGCCAACGCGTACCGGAAGATATCCATCAGGCGAATAAGCAGCAACTGATTCAACACGCGTTAAAACTGAGTTCAGCCAGCAATAAATCATTCCAGTTCCTGAATGAAGAGTTACCTTTTGTCATGGGCAACACCGCGCAGGCTGCAAATTCATCCAAAGCTGCGGAGATTCGTTATGTCTAACTTCGAGAATGACCAAGCTGCGGGACTCCGCCGTATTATGACTGCCCCCAAACCGAGGGTGGTGTCCATTCTTTCCGCTTCATCAACGGACCAGCCGCGCCTGCTGACTAATTTGGCAGCATCCATACACGTCCAGGGCTGTGACGTGTTAATCGTGCACGCATCGCAGGAGTCTCGCGAAACCAGCTATGAAATTGACAAGCTGCCGGCACTGCTGGATGTTGCCAACGAAGAGTCTTCCTTGCCGAACGCCATCAAAAGCTCCAGCCAAGGCTTTTCAGTAGCCAAGTTGATGCAGAAGAACCAAATCAATATTTCACTGGATAGCAACGGGAGTGTACAACTCAACCGTATTTTTGACGACCTGGCCCGCCAATATGAGATTGTATTGGTGGATGCCACATTGAATAAACAGCATTTACTGCCATTGAAGACCCTCAATGAAAGCGAAATCCTTATCCAGCTCTCGCGTCATCCTGATTCAATCAAGAATGCTTACACGCTGATCAAGCAAATCTGCAGCCAGCTTGGCAGACGTACTTTCGGCATCATTGTGGACGGTGCGACAGACGCCCAGGCACAAGTTGTGTTCCGCAACATCGCCCAGGTAGCCAGGCGTTTTATGCAGATCGAGCTGGAGTTTTTCGGTGCGATTCCATCCGATGACCACCTCAGCCGCGCGGCCAAACTTGGCCGTTCCGTCGTTGACGCATTCCCTTTAGCGACCGCCTCTAACGCATTCAAACAGATTGCACAGCGTTTGGACTATAAGCACGATAACGCCGCTGACATCAAGCGGGCATCATTCATTTAGAGCCAAGATTCCCTATGTACACAGTTCATGGAAAAAAAGATCAAAAGGACGAGCTGCTCAAAGAACATGCAGTCCTGGTCAAGAAGCTTGCCTATCAGCTCAAGGCAAAACTGCCGCCCAGTGTGGAGCTCGATGATTTGGTGCAAGCCGGCATGATGGGTTTGCTGGATGCTGTCAACCGCTACGAAGACACCCATGGCGCGCAGTTTGCGACCTACGCTGCACAAAGAATCCGCGGCTCCATGCTGGATGAATTACGCAGCGCCGACTGGCTGCCGCGCAGCGTACGCAAGAACATGCGCGACGTGGAAGCTGCCATCAGCCAGCTAGAACAACAGTTAGGGAAACCGCCTACCGAAACCGAGGTAGCCAAAAAACTCGAACTGTCACTGCCCGACTACTACGACATGCTTGGTGATTGCAGTGGCCATCAGCTGGTCTACTACGAGGATTTTCATGAAGCCGATAACGGAGAGCATTTCCTCGACCGCTTCCAGAGTGACAATACCAGTGACCCCATCAAGGGGCTGCTGGCAGGAGATTTCCGCGATGCGCTGGTCGGTGCTATCGACGCACTGCCGGAACGGGAAAAGATACTGATGGGGCTTTATTACGAACAGGAGCTCAACCTTAAAGAAATTGGTGCGGTAATGAGCGTTTCCGAATCACGCGTTTGCCAACTGCATAGCCAGGCTGTTGCCAGGCTGCGTGCAAATCTAAGAGAGAAATCATGGACTGGAGCAGTTTAAGCGGCATTGCCATTGCACTGATTGGCATTCTATTGGGACAAGCCATTGAAGGCGGCCATATCGGCTCGCTGCTACAACCCGCAGCTTTCATGATCGTCCTGTGCGGCACCATTGGTGCCGTGCTGCTGCAAACCAAACCCAATAATTTTCTGGCAGGCATCCTGATGGTACGCCAGGTATTTGCGACACCGGTTGACGATAGGATAGCGCTCTCCAAACGCATCAATTTATGGAGCATTCAATCGCGTAAGGACAGCCTTTTTATGCTGGAACCCTATTTAACCAAGGAAACAGATCCGTTTGTCCGAAAAGGCTTACGGCTCCTGATTGATGGCACGCCTCCGGATAAGATACGGGAAATATGCGCCATCGATATGCACTTCTATGAGGTTCAACAGCGCAATGCGGCAAAAATATGGGATGCCGCCGGCGGTTACGCACCTACCATAGGCATTCTGGGCGCGGTACTCGGCCTGATCCATGTCATGGAAAATCTATCCGATCCCGGCAGGCTGGGTGGCGGCATTGCAGTGGCCTTTGTTGCCACCATCTATGGCGTAGGCCTGGCAAACCTGGTGTTTCTACCCATCGCCAACAAGCTTAAATCACAGATACAGCATGAGATGATACGCCGGGAGATGCTGCTGAATGCATGGGTTTCCATCGCTAAAGGCGATCACCCCAAAATCGTTGAAGAGCAAGTATCAGCCTATCTGCGCTAAGTAATCACAATGGGGCTAAGTAATTCACAATGGATTAAAGCGTGATAGTAAGGTCACAAAAGAGAGATCCGCAAGGGTTGAAAAATACCGGCCAGACTAATAAAGATGACTTGATTGGATCAATCATGATTAGAAGAAAACCCCTGGATGATGATGATAAACCAGACCGCTGGCTGGTTTCGTACGCCGATTTCATCACGCTCCTGTTTGCATTTTTCGTGGTGATGTATGCGATATCCTCGGTCAACCAGAACAAATACAACCAGCTTATGTCTTCCATGGGGACTGCATTCAGCGGCAATACCCAACCTGATCCCCGGCAAAGCAAAACCCAAAACAGCCAGGATGCCTACAGTCAGAACAGCCAGCAAAGATCACTGCTCAAACCGCTGCCATTGACGCATCTTTATAACGAAAAACTGCGCCGGGAACGGGAATCCATGATCGGCATGGGGATCAACTTATCGAACACCCTCGCCCCGCTCATCAATGAAGGCAAGGTGCGTGTCGTGCAAAACAACCGCGGCATCCGCATCGATATCCATGACAGCCTGTTGTTCAGTACCGGCTCGGCCGAGTTAGGCTCTGCTGCCACTGGCATCCTGAATGAAATCGCCGCTGTAATCAATAAAAATCAACGCCCGATTCAGGTAGAAGGCCACACCGACAATATCCCCATCCACAACGCCACCTACTTTTCAAACTGGGAACTATCTGCGGTACGCGCCAGTAGCGTGGTGAGAATGTTGAGCAAGGCAGGCATCGCTGACAGTCGGCTCAGCGCCTTGGGTTTGGGTTCAGCCCACCCCAGCAGT
>JBAQME010000134.1:0-4649 GCA_049302535.1 Methylotenera sp.
CAGGTGCCGCATGTTGCCGCAGTGGTCGATGTATTGCAAACCCCGGCATTTTTATGCAGACAAACCGATTTTATTACTGCATGTGCTAAATCAGGCAAACCGGTGAATATTAAAAAAGGCCAGTTCATGGCTCCATGGGATATGAAAAACGTGGTGCAAAAAGCCAAGGAAGCCAATGGCGGCGCGGACAATATCATGGTGTGCGAACGTGGTGTATCGTTTGGTTATAACACCTTGGTTTCAGATATGCGTGGCCTTGCTACCATGCGTGAAACAAACTGCCCGGTAGTGTTTGATGCCACGCATTCGGTGCAACAACCTGGCGGCCAAGGGGATAAAAGCGGCGGCCAGCGTGAGCATGTGCCTGTACTGGCGCGCGCAGCGGTGGCAAGCGGCATTGCCGGCATATTTATGGAAACGCATCCGGATCCTGCCAAGGCGTTATCGGATGGGCCTAACGCGTGGCCATTACATAAAATGAAAGATTTGCTGGAAGTGTTGGTGGATTTAGATAAGTTGGTAAAAAAAGCTGGTTTTATTGAAAGTACATTATAAAAATTAACTGCAGCTTCAGGTATGGATTTTTTTATCTGTATTTATTGCCTGCTGAACAGATTTTAGTTTTTCATTGAGGAGAAAATAATGAGCGCGATTGTAGATATTATTGCCCGCGAAATTTTGGATTCACGTGGTAACCCAACAGTTGAGGCTGATGTGTTGCTTGAAAGCGGCGTAATTGGACGCGCAGCTGTGCCTTCAGGTGCATCTACCGGTGCTAAAGAGGCCATGGAATTGAGAGATGGTGACAAAGGCCGTTATTTAGGCAAGGGTGTTTTACAGGCCGTTGAAAATGTAAACACTGAAATCACCGAAGCAATTATTGGCTTGGATGCTGAAGAACAAAGCTTTATTGATAAAACTTTAATTGAATTAGATGGTACGGAAAACAAAGACCGTTTAGGTGCAAATGCCATTCTGGCAGTTTCCATGGCTTGCGCACGTGCAGCCGCTGAAGAATCAGGCTTGCCGCTTTACCGCTATCTGGGTGGTTCCGGTGCAATGCAATTACCAACCCCGATGATGAACATCATCAACGGCGGTGCGCATGCTGATAACAGTGTGGATATGCAGGAATTCATGATTATTCCGGCAGGTTGTCCGACTTTCCGCGAAGCAATTCGTTGTGGTGCTGAGGTGTTTCACGCATTGAAGAAAACCTTGCATAAAAAAGGTCTGGCTACTACGGTAGGTGACGAAGGTGGCTTTGCGCCGAATCTACCTTCTAACGAGTCAGCGATCCAATACATTCTGGAGGCGATTTCTGACGCAGGTTACGAGCCAGGCCGTGATGTGTATCTAGGTCTGGATTGCGCAAGTACCGAGTTCTACAAAGATGGCCGTTACCATTTGGAATCAGAAGGTCTGGCGCTCACTTCAGCACAATTCACAGACTACCTGGCAGCATGGTGTGACAAATACCCAATCATCAGTATTGAAGATGGCATGGGTGAATTTGACTGGGATGGATGGGATATTCTGACTAAACGTCTAGGTAAAACTACGCAATTGGTGGGTGATGATTTATTCGTTACCAATACCAGAATCCTGCGTGAAGGCATCCAACGTGGCGTAGCAAACTCTGTGCTGATTAAAGTGAACCAGATCGGCACCTTGACCGAAACTTTCCAAACTATTGAAATGGCGAAACGTGCAGGCTATACCGCTGTGGTTTCTCATCGCTCCGGCGAGACAGAGGACAGCACCATTGCTGATATTGCTGTGGCTACCAATGCACTGCAAATCAAAACCGGTTCACTCTGCCGCTCAGAGCGTATCGCTAAGTACAATCAGTTATTACGTATTGAAGAAGAATTGGGTGATGCGACCAGTTATGCCGGTAAATCTGCGTTCTACCAATTATTCAAATAATTCCAACTTGCATTCGAACCGATACGTTGTTGCACTCTTTCGCCGTGCTAGTTGCACTGCCTTCACTCGTGCGCTTAGTCTCAGTTTGAATGCAGCCGGAAATAGACTCAAGTGAAAGCCCTCACGCTTATCTTCGTTATCTTAATTGCCCTGTTACAGTATCCGCTGTGGTTGGGCAAAGGTAGCTGGCTGCGCGTGTGGGACTTAAGCCGTCAGGTGACGGCACAGCAGGAAAAAAATAATGCGCTGAAGGCGCGTAACGATACTTTGGATGCGGAAGTCCGTGATTTAAAGAGCGGGCGGGCTGCGATTGAAGAACGCGCGCGCAGCGAGCTTGGTATGATTAAGCAGGATGAAGTTTTTTTTCAGGTGATTGATTCACAACCGCCTAAGCAATAATCCAAACATATCGCCCCAGTAAAAATCAGTCCGGAGATACTACAAAGTCCTGTAACTGCCAGGACTCAAGTTCTAAGCGCGCTTTTAAATTTTGTAAGGTAACGGTTGGATCTTGAGCGGGCTGTCTCCAACCAACAATTGACCGGCATCCATGCTTTCCAACCTGATTTCTGCCTGCACGTCATATCCGCTGCCTGGAGCAGGCGCACATCTAACGATTTTACCTATGCTTTCTTGATTGCCATTAACAACATCATCACCGACATTCGGTTGAGTATTGATATGAGCAAGCTGGGTTCTACGTTTGATGGTACCTAGATAATGCGTTCTTGCGACAATTTCCTGTCCTGTATAACAGCCTTTTTTGAAACTAATGCCATCAAGTAAATCCAGGTTCAACATTTGCGGTACAAATTCCTCCTGTGTACTTGGGTACACTTCCGGGATCCCCGCTTGGATTTCCAGCCATTCCCAATATTGGGTATCTACAGTTTTTGCCTGTTTTGATAAAGCGTCCCAAATGGCTGGAGCATTGGCAATGTCGGTGAAGATCTCGAAACGGGGCTTGTCTCCGGGTAATTTCAAAATGGCGCTATTATCCAGTGTGGCCAGTTCATAAGTGTTTTGCGGTACTGCAGTGAACAGTGTACTTAGCAACTCTGTTGCATTAGACCCGTTGATGCCAATTTTGATAATAGATTCACTTACATCCTGAATCTCTACTTTACTGCGCATGACATACATTTTAAGGCGTTTCGCTATCGATTCAATCAGTGCTTTAGGCATCTGTAAATGTATATGGTCCTGATGCGAGAATGCCAGGAATAGGGCCAGCAGACGTCCCTTAGGGTTGCAGTAGCCGGTGTAATGCGCGCGATGACCATCAAGCTGTTTGACATCATTGGTCACTTGTCCCTGAAGGAAAGTAACAGCATCCGCACCCTCTATTTGTAATAATCCTAAATGAGAAAGGTCACATAACACGGTATCACTGACGGATATATCCGAGATAGTTCTAACCGGATTTTGTTTGGCTGATTCTTGAAGAAATTGCTGCCATTGCTGTAAGCTCATGTTAACCTTTACCGAAATTATTATTAGTTTATAACTTGAAGCCAATACACATCAATTTCAACCCCTCAGTTTTATTATCTGCATTGATTTTGATAATAAGTTTGATGATGTGCTGTATTTTAATCCCGCTGACACTGTCTTGGCAGATTAAATTACTATTGGCAGTTGCAATAGTTTCTTCTGCGACTTATGCGGTATTGGGCTACGGATTATTGTTATTCCCCTGGTCAGCGGTAGCATTAACGGTCAATGTAAAAAATGAATTGCAGATAACGCGTAGAGATAACGTGCAATTGTCTGATTTATCAGTCTGCGCCGATAGTGTAGTAACACCTTATTTGACGGTCGTACATGTTTATTCCAAAAACGCGTCGCTATTACGACGCATTTTTGCCAGGCACCTGATTATTTTACCTGATGCTGTTGATGCTGAAAGCTATAGGCAATTAAGAGTCTGGCTGCGCTGGGGCTATGAGCACAAACACGATTAAGCCCGCCTAACCAGATACTTTTGATTGTCGGCGGCGGTTGATAAAATTATGCCATTGGATTTTAAGTTCCTGGATGGGATGTTTCGGTGTGTAAGCCAGAATAAATAATATGCCTGCAACTGCCGCTAAAATCCAGCGTACTTCAAAGCCGGCCGTGTCGCGGCGTGCAGGTTTTTGTTTTTTCATTGCACCCAATACGTCTTGTACGCTGTTGCTGCGCACATACATACCGTTTACTTCCTTGGATAATTCTTTCAGGTATTCTTCGTCCAGCTTGGATAAATAGCGGTCACTGGTGCCTCCGGCAACGTTGTCATCCCGTACGCCAAGGTTAGACTCGGAAATTTGTGCAATACCCGGCTGCATGGCAAAGCTTTCGCCAGACCAATAGCCAATCAGCTGATTATATTCATCAAATTTAGGTATTGGTGTTCCTTTATTCGAGCCAATACCAACAAACAGCCAGTCTTCGCCACCCTGGAACGCGGTTAAATCAGCTCGATTAAATACGTGTAGCCTGGGGGCTTCTTCACCGTCGGTAAAATAAACGACCTGTGCAGGTTCAGGAAACGAGCGTATGGTTTTGGCTAGTGAGGTCATGCTTGCTCGCACCCGGCTGTTGCCAGACCAGGCGGTACGCCAGTCCAGGTGGTCAATCGTGTCATTAATGGCGTCAAAATTCTCGCAAACTTCAATCGGGGTATAAAGTGCGGCAACGCTTACGCCGGCAAACAGGCTGATGCTGACATTGGTACC
>JBAQME010000135.1:0-15866 GCA_049302535.1 Methylotenera sp.
CCTGGAAAGGGAACAGCCGGTTGAGCTTTGGCGTAAGGGCTGCGGCCAACACCTTTGATTCGTTAAATGTGCCTGCGCAGATGCTGTTTTTTACGGATGGCGACGAGGCGCCAAGGGTCAATGTCACCATCAAGCAAGATCTCAGCGGCATTCAGATAGGCAAGAATTTTGTGTTTGTAGGTGTGGGTGGGCATACAAAAGTTGGCGTGCCAAGGTATAACGCGGCCAATAAACGGGTCGGCTACTGGCCAATTAGCGAGAATAATAACTCAAAGGAGGTGAATTATGCCGACACCCGTTTGGATGATCCTGATCCGCCAGTAGCGTCTGCCGAATATGATCGATATTTATCACAGCTTGAGGATGATTACTTAAAGTCACTGGTATATGAGATCAAAGGTAAATATATTGAAGGTCAAGATAAGCCCGATTTTTATGCCTTCATTCAACAGCAAAAGCCTGCCGCAAGCTTTGTTACGGCTTATTCAATTCGTTGGCTGTATTTAGTGCTGGCGGTAGTTTTAATTCTCTCTACATTTATCCCGAATATTCTATCCAGATCAACGGGGTTATTTCCGCAGGTTCGAATAAAGGGAAATTAATTACCAAGAGTCGCGACGAAATATCAAGATAGTTGTTTCGAATACCATGCATGCACTATAAGGCAAGATAAAAAACCGGAGAATGCCATTTAATCAGGTAACAACAGGCTTAAAGGATTGATTTTATATGGGTCATTGTAGCTGAATAAAGATAATTTAATAAAAGGAGAAATTGATGTCAGACATAGAACAACGTGTTAAAAAAAATGTTGCTGAGCAACTAAATGTAAATGAAGCTGATATAAAAAACGCATCATCATTTGTAGATGATTTGGGAGCCGATTCATTAGATACAGTTGAGTTGGTAATGGCGTTAGAAGAAGAATTCGGCTGCGAAATTCCTGATGAAGAAGCAGAAAAAATCACTACAGTTCAATTAGCGATTGATTACATAAATGCTAATCTTGAATAATTACCATAAAGTCAGCAAGTATTTAACATTAAAGCTTGCTGACTTTAGGTATTTGTTTCTTAAACCCTACTAAGTGCCTAATATTACAGATGAAGTGAAAGGAATTGGTGTTGAATTTTTTCAAAGCAAATAACGTTGACGAATGGTATATTTGTACAGTACGGATTTGTTGCTGCGATTGAAGCGGTGAAAGATATCTAGGATACACGGAGTTTGTTTATTACAAATTACGATAGCAAACGATAAATGGGTAAATTGGAGCGGAATTTCAGAGTGCTTGCAGTTAATGCTGAATGTGCTGGTGTGCGTACTTTTAAGAGAAACATCATGAAAAGAATAATAATAATTTTGAGTATTAATATATTGCTATCTGCTTGCCAAGAGCACGTTGAACCACCACCTCCGCCACGTCCAGTATTGGTAATTATTGCAGGGAAATCAGCTGCAAATGATGCGATGATGCTAGTGGGTGAAGTCAAATCACGGTATGAATCAAATCAGGGTTTTAGAATCGGTGGCAAAATTATTGAACGCAAAGTTGAGGTTGGTAGTTTTGTGAAAAAAGGTCAAGTATTGGCACGCTTGGATGCAACCGATACTAACTTGAGTGCACAGGCTGCATCGGCGGATGTGAAGGCTGCTGAAGCAAGCTATGCCTTGGCCAAAGTTGAGGTAGAACGTCAACGTACCTTGTTTAACAAAAAGTTTATTTCAGCTTCGGCGTTAGATATGCGTGAGGCGGAACTTAAGACATCGGTGGCACAGTTACAGCAAGTAAAAGCGCAAGCAGCAGTTTCGGGTAATCAATCACACTATACCGCTTTGATTGCTGATCGAGATGGAGTAATTACACAAATTCATGCAGAGCCGGGTCAAGTGGTAGAGGCAGGCGCCATGATTGCTCAAATTGTAGATACTAAAAAAATCGAGGTTTTGGTGGCCGCGCCGGAATCACGTATAGCCAATTTGAAAGTTGGTGATAATGTGACCATAAAATTATGGGCAGAGCATGAAAAGACTTATGCTGGGAAAGTCCGTGAAATAGCGCCTTCGGCAAACTCCGCTACGCGCGCTTTCGATGTGCGTGTAGCCTTTACAGACCCAGATGGAACAGTAAAACTTGGCATGACGGCTGGAGTGCACTTTGCTGAAAATGCTGCAGATAAGATTATTGTTCCATCCACCGCACTTACTCAAATTAATGGTGAAAATAGTATATGGGTAATTGATAAAAATGGTATCGCTAACCAACGTATAGTGACAACGGGCCCATATACTGAAGCGGGAGTCGTGATTGAAAATGGCTTACAAATAAATGAAATGGTGGCAATTGCCGGTGTGCATACGTTGGTAAAAAATCAAAAAGTACGACCAAAGATTGAATCTACACCATGAGTCACAACCATATGCAGACTGACAATCTACAAGTTGGTAAATCCCGCTTCAATCTCTCCGAATGGGCGATTAAGCATCAAACAATAGTGCTGTATATCATGTTGGTATTGACTATTGCCGGTTTGTTAGCTTACACCAAGCTAGGTCAGTCAGAGGATCCGCCATTTACCTTCAAGGTCATGTTGGTGCGTACAAGTTGGCCGGGTGCGAGTGCAGTCGAAGTCGAGCAACAAATCACCGATAAAATTGAGAAGAAGATTCAAGAAGTCCCGCATTTAGACTATTCCAGTAGCTATTCACGACATGGTGAATCATTGATTTTTGTCGTGATTAAAGACGATACTTTTTCTAAGGATATTCCAGAAATCTGGTATCAGGTACGTAAAAAAATTGGCGATATTCGACATACGCTTCCTAGCGGTATCGAAAGTCTTACATTTAATGATGAATTTAGCGATGTCTACGGCAGTATGTATGCCCTAACAGGTGATGGGTTTGATAATTTTGCGTTAAAAAAACAGGCAGAAATTATTCGAACGGAGCTGTTGAATGCGCCAGATGTAGCTAAAGTGGATTTTTTTGGTGAGCGTAAACAGCGTATTTACATTGAGTTATCGAATGCCAAGTTATCGACTTTGGGAGTTAGCACTACTTCTCTTATCAATATTCTACAAACGCAAAATACCGTAGTTAAAGGTGGTACGTATGATTCATCTAAAGAACGCATTCGTATTGAAGTTTCGGGCAGGTATAGCACTATAGAAGAATTACGCGAAATCAGGTTACGCTCGAATAATCAAGATATTAGATTGGGCGATGTGGCGCGAGTTTATAGGGGGTATGAAGACCCGCCAAGCGATACAGCGCGTTATAACGGTAAAGAAACCCTGTTGCTGGGTGTGAGTATGCGCCAAGGAGGTGATGTTATTGCGCTTGGTCACGAACTGGAAAAAAGAATAGCCAGAATTCAGCAAAGTTTGCCCGTTGGTTTAAGCTTCGAAACAGTCACCTCACAACCGAAAATTGTGGCACATTCGGTGAATGATTTTGTGAAATCTCTAATCGAAGCTTTGGTAATTGTGCTTGGTGTAAGCTTGATATCGCTGGGTTGGCGCACAGGCATAGTGGTGGCAATTTCTATTCCTGTCGTGTTGGCAGCTACATTTTTAGTGATGAACTTATTAGATATTGGCCTACATAAAACCTCGCTAGGTGCACTGATTTTAGCTTTGGGCTTGCTAGTGGATGATGCCATTATTGCGGTAGAAATGATGGCATCAAAAATGGAACAAGGTTGGGATAGAGTGAGGGCTGCGTCGTTTGCGTATAATTCAACGGCCATGCCTATGCTGACAGGCACTCTAGTAACCGTGGCTGGATTTTTGCCAATTGCAACCGCAGCATCTTCTACAGGCGAATATACGCGTTCTATTTTTCAGGTTTCGGCAATTGCCTTGATTATTTCATGGTTTGCAGCGGTTATTTTTGTGCCATATTTGGGCTATTACTTGTTACCTGACTATATGCAAGCACCAAAACCATCAAAAATTGAATTGTGGCTTAAATCTAGGCTTGGTTTAACAAAAAAAACAGTACAAAACCACCACCATCATGACATTTATAACACCAAGTTTTATCAAGCATTTCGTAAGCTTGTAACAGCATGTGTGCGCTATCGTAAAACGGTCATCATGATTACTTTTATGATGTTTGTACTGTCTATTATTGGTTTTGGTAAAGTACAGCAGCAATTTTTCCCAGATTCAACACGGCTTGAGTTAATGGTAGATTTGCGTTTAACGGAAGGTGCTTCGTATCAGGCAACGAATGATGAGGTAAAAAAACTAGAAAGTTGGTTGCAAGCATGGAACAAGCAAAATCAAGGCATAGATAATTTTGTGGCCTACGTCGGTATAGGTAGCCCACGTTATTACTTACCTTTAGATATTCAGCTATCACATCGAGGTTTTGCACAATTTGTAATTCTGAGTAAAGATATAAAGGCGCGCGAGATTTTGCGTAGCGATCTTTTAACGTTATTTGAAAATGATTTTCCTAACTTACGCGCTTCGGTTATGCGGTTGGAAAATGGTCCGCCGGTTGGCTTCCCGGTGCAGTTTCGTGTAAATGGTAATGATATCCCTAAGATTAGAGAAATATCTCATAAAATCGCTGAAATCATGCGCATAAATCCTAACCTGGCTAATGTGCAGCTTGGTTGGGAGGAACCGAGCAAAGTGATGAAAGTTTTCGTAGACCAATCAAAAGCGCGCTTACTAGGTGTGAGTTCGGTGGATATTGCCAATATGCTAAATAGCACAATGAGCGAGTTATACATCACAGAGTTTAGAGAAGGCAACGAGCGTATTGATTTAGTTGCACGCGGTTCAGAAGTAGAGCGTACCAAATTATCACGTTTGCCCAATTTAATGATTAATACACAAAATGGCACGAGCGTCCCGCTTTCGCAAATTACTACTATTTCTTCAGAATTTGAAAACGGCGTGATCTGGCGGCGCAACCGCGTACCATCAATCACGGTACGTGCGAACCTGCGAGGTAATATCCAAGCACCTGTGGCATCAGCGCAAATTGAAGAGAAGTTAGGCGAAATAAAAGCGAATTTACCCCTAGGTATAACAGTGGAAACAGGCGGGGCGATAGAAGAGTCTGCAAAAGGCAGCGCTTCAGTAGCCAAAGGAGCCCCGCTATTTTTAGTCGTCGTGCTTACCTTGCTTATATTGCAATTGCAGAGTTTTTCTCGTGTATTTTTAGTATTGTTAACAGCCCCTTTGGGCTTAATTGGCATCACAGTAGCGTTACTAGTATTTGATAAACCTTTTGGCTTTGTTGCCATGCTGGGCACCATTGCGCTGTCTGGCATGATTATGCGTAATTCCGTGATTTTGGTGGATCAAATCGATCAGGATAAAGCGTCAGGGTTGCCTGAGTGGCAGGCGATTATTGAATCCACCATTCGCCGCTTCAGGCCGATTGTGCTGACCGCAGCCGCGGCAATACTGGCGATGATTCCATTGACGAGAAGTGTGTTTTTTGGCCCGATGGCTGTTGCGATTATGGGTGGGCTGGCAGTTGCAACGCTGTTAACGGTATTGTTCTTGCCAGCATTGTATGCCGCCTGGTTTAGAGTGAGAGTGCCCTAACTAACGCGACCGTAGCAGGCACTTGCGCTATAATTAACAAAAGTAAATTATTCAAGAGCATAGACATGACACAGACTGCAAAAAATATAGATAGCAACAAAATAGCCAGATTCAACATGATAGAACAGCAGATTCGTACTTGGGAGGTGCTGGACCCGGTGGTATTGGCTGTTCTGGATGAGGTGCCGCGTGAGAATTTTGTAGCGGAATCACAAAAAGGTTTAGCCTTCGCCGATATTGAGTTGCCTATAGGTGAAGGCCAGACCATGCTATCGCCCAAGGTGGAGGGGCGTATTCTGCAGGCCGTAGGCGTTAAAAAAACCGATAAAGTGCTAGTGGTCGGTACCGGCAGTGGATATTTAACCGCTTTATTGGCAACATTGGCTGATCATGTCCACGCGGTGGAAATTTATCCGGAGTTATCAAAAGTCGCACAAAATCGTTTGGGAAAACAGAATATTCACAATGTGACCTTGCATGTGGCAGATGCTGCAAACGGTTTTGCACCGGCGGCGCCATATGACGTGATTGTTTTTACGGGTTCGCTGCCATTGCGTCCAACCGCGGCTGAAAGAATGTTAAACGTGGGTGGCCGTTTGTTTGCCGTCGTTGGTGAACAGCCAATCATGGAGGCAACCTTAACCCAGCGTATCAGTGAAGATGCATATCGCCACGAAACGATTTTTGAAACCTGCTTGCCACCGCTGGAGAATGCACCGCAAGCGAAAAAATTCGAGTTTTAACTTAATTTTGAAAATGCTCAAAAATATAGCTGCAAGTGCTTTCCTTTTATTAGCCATTGCGTCTTATGCAAAGGCGGATGAAAAGGTATATTCATTAATCGATATTTATCAGCAGGCGTTAGCGCATGACCCTACATTGGCATCTGCTTTAAGTGCTAACCGAGCGGCGCAAGAAATTATCGAGCAAGGCAAAGCCCTGTACCGCCCAACAGTTAATTTGAATGCGGGTGCGAGCGCAACGCAGACAGATATTCGTTATATCGGTAGTGCTTTTAATCCATTCAGGGTGCAAGGCACGAATAACTATGAAGGGTATAGTTACGGGGTGGACGCACGCCAGCCGATTTATCGCAAACAAAATTTAGTACAAATCGACCAAAGTAAAACGCAAGTAAGCCAAGCCGATAAGCAGCTGCATTTGAGTCAGCAAGACTTGATTTTACGGGTGACGCAGGCTTACTTTGACGTACTGATCGCGCAGGACAAAATCGATTTAATCAGTGCACAAAAATTAGCGATATTGAGCCAGCTGGAACAGGCAAAAGCTAACTTTGATGTTGGCACGTCCACGATTACGGACGTGAACGAGGCGCAAGCACGGTTTGATTTAATATTGGCCCAGGAAATTGCCACGGTTAACGAATTTCAGATTGCAAAGCGTGCAATACAGGCCATTACGGGTGAAATACCACAAAAACTGGCGACGGTGAAGGCCGATATCAAGACCAGCGGCCTGGAACAAGGGATGGATAAATGGCTGGAAATCGCCGCGCAAAGTAACTTGAATATTCAGATACAACAAGAAGCCGCCAAGTTTGCAGAGCAGGAAGTTGAACGTCTAAGTGCGGCACACTTGCCTACTCTGGATGCTGTGGCCAGTTATACCGATAATTATGCTAACGGCAGCGCCAATGGTATTGGTAGCGAGCTGAAAACGGGTGTCATTGGCCTGCAATTGCAGCTTCCGCTTTATCAGGGCGGTGCCATTAGTTCACGCGTGCGGCAGGCGGTGCTGAACCAGCAAAAAGCGAAAGATGATGTTGAAATTGCACGGCGCAATGCCGAGCTGGAAACGCAGCGCGCTTACCTGAACCTGAGCACTAGTGTTGCGCAGGTAAAAGCCTATGAACAGGCACTTGTTTCAAGCCAGTCCCAGGTAGATTCAACCAAATTAGGTTATGAAGTAGGCGTGCGTACCAGTGTTGATGTGCTCAATGCAGAACAGCAGTATTTTTCGGCCAAGCGTGATTTATTGCAATCACGCTACAATTACCTGGTGAATATCATTCGCTTGAAAGCAAGCTCAGGCCTGGTGGCGGAGGTTGATTTGGCAGACATTAATCAACAATTGGTGCTAGCTGCCGGTAATCAATAAACTATAAAGTGCTTATATGAACCTTGCGCATCTGAAAGCAGACGTAACACTAAGCCAGTTTGTTCTTATTGATGTACAGGTCAGGCTCGCTACGGTAATGCCTACCGATGCCATGCAGGCGCTTATTCAAAATTGCGGCATATTGGCACAAGTGGCTAACATTCTGGATGTACCCATGATAGTTACCGAGCAATATCCCCAAGGCTTAGGTCAGACTGTGCCTGAATTATCAGCATTTTTAACAGCTATTCATCCTGTTGAAAAAATCACTTTTTCATGTATGGCTGAAGCCAGGTTTAGCCGCCAACTCACGCGTGACCATTCACAAATCATTCTTGCCGGGATGGAGTCACATATTTGTGTTTTGCAAACGGCACTTGATTTGATTGCAACAGGTAAGCAGGTATTTATAGTTGAAGATGCAGTGATTTCACGTAATCCGGCTAATAAAGCTAATGCTTTGGCCAGAATGCGCGATGCGGGCTGCATTATTACCAATACAGAGTCAGTGGTGTTTGAGTGGCTGGGCGCAGCCGAAGGTGATGTATTTAAGACAGTTAGTAAACTTATTCGTTAATGCTGGTTAATGCCATTATTGTTTGCGCTGGGGAAGATATTATAAATACTGCTTAAGCAACTCTAAAGTGCGCTGGGTCGCACCTCGGCTTTCCTCGCTAAAATTTAATGCGGCGGCACTCATGGCTTGCCTTTTTGCTGAGTCAGCAAATAAGTTCTGCAGGTGGTGTGCTAAATCGATACTATCCTGCACACGTTCAGCAGCCCCCGCAGCAATTGCCATTTCGGTAGCTTGCTCAAAATTGAAGGTGTAGGGCCCTATGAGTACGGGTTTACCCATACTGCAGGCTTCAATCAGGTTCTGCCCGCCTAGCGGCAATAAACTGCCCCCGATAAAAGCGACATCGCAGCTTGCGTAGTAGGTGAACATTTCGCCCATAGTGTCACCCATCAGGTAAGTAACATGTTTTTGCTCAAGTGATTCATTTGTAAGGGAAGAGCGACGTATAAAATTTACTTCATGTTTCTTAAGTAACTCCGCCACTTCATCAAAACGTTGCGGGTGCCGCGGCACGATAATTGTGAGTAGATTGGGGATATTTGCTCCGGTAACAGCATCAAGAATCATGGATTCTTCACCATCCCTGGTACTGGCAGCTAAAAATACCGGTCGTTGTTTGCCAAACGTATTCCTTAAAAGCTGGCCTTTTGCCACGGCATCATCATGCGGTGCTACATCAAATTTTAAGTTGCCTATGATGCTTACATTATGTGCCCCCAGCCTTTGCAGACGTTCAGCATCTTGTGCGGTTTGTGCGGCAATTGCGGATATGTCATGTAAGCCCTGCCCTACCAACGCACCAAGCTTGTTGTAACCGCGCGCAGATTTCTTTGACAGACGTGCGTTAACCAACAACAGCGGCACTTTATGTTGCTTGCAGCTGTCTATTAAATTGAACCAAAGCTCGGTTTCCATGAGTACACCGATGGCGGGTTTAAAGTGCTGCAAAAAACGATTTACGGCAAATGGCACATCATAAGGTAAGTACACTCTTGTGATCTTATTGCCAAACAGTTGTTCACTAGTGGCACGGCCAGTGGGTGTAGTGTGTGTGAGCAGAATTTGGTGGTCAGGATATTGTTGCAGTAACGCTTTAATTAAAGGTTCAGTCGCGCGGGTTTCCCCTACCGATACACAGTGCAGCCAGATGGCAGGTTTTTGCAATTGTAGTTTGTAGAACCCGTAACGCTCATGCCAATGCTGTAAGTATTCCGGTTGTTTTCTTGCGCGCCATAGCAATTTAAACGGGGTAAATGGCAACAGCAAATAAAGAATGAAAGTGTAAACGTTACGTGTCATTATCCTATTTTCGCACATATTTTTTAGAGTGTGCGGTTGTGCCTTTCATTTAGCAATTTGCCGCAAACCAATGCCAGTGCGGTTTAGCTTTTTAGCAAGTGAATTTAACGTTTTTTTGTTAAAAATAACTTTAAAAAAACATCTTGACCTACCACTACTAAATGATTAAATTAACGAAAAAACACAATATGTTGTGGTTAAGCCGATTTTTTATTACAAGAGGATTTCGGCTGGACTTACAAGTAATTCGCTAAGTAACTGTTAATAATACAGACCAGAGTCATTGTTTTACTGATGATTTAAGTCGATCAATAATAAGGGGTTAATCCATGTTAAAAGTCGTTGATACTGCTAAGAATTCGAGTGCAGGCGTTGAAAAAGAAATTCCTGTTCAACCGGTCTCACTTGATATTTGGGATAAAAAATATCGCCTTAAATCCAAGCAAGGCGACAATGTCGATAAAGACATGGATGCCACCTATTCGCGTGTAGCACGCGCTTTAGCCGATGTGGAAACTACAGAAGAAAAACGTGTCGAGTGGCATGAGAAGTTTTTGTGGGCATTGCGTCGCGGTGCAATTCCAGCTGGCCGTATTACCTCAAATGCGGGCGCGTTAGAGCACAAGCCTGCCACTTCTACCATTAACTGCACAGTTTCCGGCGTGATATCAGACAGTATGGACGACATTTTAGGCAAAGTGCACGAAGCTGGATTAACCTTGAAAGCCGGTTGCGGTATCGGTTATGAGTTCTCTACCTTGCGTCCAAAAGGTGCATTTGTAGCGGGTGCGGGAGCCTATACCAGCGGCCCGTTATCTTTCATGGATATCTATGACAAAATGTGCTTCACTGTGTCTAGCGCGGGTGGCCGCCGTGGTGCGCAAATGGCAACGTTTGATATTTCACACCCTGATGTGGCTGATTTCATTAAAGCGAAACGTGAAAGCGGGCGTTTACGTCAGTTCAACTTGTCATGCCTGATTACCAAAGAATTCATGGAAGCGGTAAAAGCTGACGCCGAGTGGAAACTGGCTTTCCCGGTAACAGAAAAAGAAGCGATTGTTGATGGCTTGAATGTGAATGACGAGAGTCAGGTAGTGTGGCGCGAGTGGCCAATCAAAGGTAAATACCTGGCAAAAACAGAAGGTAAAGATGCCGGTAAAGTAGCGTGTCGCGTGTACAAAACCATCAAGGCGCGCCGTTTGTGGGATGTAATCATGTCCAGCACTTACGACTTTGCCGAGCCAGGCTTTATCCTGATTGACCGCGTCAACGAAATGAACAACAACTGGTTCTGCGAAAACATCCGTGCAACCAACCCCTGCGGTGAACAGCCATTGCCACCTTATGGCGCTTGCCTGTTAGGTTCAATCAACTTGACCCGTTTTGTGAAAAAACCGTTCACTGATGAAGCGTACTTTGATTGGAAAGAATACCGCGAAGTAGTCGCAATCTTCACGCGCATGCTGGATAACGTAGTTGAGATCAACGGCTTGCCATTGCAGCAGCAGCGTGACGAGATCATGCGCAAACGCCGTCACGGCATGGGTTATTTGGGCTTGGGTTCCAGCCTCACCATGATGAAATTGAAATACGGTGAAGAAGAGTCAATCAAATTCACTGAAGAAGTGACCCGCGTCATGGCAGAAGAAGGTTGGAGCGTAGGCGTGCAGCTGGCTGAAGAAAAAGGCCCGGCACCAATCATGGACGAGAAGTTTGAAGTGACGGCTGACATGCTGGCAAAACGCCCGGAAATGGCGGCAGACGGTATTAAAGTCGGTAGCAAAGTGGCTGGTAAAGTGCTGCTCGGTAAATATAGCCGCTACATGCAGCAGTTCCCTGAAGGCCTGCGTAACAAAATCGCTACTAAAGGCGCGCGTTTCACCCACCATAGCTCAATTGCGCCAACCGGCACGATTTCGCTATCACTCGCTAACAATGCAAGTAACGGTATTGAGCCAAGCTTTGCGCACCACTATGCACGTAATGTGATTCGTGAAGGCAAAAAATCAAAAGAAAAAGTTGACGTGTTCTCTTACGAGCTATTGGCTTACCGCGAGCTGATCAACCCTAAAGCAATGCCATTTAGTGATAAACCGGAAGAGCAATTGCCGGATTACTTCCTGGATTCATCAACCATCATGGCGAAGGCACATGTGGATATTCAGGCAGCGTCACAAAAATGGATTGATAGCTCAATCTCAAAAACCATTAACGTGCCGACAGATTATGATTTTGAAGACTTCAAAAACATTTATCTTTACGCTTACGACAAAGGCCTGAAAGGTTGCACCACATTCAGGTTTAACCCGGAGGCGTTCCAGGGCGTGCTGGTAACCGAAAAAGATCTGGAAAACACCACTTACAAATTCACGCTGGAAGATGGCACCGAGATAGAAGCTAAAGGCAATGAAGAGATTGAGTACGATGGTGAAATCCATAGTGCGGCGAATCTGTATGATGCGTTGAAAGAAGGCTACTACGGTAAATTCTAAATTTAGCCATTTCAAACTGCTTAGTTCGCTAACACTTTGTTGCATTTGAATTTTCAATCCTCATGTACTGCTTGTACATTCCGGTTAAAAATCCAAATACGCCTCGTTTTAGCATCACGCGCGACGTTTGAAATTGGCTAAATTGAAGTTGGGTAGGTCCCACTAAAAAGGAAAATAAAATGACTATTAAAATTGAAAAGAAAATCGTTGGCTACAGCCTGGTTACTGAAGAAGACAAAAAAAATGCAGCAGCAAAAGCGCAAGAGGCAACAACCAATAACGTTCTGCAACTAGGCGAGCCATTAAGCCGCCCCGATAAACTCGTGGGTAACACCTATAAAATCAAAACGCCTGTCACTGAACACGCGCTTTATATCACCATAAACGATGTAATGATGAATGAAGGCACACCGCAAGAGCATCGCCGCCCGTTCGAGATATTCATCAACTCCAAGAACATGGAGCACTTTCAATGGATAGTCGCCCTCACCCGCGTCATGTCTGCCGTGTTCCGTAAAGGTGGCGACATCACTTTCCTGGTAGAAGAACTTAAAAGCGTGTTTGAGCCAAGCGGCGGCTACTTTAAAAAAGGCGGCAAGTTTGTGCCTAGCCTGGTGGCCGAGATTGGCGAAGTGGTTGAACAACACTTGCAAGAAATCGGCATGCTGAAAAAACCGGGTTTGGATCAGCACCAACAAAAACTGGTAGAAGAGAAAAAAGCAGAATATCTGGAAAAACACGCAAAACCAGGTGAAGAAGTGAATGACGAAGGCTT
Source organism: Methylotenera sp. (assembly GCA_049302535.1). Classification (GTDB taxonomy): domain Bacteria; phylum Pseudomonadota; class Gammaproteobacteria; order Burkholderiales; family Methylophilaceae; genus Methylotenera. The sequence continues at coordinate 12,838 of JBAQME010000135.1, forward strand.
CCCTAAAGGTGCGCAGCTTTGTAAGAAATGTAATACCAAAGCCAGTATCATTATGGATGGCTGCCTGACTTGCTTGAATTGCGGTGAGAGTAAGTGTGGTTAATTAGAAAAGGGGCGTAAGCCCCTTTTTAGTTGATGGTCACGCTTAATCGTTAGATTTTGATGAAATTAGACATTGCTAGTGCACCGAATGGTAGTTCCATTAATGGACCACCAACATCCAGTGAACCTAAGTCAACAGCAAAATAACCAATAGTATCGAGTATTTTTCGTACTTCTGTTTTTGCATCAGCATCGTCACCTGAGTAGAACAATGTACGCTGACCACCAGCAGCTTCTGGCTGCGATAACACATTGGCATCTAAATGATTAAACGCCTTAACCACGCGTGCGCCTGGAACTAGGTCGCGAAATACAGCGCTAGCATACTTGCCACCAAGATTTATTGCCTTGATGCCATACGCGGCGAGTGGGTTAGTTGGATCTTTTGCATCCGGAGAGTTCGGATCAAGGAAAAGCACTGGGTTGGTACCATCAATCACGATACGATTATTCCATGCCGGCAAACTACCTAATAATGTCTCAAGTGCAACCCAAGGCACAGCCACAAGTACAATATCTGCACTGGCCGCTTGCTCAATCGTACCAGCTTGTATCGTTGGTCCCAATTCTGCGGCCAGTGTTGCTAAAGATGCAGGCCCAGATTTGTTGGCGATTGTTGCTGAAAGACCTTTTTTTGCAAGTGCGCGTGCCACGTTAGAGCCGAGTGCGCCAGAACCAATAATACCAATTTTCATTTCTTACTCCTTAAGATGAATGGGGCAGATAAATTTAAGGCCTCAGCGCCCCATATGCTGAATGCCTTAGCATCTCAATGACTGAAATGCTACGTTAATGTTTGTGTGTAATTTACACTGTTACATATTTAGGCAAAAAATACTTATACCAGTTATTCTCACCATACCAGCGGTAGCGTAAACTTCCCTAAACGTGCCACCTCTGAGGCAATATCGGCGATAGTGACGTTCGACAGTTCACTTTCAAAAGCTAACCGAGCCCTTTCCAAGGTTGGCCGTATAGCTTCATGAATATTTCCACCGACCGCACAACCCTCAAAAGGCGGCTCTCTGTGCAAGGTGAAAATTTCCGTATCCTCTACAGCTTCATATACGTCTAGAAGACTGATATTCTCGCTCGGCTTTGCTAGTAATGCACCGCCGCCAGCCCCCATCTGTGATGTCGTTAGTCCTGCGTCATTCAATTGCGATAACAACCTACGTATCACTACCGCACCTGTGTTGGCTGAATGAGCAATATCTTCGGAACGAACCGGCTTACCACCCATGACTGCAATGGAGGTAAGCGCATGAACGGCAACGGCAAAGCGTGAACTAGTTGGCATAATTAAGTATTTATTACTGTGTAACTGACACTATTACATATAACTATATACCTGTCAATACATTTAATCGATTTTGCTGAAAAGTTGGAATAACGCAAACAGTTATATTAATAAGTCACATATGCTGACCGTTAAAAGGGGCGCAAAAGCGCCCCTTTCTCTTATGTCTTCAAACTGGGTGGATAGTTGATGATTAATTACTTTTTAATAGATTCTACTGGTATGGTCAATGTGACTTCGTCACCCACGTAAGGGGCATATTTACCCATGTTAAAATCGGTACATTTGATCTTAGTCGTAGCCGTTGCGCCGCAAGCATCTTTCTTTAACATGGGATGCGGCATGCAAAAGAAGGAAAGCACATTGAGTGTTACTGGTTTTGTTACACCTTTCACAGTCAAATCACCTACTACTGATGCTACCTTGTCGCCATCAAATTTCACACTGGTTGATTTGAAAGTAATGGTGGGATATTTAGAAATAATAATAGGGGACAGCCCCCAATTATTATTAATTAAATAAGTGCTATGTTGACTGGCGTGCTTGTTCTTAGTATAGTGCCGGCCTTCGGCGTGTAGCGTAGCCTGGTAGCGCGCCTGCTTTGGGAGCAGGATGTCGGGAGTTCGAATCTCTCCACGCCGACCATATGTCAATAAGTTTGAATAATTGGTGGCAGACCCAATTAGCGAAAAAGGAGCTTCGGCTCCTTTTTTATTGTGGCATATCAAGTCAGTAGGTTGCTATCTGGTTAAGAAAAGCGATTCGCTCGTTGTCCAATTATAGTGGGCTTTACGAACCCTTGTTCTGCTGTTCGGCGAGATCTTTCAGGAACTGTGCAATATCCCACTCGCAGCCACCACAGCCAGAGAGAGCACCAGTCCATCTGGAAATTGCATCCATATCCATCCCTTGCTCGAACAGGCTTTGAATATTGCCCTGTGTGGTGCCGCTGCAATGGCACATAACTTCATCTGCCGGGTTGGCATTCTTCGTGTTCATGGATGGTTTTGCTTCCGGCTTTGTTGACCGGACTTATTTTAACATCCCGGATTTTTCGATGCTGGAATGTGTGAAAAAACTATTCGAGTCAGGGAGTTTCGTTAAACCATTACACGTAGGCAGTTTAGTGACTTTAAGTTGATTGCAGTTTAATTGTTGATTCGATAAAAGGGTCATCAAAATTGCGATCATGCTCTTCAAACAGATATGAAAGCGTTTTGTGGAATTGCCTGAAGATCTCGGCAGTATTGCCTTCATTTCTCAGCGACAAACATTCATCTGATAACGCATATAGTTTTTGCAAAAGATCTACATGGGCCTGTTGGTGATCACGAAAGTATTCAGAGTCACTCGTGACGTGCGGGCGACTTAACATGATGGTTTCTTCGTGAGAAAAATGCTCACCGGCAAGATCAATTATATGTAGTAAAAAGGATGGTAACCGGCCCTGGCATGAGGTCTGCTGTTCACGGGAGCAGTCATGACAGTCAAGCAACTTATCTATGTTGCTGCAGGCGCAGGCATCACGGAGATCGCTTAAGTACTTATCCAGTAACTTATGTTCTGTTTCGATAACGAGGTAATCGGCGGGAGCCAATCCTATAATTGCTTGGCGATGAACTAACAT
>JBAQME010000136.1:0-3531 GCA_049302535.1 Methylotenera sp.
ACGTTATGAGCGCCTGATGAGCTATGGCAAATTCAAAGAAGTCGCTGAAAAATAGCACTTCGGCGGCTCGTAAAGCCAAGAGTGATTCTGACACATTCACGCATCCGTTATTACTTCAACTTAATCAATTTTTAACCAATCATTTGAAGCCAGGGCATTGCTTGTTGCTGGCTTTAAGTGGCGGTTTGGATTCCAGTGTTCTGCTGCATCTGCTGGCAGAGGTTCGGCGTACGATTCCTTTTGAGCTGCATGCCATGCATGTGCATCACGGTCTAAGTGTTAATGCCGATACATGGGCCGAATTCTGTGCAAAGCAATGTCAGCAGTTCAATGTGCCTTTACAAATCGTGCAGGTCAATGTGGCCCAAAACGCAGATTACAAGAACAGCCAGCAAGGCATTGAGGCTGAAGCACGTCAGCTACGCTATAACGCCTTATTTACCTATAAAGTTAATGACCAGTTAGCGGATTTTGTGGTCACAGCGCACCATCAGGATGATCAGGCGGAAACGCTGCTGCTGCAATTGTTCAGAGGCGCCGGGGTTAAAGGTTTATCCAGTATGGCGGCGATAGATAAAACAAGGCGATTGCTACGGCCGCTGCTAAACGTGTCACGTCAAATGCTGAATGAGTACGCATTACAGCACCACATTGAATGGTGTGACGATGAAAGTAACGATAATACGCAGTATGAGCGTAATTTTGTGCGCCATGAAGTGATGCCGGTTTTAGCGTCGCGCTTTCAAAGCATAAAACCTGTGCTCGCCAGAACTGCCGCGCATATGGCTGAGGCAAGTGAATTGCTTGAAGTTCTGGCTAGCCAGGACGCCGCGCCGCTGCTTTTAAATAATAGCCTGTGCCTGCAGGGGCTAAGTCAGTTAACAGTTGCACGTGCTAAAAATGTACTGCGTTGGTGGTTTGCACAAAACCAGCTCGCAATGCCGGCTGCTGAGCATTTAAGCGAAATCATTGAGCAATTATTCAATGCCAAGAAAGATGCTGATCTGAGCATCAAGCTGCAGCATTTGTCAGTCAGGCGCTATCAGCAAAGGGCTTATTTGGGCATTGATAAAACTGCTGAACCGTTTGATTTGGTCTGGAACGGCGAGTCTGAATTAATGTTACCTGATGGTGGCCGGTTATTATTTAATCACGTCAATGGGACAGGCCTGGCGCTAAAGTTGGGTATCACCAAACTTAGAATTACCAACCGTGACGGCGGTGAGCGTTTCAAGCCTAATGCCTTGAGACCTACGCGAACACTTAAGTATTTGTTGCAGGAAATTAATATGCCGCCCTGGCAGCGTTTGCATTTGCCACTTATTTATTGGGAAGATACGCTGGCATGCGTGCCGGGTATAGGGGTTGCCAACCAGTTGCAGGCTCAAGAAAATGAGCCCGGCCTGGAAATCGTATGGCAAGATTCACCGCAATAGCCAGAAGCCATGAGTGTTGCAAGTATTGTGCGCCTTAATCGCCTTGTTATTTATCTTTTAACCAGTGGCCGCAATTTTGGCCAGATATTTTCCAGAATAATTGCCTGGCCACGTCCATTTGGATGTAAGCCATCCTGCTGTATCAACTCTGGTTGAGCCGCAACATTTTCCAGCATAAAGGGCACCAACGGGATTTTATGTTGCTTGCTGAGCTGTTGATAGCTTTGGCTAAATGCCTCTGTATATTTTGCCCCGTAATTAGGTGGTATCCGCATGCCAAGCAGCAGTACTTTTGCGCCGGATTTTTTGCTTTGTTGGATCATGGTGCCAAGATTCTTACGTAGCGCTTGAATGGGCAAGCCGCGTAATCCATCGTTAGCGCCAAGCTCCAGAATGACAATTTCAGGCTGCGTCTGTTTAAGGGTTGCGGCAAGACGGCTCAGGCCGCCACTGGTAGTTTCGCCGCTTATGCTGGCATTGATGACTTCGTAACGTAGTTTTTCTTTGCCAAGTTTTTCTTTTAGTAAAGCCACCCATCCTTGCTGTTGTGAAATACCATACGCAGCGGATAAGCTATCACCATAAATTAAAATTTTTGAATTTGCCGCAGCCACAGGTGCTGACCATGCAACAAAACTCGTAAAATACAGACTAACTATTAAAAATCTTAATACCAAAAATAAGCGGAAAAACATCGATGCAACAGCCTCCAATCATTCAAGCGAACGATCTGTATTATGAAATTATTAACTATGATAACCAAATTCGCATTCTGCAAGGCTTAAATTTGAGCATTGCAACAGGCGAACAAGTCGCAATTATCGGCAGTTCTGGTTCAGGCAAATCAACTCTATTAAGCTTGCTTGCTGGGTTGGACGTGCCAACCGGAGGAAGCGTTCAAATACAAAACAATTCATTTAGTGATCTGGATGAAGACGGGAGGGCAGCAGTGCGAGCGCAAAGCATGGGTTTTGTATTCCAGTCATTTCAATTGCTGCCTTCGCTCACGGCACTTGAGAACGTCATGTTGCCACTGCAGTTAAAAAACCAGGCAAATGCCAAAGAGCTAAGTCTGGAAGCATTAACTAAAGTTGGTTTGAGTGCTCGCACAAAACATTACCCGAAACAACTGTCCGGCGGTGAGCAGCAGCGCGTTGCCATCGCGCGGGCTTTTGCTGTACAGCCTACAATTCTATTTGCGGATGAGCCTACTGGAAATCTGGATCATACAACGGGGCAGATGATTATTGAATTGCTATTCAAGATGAATGCTGAAGCAGGTACAACGCTAGTACTGGTTACGCATGATACTCAGTTGGCCAATCGCTGTCAGCGTCAACTCAGGTTGGAAAATGGCGTATTGATAGAGTTGGCACAAAGATGATATTGAATTTTAAATTGGCATGGTCGCAAACTATGAGCTTGTGGCGTGCAGGTGCACTGCGAGTGCTGGTATTTGCTTTAGTGTTGGCGGTAGCTGCAATTACGGCGGTAGGTTTTTTTACCCAGCGTGTGGAATCCGCGTTGAGCCAGCAGGGCGGTTTGCTGCTGGGCGGTGACCTTGCTGTGTTAGCTGATCATGAAATACCCGGTGTTTTTAGTGAGCGCGCTCAATCGCTGGGGGTTGCCATGGTTAAGACCTATGAGTTTCCTAGCATGGTGATGTCTGGAGATAATGGTCAATTAGTTGAAATCAAGGCGGTAGAACAAAACTTTCCATTACGCGGTGACTTGACACTGGGTGACACAGCTTTCGAAGCTGGTAGAACAGTAAAAGCTTCACCGAATAAAGGTGAAGCATGGATAGAGCCGCGCTTGGCTAATATGCTGGGTGTGCAAGTAGGTGACAAGGTTGCGGTGGGGGAGCAAAGCCTGGTTGTCGGTGCAATATTGCTGCGTGAGCCTTCGCGCGGTGGCGATATGTTTAGTTTCGCCCCTCGATTGATGATGAATGCGGCAGATTTACCCGCGACCAAGTTGATTCAATATGGCAGTCGAGTCAAATACCAGCTTTTGTTGGCAGGCGAACCTAAAAGGATCCAGAACTTTCATGCGCAGATGAAGCAGGAATTAGGGCGCGGCGAAAGGATTGAGG
>JBAQME010000137.1:0-1608 GCA_049302535.1 Methylotenera sp.
AATTTAAAGCATAACCAGGTATTACATCAAACTAACCTGATACTTACCGTGGAGTTCTCGGATGTGCCAACCATAGCGAAAAAACAACGCATGGATATCAAAGAAATTGGCGCTGGCTTTTGGCAAATCAAGCTGCATTACGGCTTTATGGAATCACCCAATATTCCCAAAGCGCTGGAAGATTGCAAAATTGATAATGTAACAATAGACCCGTTCACCACCTCATACTTTGTCAGCAGAGAAACCGTAATCTCAGGGCAAGAGGGACAAATGGCAAAATGGCGAGATAATTTATTCGCTCTCATGTCACGCAATGCCGGCAGCGTGGTTGGCTACTTTAATATTCCAAGCAATAGCGTGATTGAGTTGGGCTCAAGGGTGCATATATAAGCACCACGTGAAACTGCTCAATCAATCGGACTATGTAAGTCCTATGGATTTAAGCTTGCGATAAAGCGTATTACGGCTAATACCCAGCTGTCGTGCTACCGCAGAAACATTGCCGGAATGAGTCTGCATGGCTGACAATATGGCATTAGTCGCCAAATCATCCAAAGCTGACTCTTTTGGCAGCATGCCAGGTTGAGCATTAATTTGAGCTGGCAAATTCATCTCATCAGTAAAGTCCTGAGTAAGATGAAGCTCACCGATTGGTGCACCATCGGCAAGTGCTAATGCGGTTCGTAATACATTGTGGAGCTGACGGATGTTACCCGGCCATGAATGGGTTTTAAATATAGCCATGACTTCCGGCGTGATTTCGACTTCGCCAGCTTGTTCAATTTGCAAAATCACATCGATAAGCGCAAGTAAATCCGAGCGCTCGCGTAGCGGAGGCAAGGCCACGCTCAACCCGTTAATGCGGTAATAAAGATCACTACGAAATTCACCGCTCTCAACTTTTTCCTTAAGCTTCTGGTTAGTGGCGCTAACAAGTGAAAAATTAACCGGAATAGATTTTGCACTGCCTAAAGGCGTTACTGTGCGTTCCTGCAGCACGCGCAGCAATCTAGCCTGCAATGACAGCGGCATGTCCCCAATCTCGTCCAGGAACAAGGTCCCGCCATCAGCCTGCTCTATTTTGCCCGGACTGCCCTTACGCCTAGCCCCGGTAAAGGCACCCTCTTCATAACCAAAAAGTTCGGCTTCGATCAGGCCTTCCGGTAGCGCTGCGCAATTGACGGCTACCCACGGCCCTTTATGTTGTGTACTGGCTTCGTGAATCGCACGGGCAAACAGCTCTTTACCTACACCGGTCTCCCCTTGTATGAGTATTGGAATATCCCGCGAAAGCACCTGCTTGATTTGCTGAATCGCGCGTTCAATTTTTGCATCGCCGCTATTCAGTAAATCCAGATTAGCCGCACTGGCTCTTTTAGCTACTTGTGATGCCGGGGTAGTTGGTTGATGTTTTTTATGCAGCAACTCTACTTGCACATACAGGCGAGCGCCATTATTCAGCCTTAATGGCACGATTAATTTATCCGTGCCTCCAGCCTGCCTTAATAAACTTGCAAGCGGTATATCAAACAACTGGCTAAAATCGATCTGCTGCTTGGCATGCGTATTAGCGTGAGGCGAATTCAAGCTCAGCTGGAACTGTCCACT
>JBAQME010000138.1:0-6747 GCA_049302535.1 Methylotenera sp.
TCATTGGCTGACCGGCTTGCTGAAGCCTTCGCCGAGTATATGCACGAGCGTGTCCGTACCGATTTGTGGAGTTACGCCAGCAATGAACATCTTGAAGTTGAGGCATTGATTAAGGAGCAATATCAAGGTATCCGCCCGGCACCTGGCTACCCTGCCTGCCCGGATCACACGGTTAAGTTGGATGTATTCAAACTGCTGCAATGTGAAGAAATTGATATGACGCTCACGGAATCTTTTGCAATGCAGCCGGCGGCGGCAGTATCGGGTTTTTACTTTGCGCATAAAGATGCCAAGTATTTCAGTGTGGATAAGATTGGTGAAGACCAGCTGCTGGACATGGCAAAACGCAGAAACCTGCCTAAAGAATATTTAGAGCGTTGGCTTGCACCAAACTTGAGCTAATCGAACACTTTGATTAATAACAATTAAATAAAATTTATGCATATCCACATTTTAGGTATCTGCGGCACGTTCATGGGCGGTATCGCTGTATTGGCAAAGCAGTCTGGTCACAAAGTCACCGGCTGTGATGCCAATGTCTATCCGCCAATGAGCACACAGCTGGAAGCGCAAGGTATCGAGTTAATCGAGGGTTTTTCACCCGAGCAAACAAAACTTAACCCTGATATTTACGTGATAGGTAATGTGGTTTCACGCGGTAACCCTCTGATGGAGGAGATATTGAACCAAGGGTTGCCCTACATTTCCGGCCCGCAATGGCTGGCGGAGAATGTATTGCAAGGCAAATGGGTACTGGCAGTGGCAGGTACGCATGGCAAAACCACCACCAGTTCCATGCTGGCCTGGATACTGGAATATGCCGGTTTGGCGCCAGGATTCCTGATAGGCGGCGTGCCGGAGAACTTTGGCGTATCAGCGCGCTTGCCGCAAACGCCGGCACAGGATGCGAAAAGCACTTCGCCTTTTTTTGTCATTGAAGCTGACGAGTACGACACCGCCTTTTTCGACAAACGCTCCAAGTTTGTGCATTACCGTCCACGTACGGCGGTGCTCAATAATCTGGAGTTTGACCACGCCGATATTTTTGAAGATTTGAGCGCGATTGAAAAGCAGTTTCATCACTTGGTGCGCATGGTACCGCAGCAAGGCCTGGTGGTGGTTAATGGCAAAGAGGCAAGTCTGCAACGCGTGATCGATAAGGGCTGCTGGACGCCGGTAGAAAAATTCGGTGCTTTTGAATCAAAATCAAGTGACGACTGGCAGATTGCAAATACACAAGGTGATGGCAGTTTTGATGTGATTTATAAAGGTAAATCACAAGGTCGCGTGGCGTGGGATTTGCTGGGTGAACACAACCGTATGAATGCGCTGGCCAGCATTGCTGCGGCACGTCATGCGGGCGTGACGGTTGATGTCAGTATTGCGGCATTAACTGAATTTAAAAATGTGAAACGCCGTATGGAGCTGCGCGGTACGGTTCACCACATCAGCGTGTACGACGATTTTGCGCACCATCCTACCGCAATTGAAACCACGGTGGCAGGTCTGCGTGCGAAAGTCGGTACAGCTCGAATTCTGGCCGTGCTGGAGCCTCGTTCAAACACCATGAAGCTGGGGGTAATGAAAAACGCATTGCCGGCAAGCTTAAAAGACGCGGATTTGGTATTCTGTTATCAAGCAAACTTAGGCTGGGATGCCAGGGAAGCCTTGTTGCCTATTAGTGCGAAAACGCAAGTGCATGATGATTTGCATCAATTAGTAACTGCGATTGCACAATCGGCTCGGACGGGTGACCATGTACTTGTCATGAGTAACGGTGGTTTTGGCGGTATCCATCAAAAGCTGCTGGATGCATTAAAATTAAAAGCATAGAAAAGCATCAATATTTGGCTAAACAACATATAAAAACCGAGTTAAATGCAATGGCTTCTCTCATATTAAAACTTAAATCAATGAGTGTCATGAGCATTGCGCTTTGGATCTCGGTTTTGGTGCATGCTGTAGTTTTGAGTATTCATTTTGAGCCGGAGCTTAAAAAATTCAGAGATAACCTGCCTGTACTGGAAGTGGTCTTGGTCAATGCCAAAACGCAGTCTAAACCTGATAACACAGAGGTGTATGCACAAGCCAATTTAGATCGAGGCGGTAATACCGAGCAAGATCGTAAAATGAAGACCACGCTGCCTGCACTAAAGCAACAAAAAGCAGAAATCACCCTTAAGCCAGAGGCTAATACCAAATATGGCGCGCAAGCGGTCAAGCAAACCAGTAAAGAATTGCAGGAGCAAAAACGGGTTGCCGAGTTGGAAAAGCAAGCACAAGAATTAATGACGCAAATTAAAGCGACCAAATTGTTGGAATCGCAGCCGGTGCAAAAAGCAGCAGCTAAAGAAGTTGAGACTGGAACCCAGGCAACACCCGATAAAAAACTGAATTTAAACGACATCACTGCTACTGCGCTGGAAATGGATCGGCTGGAAGCTTTGATCTCCAAGCAGCAGGATGAGTACCAAAAACGCCCTAAACGTAAATTTGTAGGTGGGCGTACCAAAGAATATCGTTATGCGTTGTACGTTGAGGCGTGGCGGCAAAAAGTAGAAAAAGTGGGTAATCTGAATTACCCTGAAGCTGCTAAAGACTTGAAGCTATACGGCCAATTGCAAATGACGGTATCAATCAAGTCTGATGGCAGTATAGAGTCGATAGAAATCAATCGCAGTTCCGGTCATAAAGTATTGGATGCTGCGGCAAAACATATCGTGGAATTAGGTGCGCCATATGCACAGTTCCCAGATGATGTGCGTAAAGAGATTGATATTTTGAGTATTACCAGGACGTGGACGTTTACCAAAGAAGATAGCCTGGCCACAGAATAAACAGAATAGTCATTATCTTTTTAATTTCTGCGTTGTTATTTTCGCTTGCCGTACTATTCGTACTGTCTGCGCTCAAATGCCTAGCAGAAATTAAAAATCTTAATGACTCAGACGTGGCTTTAGAGTAGTTTTCTGAAAATATAAAAAACAGTGTGAAAAACCTATGACTGACTATTACCAGCACCACGTATTTTTCTGCCTCAACCAGCGCGAAGATGGCTCCGCCTGCTGTATGGATAAAGGTGCAGAGGCCACGTTTGATCATATGAAGGCGCGGGTGAAGAAGCTTAATTTGAATGGTAAAGGCAAGGTGCGCGTTAACCGCGCGGGCTGTTTTGACCGTTGCGGCGAAGGGCCGCTATTAGTCGTTTACCCACAGGCAATCTGGTACACCTTCATTGACAATGATGACATTGACGAAATCATCGAAAGCCATTTAATCAACGGCAAAGTTGTTGAGAGGCTGGCAGTTTAGTTGGCAGGTTGATCTAGCCGGCATCTAGTGCGCATTGGATAAGTGCACTGATTTTGTCGGCGAGCGCCTTTTTGGTTTTTTCTTCAAGCGGGGTTGGGCTGCCGTCACGCAATGCTTCACCCCAGTGTGAATTCGGAAAGTGCCTGTCATTTTCAAAACGCGGAATCACATGCCAGTGCACATGCGGGGTTTTGTTACCCAGACTGGCCAGATTGATTTTATCCGGATTGAAAATTTCCCTGAGTGCCACTTCCACGGCAAATACAGTCTTCATCATACGTGCACGCTGACTTGGCGGCAAATCGCTCATTTCCTTAACGTGAGCAAGCAGTTCAACGCGGCAATACGCCGGGTAATCTGCATCGTTCAGTAATACTACGCGGCAGAAATCATCTTGCCATAAAACCTCATGGGGCGTTGGTTCGCATAGTGCACAAGTCATTTAGCGTCTTTCAGAAAGCTTCAAATCAGAGGAAACTGGTATTTGTCGAATGTTAAGAAGCCGCCAGCATTCTGTCTAACGTGAGTTTTGCGAGCTTGGCTTCATGCGCTGGCACCTTGATTTGGTTAACCACTTTACCTTCTACCAAGTTCTCCAGCACCCATGCCAGGTGTTGGGGGTCGATGCGCGCCATGGTTGAACACTCACACACGACGTGGCTCATGAATTGCACTAACTTGCCTTGCGGTTTCATTTGTTCAGCTAGGCGGGTGACCAGGTTGAGTTCGGTGCCAACCAGCCATTTGGTATTGGGCGGTGCTTCACTCACGGTTTTTAAAATATATTCGGTCGAGCCGACATAGTCTGAATGCAGGCATACTTCAAACGGTGCTTCAGGATGGGAAATCACAAAGCCATCAGGGTGCTCTTCGCGGAATTTGGTGATGTTTTGCAGACGGAACATTTGATGTACTGCACAGTGCCCTTTCCAAAGCAGGATCCTGGCATTTTTGATTTCTTCAACGGTTAAACCGCCTAGTGGCTGGTCTGGATCCCATACCGGCATTTGCTCCAGCGGGATGCCCATTTTATAACCGCTCCAGCGCCCCAGATTCTGGTCGGGGAAGAATAATATTTTTTCACGTTGTGCAAATCCCCATTCGAGAATTTTAGGGGCATTGGTACTGGTGCAGACAATGCCGCCATGCTCACCGCAAAATGCTTTCAGGTCGGCCGCGGAATTAATGTAGGTGACAGGTGTGATTTGCTCGTCAAAATTGAGTACTTTGTTGAGTTCGCGGTAGCTGCGTTCAACTTTGGCAAGATTTGCCATGTCTGCCATAGAGCAACCGGCGGCAAGGTCGGGAAGTATGACGACCTGGTCCGGACGGCTCAGGATGTCGGCCACTTCTGCCATGAAATGCACACCCAGGAATACAATATACTCAGCTTCCAGATTTTCTACGTAGCGCGACAGTTTGAGTGAGTCCCCGGTGTAGTCGGCATGGCGGTACACGCTTTCATGCTGGTAATGGTGACCCAGAATAACCAGGCGTTTACCCAATTTTTCTTTGGCAGCAATGATGCGACGCTGGCAGTCGGCATCGTCCGCAGCTTGAAACTTTTCAAATTTAATCGGCGAAATTTGCATATATTTATCAGGTTCTATTGATTGGAACTTAAAGTGTGATTGGAATTTAAAGTGCTGAAGATGCTTATTTTATAACGTTAATTGATGTTGTTCACCTAATCTTTTCAAGGCATCAACATTTGTCCAGGAAAAAACCCGCTTTGCAGCTTCGCGCCAATTAACCCATTCATAACGCACATGCTCTTCTGGTGCCAGCTTGACTGGTAGCGGACCAGGTAAAGTCAAACTAAACAAATGTTCCCGGTTTTCCGTTACTCCCGGCGCATAGCGGTGACGCCAATGCGGGTAGATCTCATATACATTTGAGGCCTGCCAGTCCTGCAAGTCATATTGCAGTGCATCCAGGCCAGTTTCTTCCCAAACCTCACGAATGGCAGCCTGAAGCGGCGTTTCGTCGCCCTCGATGCTGCCGGTCACTGATTGCCAGAACCCTGCCTTATCAGCACGTTCCATAATCAGCACCTGCAGGTCAGGTGTATGGATTAACACCAGGGCAGAAATGGGAGTCTTATAGTTTTTCATGAGAGCTGTAAATGGTGCCGGAGAAGGGAATCGAACCCCCGACCTTTTCATTACGAATGAACCGCTCTACCAACTGAGCTACACCGGCTTTATGCACCATTATAGACTTTAGGAAGCGGATTGTTTAGTTGGTGCGGAGGTCAGGTTTTTCGGCAGCTGAAATACCACATGCTCTACAACACCTTGCAATTCCTGCACCTCGCTAGCGCCAAGCTGCTGTAATTTTTTGATGACTTCCTGCACCAAAATTTCAGGCGCAGATGCCCCGGCGGAAACACCGATTTTCCGTTTGTTGATTAGCCATTCAGGTTTGAGATGGCTGGCGTTATCCACCATATAAGATTCAACACCCTGGTTCTGGGCTACTTCACGCAGTCGGTTGGAGTTGGAACTGTTCGGTGATCCGACGATAATCACCAAATCACAATCTTGAGCCATTATTTTGATGGCATCCTGACGGTTTTGGGTGGCATAACAAATATCGTCACTCTTAGGTGCCTGAATGCCGGGGAAGCGCAAACGTAAAGCTTCAATTACACGTGCAGCGTCATCAATCGATAAAGTGGTTTGTGTGACATAGGCAAGCTTATCGGGATATTTAACCTGTAAATCTGCTACGTCTTCGGGTGTTTCCACCAGATACATGCCAATATTTGCCTGTCCACCTTCAGCTTGACCCATGGTGCCCTCAACTTCAGGATGACCTTTGTGACCAATCATGATGATTTCCATGCCTGCCTTGCGCATTTTTTCCACCTCAATATGCACTTTAGTTACCAATGGGCAGGTAGCGTCATAGGCAGTCAAGCCTCGCGCGTCGGCTTCAGCGCGCACTGCCTTTGAAACGCCATGAGCGCTGAAAATGACGGTGCTGCCGGTTGGAATCTCGTCCAGTTCTTCCACGAAAATCGCGCCTTTAGCACGTAGTGCATCCACGACAAATTTATTGTGTACTACTTCATGACGTACATAAATAGGGGCGCCAAACTTCTCTAAAGCCTGTTCCACAATAATAATCGCGCGATCCACCCCTGCGCAAAAGCCGCGTGGATTAGCGAGTACAACATTTGTATTTTTGTTCATTTAAATCGGTATCTCAAATTTATTAGGCACCCACGCAATTTAACTGATTCTTCAGGTATCAGGCGCATCGGGTATAATCGCATAAGTTTTAACAATTTGTTTAAAGTATTGCTATGAAAAACACTGCAACCCTACTGATTACCTGCCCAGATGCAAGAGGCATTGTGGCGGCGATTGCTGATTTTTTACTCCAGCATAACGCCAACATTTTACACGCTGACCAGCATCAGGATGCAGA
>JBAQME010000139.1:0-6149 GCA_049302535.1 Methylotenera sp.
GCCCGGCCGGGCGGAGTCTCCAGCGCATCCAGGCCTCGCGCCGCCAGCAATGCAAATGCCGGGAAAATCGGCAGCAGATAGTGCACCTGCTTGCCGCTGATGAAACTGAAGGCCAAAAACACCGGCAATCCCCAAGCCAGACAGAATCGTACGCCAGTGTCGTCCAGGCTGCCGCGCAGTTTGATCAGTCCACGCCAGACGCCACCCCATAACAGCCAGGGAAACAGTATCACGGGCATCAACGGGAAATACCACCAGAACGGCCGCTGATGGGCGAATGACTTGACCATGCGGTCTGCAGTCTGCCCCCAGAAAATTGCATGTTGATAAACCTCGCCACCGCGAATGCCAGCCGGAATCGCCCAGGCCAAAGCAATCGCGGCACCCAGCAAGATGGCACCCAGCATGCCGATATACCAGCGACGCCAGACGATGCCGGTACCCCTGGCCCACCACGGGGCAAGTATGGCGACAGGTAGAATTTGCAGCAGGATAGTCGGCCCCTTGGCGAGCAGTCCAAGGCCGATGGACAGTCCGACCAGTCCCCAGCCCTTCCATGCGGCACCACGCCATGCGGTGAGCACACCCAACATGCCCAACAGGGTAAAAAATGCGATTAGCATGTCAAACATGGTCGCCGTCGCAAACGCCATCCACAGCAGGCTGCTAAACAGAATAACCGATGCCATACGTGCCACGGAGTCACGCGACGGCCACAGCAGGCTTGCCAAGCGCTGGGCAAGGAATACCCCGCCCAGCGCAAAGAACGAAGGTACTAGACGCGGCCACCAGTCGTTAACGCCGAAAATGACCCAGCCCAGCTGCATCATCCAGAATAACAGCGGCGGTTTATGGCTATACGCCTCATCATTCAGGAATGGCACCAGAAAATCACCGCGTAGCCACATGTTCCAGGCAACCGTGACGTAGCGCGTCTCATCAATGGGAATGTAATAGCGGCTGGACAAGGAAGCCACTATCAGGAACAACCATAAACCGACTAAGCCTGCAGCATGACGATAGGATATGGCCATTTAACTTTCAGCGCCTTCCGCCAACAAAATTTGATGCTCGCAGCGAAAAAGAACCTAAAACTGTCCCATGTGTTAATGGCTTTTCTTCAGACCGATCAGCAAGTTGATGTAGTGTTTTAACTAAGGTTGCGTAGTCGCTCATACGTTAAGGGATCCTTAAAGTAATAACAATCCAAAAGCAAGATTAAGCACCAAACAAATATCCTATTATCTGGGGTTTTGCTGCCTTAATGATACCAGAATAGCGGCAAAGATATACTTATGGCCGAAGATCGTCCAATTTCGGCCTCTGGACGCAACTGGCACCAGACAAACCGCTGCAACCTTCTATCATCTGGCCATTTACAAAAAATTTCTTACACTACCCATTCAATAGTCCTATACTCACACCATAGTATATAAAAATATCTATTCATCACAATCCATGCAAAACTCGCCACCACCCGAGAAAGCTATTTCCAAATGGACTTACGTCATTGTTCTTGGTGTATGGCTTTCACTGTGCTTCAGTGCGGTTGCAACTTTAGTGGCACTAAATCTTCGCGATGTAAAGGAGGATTTGGCCCAATATGGCGGAGCCTATTCGGATCACCTCGACAAGGAAATGATCAGCAGTGAATCCATTCTGAAAGGATTTTCTGCCCTGTTTAGCGCTATTGGCAACACGGAACCGGAAAAAGTCTCACGCTACGTCAGAAGCGTCATTGAGACCAATAATCAAATCTTTGCACTTGAAATTGCACAGAGGGTATCAAAAAGTCAGCTTGAAGCATTTATCGTCAACAAGAGGCGTAATGGTATCCCTAATTTCACTGTCAAATCGTTTTCTTATGATTCCGACCGAAAATGGCAGAATGTAAAAGACAAACCCTTTTACTACCCGATTGTGTTCATGGAACCTTTGCCTTCCAGCTCTCAAGAGATTCTGGGACTGGACATGGAAAGCATACCGCTTCTCAAGCAAGCTATGATGAAATCATTCCAGCTTCGTGCACCTGTTGCTACTCATCCGTTCAGGTTAGTGGAAGGCAATCTGGCTTATGTCGTTTTTTGCCCGATTCCATCACAGGAAGAATTAGTAGTCGACATGGTAATTGATACAGCCAAATTAGTTGATTCTTCCAAGTTCCCGATTTTTGACGGGCAGACAGTAGTCGTTCACCACAAAGATTTCAAATCGGACGACCCCAAAGGTCAGTTATTTGCAAGATCAGGCAAAGCTAGAAGCTCACTTGAAATCACCCTTTTTCCCACCTTTATTTACCAGAAGCAACTGGCAACAAATGGTGAACCATTTACCTTCATAACGACACGGCAAACAGGCTGGTCTGACCTGAGCCTGGGGCTGCTGGCACTGATGGTAGGTTTAAGTTTTACATCCTGCCTGATGCTTGTGGGCTACTTGCAGGGTCTACAGCGCAGCAGATTCCTGCACATTGAAAATCAGAAGCATATGTGGAAACTCGCCAATCACGATGCCTTGACGGGAATACCCAACCGTCTGCTGCTGATGGATCGCCTAGGCCAGGCTTTAGCTGTCAGCGAACGCAGTGACCAGTATGGTGCGCTCATCTTTTTGGATATGAATAACTTCAAAGCACTCAACGATACGAAAGGGCATGCTGCCGGCGACATGCTGTTAATCGAGGTTGCCGGGCGGCTACAAAGCTGTATACGTGATGTCGATACCGTAGCACGATTTGGCGGTGATGAATTCGTCATCATTCTGAGCGAGTTAGGTAGCACACGTGATGATGCCGATAATGCCGCAGAACTGGTTGCTGAGAAAGTTCGTACTGCGCTGGAACGCCCGTATAACCTTCAGGAATATGAGTACCGCACCACTGCCAGCATAGGTGTGAGCATATTCTATGGTAACCAGCAAAGCGTCAGCGATTTGCTCAAATCCGCTGACGCGGCTATGTATAAGGCCAAGATGGCGGTGCAGGAACATAAACGTTCCTGAGCGGGGCGAGACAATTACTGGCAACTGATCCAGTGATGTACGGATATAGTATTAGACAGAGCAATTAGCCAATATTGAACCTACACCAGAAAATTTAATAACAGGGCACTTATGCAAGACTCTGGATTACCTACTAACGCTTCAAAAAAATGGCTGGGCATTCATCCGGATATCCTGAAACTTGGACTCGTAAGCTTTTTGACCGACCTGAGTTCCGAAATGATTTTTTCGGTATTCGCGGTTTTCTTCACAACTATCGCCGGAGCGTCCGCTGCCTTGCTGGGACTAGTTGAGGGGCTTGCCGACTTGTCTGCTTCCTCGTTGAATTACCTTGCCGGCTGGTTGTCTGACCGAACCGGAAAACGCAAAGCTTTCGCGCTTGCCGGATATGGTTTCTCCACGCTGGCCAAGATCATTTTGCTATTCTCCAGCTCGGTCGTGGGCCTCGGCATCTTTCGTGTCGTCGAACGCCTGGGCAAAAGTTTCCGCGGCCCGCCACGCGACGCCTGGCTTTCTTCCATAGCCGACAAAGATACAAGAGGCTACGCGTTCGGCGTGCACAAGGCACTGGACAAATCCGGCGCCGTGCTCGGCCCGCTGGTGGCGTACGGCTTGCTTTCCTGGCTGGGTGACGCGACATCGACCTACCGAATTCTTTTTGTGGTCGCACTCGTGCCGGCCATTCTTGGCGTAATTGTGCTTGGCCGTATCCAGGATAAGCCAGGAGTCCAGCTCCCGCGCGAGAACATGGTTCAAACATGGCAATCTATCAGCCCGGAATTCAAGCGTTATCTCATCACCGCCGCCATATTTTCCCTGGCCTACTTCAGTTTCAGTTTTCTGTTGCTGCGTGCCCACAGCGTCGGCTTCGCAGTCAAGGATATCGTGCTGCTTTATGCGCTGTTCAATATCGCCTTCGTCATTGCCGCGCCGCTGATCGGCAAACTTGGTGACAGCCTGGGCCGGGCGCGCATGATAATGCTGGGCTACCTGATTTACCTGCTGATGTGCCTTGGCTTCGCCTTCGCCAGTTCGCGATTGGAAGTAGTTGCCCTGTTCGTTATCTTTGGCGTCTTTTATGCTATTGACGAAGCGCAAAGCAAAGCATTTATTACTGACCTTGAACTGGATCGGCGCGGCTCAGCGATTGGGCTTTATAATTTTGTAACTGGCGTTATCTACCTACCGGCATCGCTGATTGCGGGAGCATTATGGCTGCTACACCCGGCCAGTGCCTTTCTTTTCGCCGCATTACTTGCCTTTTCCGCATGCGTGGTATTTTTGTACCTGAGACCGGATCTAAAAAGCAGCGGTTCGCGATAATTGCACCTCGAATATCCCAAGTGACAGCACAGTCTTGCAAGCTGTCACAACTTCATGCGGCAGTCCTGCCTTCAGGTTTCCTGGATAATTTAGACTGCCTCTATCCCATAACCTACATTTATCACGGCCAATTTCAGTTGCTCGGGCGAGGTTACATGCTCATCGTATTGCACCGATGCTTCACCCGTTGAAAGCAGTACATTTACGTCACTGACTCCCGCAACCGATTTCAGTGCTTGCGTTAAACTATTGACACAGCCACCGCAGGTCATTCCAGTTACTTTTAAAACTTCAGTTTGCATAATGAAATCCAATCCTGTTTGATAATGAATCAAATAATAATACTGATTACCGCAAGCAACGAGGAAATAAGCTTTCACTTAACAAATTTCAGCAAACGGGGTTATAGCATTTCAAGTTTCCACGCTTGAAATCATGCTACCAAACTTTGCCATTGCTTCGATAACATCTCTAAATCCATATCCTAGTCCTGTCAGCTCATATTCAGTAGTTGGCGGAACAGTTGGATAAACAGTGCGGGTCAACATTCCATTCTGCTCTAACAAGCGAAGTCGTGCTGCCAATAATCGCGGACTGATTCCTGACAGACTGCGTTGCAACTCGGAATAGCGTTTTTTGCCACCAATTAAATCGCGCACGATCAAAGTCGTCCATTTACCATCCAAAATTTTTGCAGTTTTTTGTACTGGGCATGCGCCGTCGCAATTTCCCAGCGTCATTAGGGTTTGACCCGCAACAAGAGAATTTTCCTTCATAACTTCCCTTTAGGTAACTACTTCACAATGTGTAGTTTAGCATTTATATTGTGCTTCCAATCAATTTACTTAAGGAGAATATGCATGTTTCGCATTGTATTGAAAGTCGTTGGCAGTATTCAAATCATTTTGGGAATGGCGTACTTGCTCGTACCCAATACGTTATTGTTGAAAATGGGGCACAGCATTCCTGCACCTGATTTGCTCTATCCATTAGGCATGCTTTCCTCGCGCTTTTTGGCTTATGGCATAGGGCTATGGATTATTAGTGCCCAACCGGAAAAACATATTCTATGGATACGCCTGATGGCATTCATTCAGTTGATCGACCTTTCAGTGGGTGTGTTTTATACAGCGACAGGCGTAGTGCCCATGTCACTTTCCGCATTTCCCATGTTTAACGCAATATGGATTGGCTTGCTACTTGTTTTTTGGAAACCAAGTTAATCTGTATCAAAGCCCCATTGCTAGTGGGGCATGAAGGTTTTTTTACTTACTTACCAATCTATTTTCGGACAGCGCCTGATTTAAATAGTGCCGGTTTCCAGAATCGGCTGTAAAACGTAATGTATATCCGCATTCTGGAATTTATCTTTTAAATCCGCTATCAGCTTATGCAAAACCGGCAATGCTGCATGCAGCATAAACTGCACACGCTTCTGTCGCCCGGTTACCTGCTCAACCAGGCTCATCTTCAGCTCTCCTTGGCCAGTACCATGCCCGCTTACACTGCTAGTGGTATACCCGGAAATTGCATCTTGCTGCAACAGCAAATCTACCAATATTTCTTCCAAGTTCGGCGAGACAATGAGTATTAAAAGACCTTGTGCTGCATTATCTTGTGTCATTTTCCATTCCTACTTAAAAAATCTGCGATAAAAGATGGGCAGCAGAACCAAGGTAAGCGCGGTTGAACTCACCAGGCCGCCGATGACCACGATCGCCAATGGCCGCTGGATTTCAGACCCCGGGCCAGTCGCGAATAGCAATGGGATCAGGCCGAACGCAGCGATACTCGCTGTCATCAGCACCGGCCGCAATCTGCGTTTG
>JBAQME010000140.1:0-5587 GCA_049302535.1 Methylotenera sp.
GAAACCACCGGATGCAACTCCACTTCTTTTGGCATGCTATCAACCAGAAACATATCAGGCTGTTCTGAGTTAGTTGCAACCTGGTTGCTTTCCAGCTGGGCAAGTTTTCGTTTCGCAGCTGCCACTACACTTCTGGGAATCCCAGCCAATTGTGCAACCTGCAAACCATAACTCTGGTTTGCGGCACCTTCTTCCACCTTATGCATGAACACGATGTTGTGACCGTGCTCTACCGCATCCAGATGCACATTCGCAGCGTATTTGAACTCATCTACAATGCGTGTCAGCTCGAAATAATGCGTAGCGAATAAGGTATATGCCCTGTTCTTTTCCAATAGCTGCTTGGCCACAGCCCAAGCCAGACTTAAACCATCGAACGTGGAAGTGCCGCGCCCGATTTCATCCAGCAGCACCAACGTTTTATCCGTGGCGTTGTGCAGGATATTAGCAGTTTCCGTCATCTCCACCATAAAGGTCGAACGGCCGCCAGCCAAATCATCAGATGCACCGATACGCGTCATGATGCGGTCAATTTCACCTATTTTCGCAGATGTTGCCGGCACATAACAGCCGCAATGCGCCAACAAAACAATCAGGGCGGTTTGCCGCATGAAGGTGGATTTACCGCCCATATTAGGCCCGGTAATCAGCAGCAGTTGACGATATGGATTCAATACAACATCATTGGCAATAAAAGGCTGGCCGGATGTCTGTATCGAAATCTGCTCTACCACGGGGTGGCGGCCATCGATGATTTCTATTCCGGCTTCAGTCGTAAACTGCGGCGCCACGTAGTTCAGGCTAACCGCCCGCTCAGCAAAACAACAAAGCACATCCAGAGATGCCACCGCCCCGGCATTAGTTTGCAGCGCACCAATATATTGGCCGAGTTCTGCCAGCACCTGCTCGTAAAGCATTTTTTCGCGTGCCAATGCGCGGTCGTTGGCACTCAGCACCTTGTCTTCAAATGCTTTGAGTTCCGGCGTAATAAAGCGCTCGACATTTTTCAGGGTCTGGCGCCGCCTGTATTCAGCAGGTGCACTTTCAGCCTGCGCACGGCTCATTTCAATATAAAAGCCATGCACGCTGTTGTACTCTACTTTGAGATTTGAAATGCCGGTGCGGGCTTTCTCGGCGGCTTCGAATTGCAACAGAAAGTCACCATGATTGGTTTGAATAGCACGCAACTCATCCAGCTCGGCATCATAGCCATCGGCAATCACGCCGCCTTCACGCAACACTACGCTTGGCTCGGTTTTAATTGCCGCTGAAAGCAATGCGACTGCAGCACCGGGAGCAAGCAAATTTTCACTTAAAGTTTGCAACAGACTTGCTGACTGGGTTTGCAGCAAGGTTTGCAATAGCGGTAACTGCTGCAGACTTGATACCAATCCGGACAGATCGCGCGGCCGTGCAGTTTTCAGGGCAATACGCGCCGTAATACGCTCAATATCGCCAATGGATCTCAGCGCCTGCCTTAAAGTGGAAAACTGATTGCTTTGTATCAGGTCGGCAATTGCATCATGCCGCTTCATGCTTAAATTCCGGTCTTGCAACGGATGGTGCAGCCATTGCCGCAGCAACCGTGCACCCATAGCAGTCTGCGTAGTATTCAGCAGTGAATATAGTGTGGGGGAAGCTTCACCGCGCAAGGTAACGTCAATTTCCAGATTACGGCGCGTGGCGGCATCCAGCTGGATATACGCG
The DNA here is from genome assembly GCA_049302535.1 of Methylotenera sp. Taxonomy (GTDB): domain Bacteria; phylum Pseudomonadota; class Gammaproteobacteria; order Burkholderiales; family Methylophilaceae; genus Methylotenera. The sequence goes on from JBAQME010000140.1 coordinate 1,708, forward strand.
CTAGTAGTCTCCACACTGATCGCATTGATATGCGGCAGCGTCGTGCGCTGGGTGTGTTTCACATAATCCAGCAATGCACCGGCGGCACAGATGGCAGGCTTTAAATCCGCGCAGCCAAAGCCGTTGAGATCATAGGTATTGAATTGCCTGGTAAGGGTATTGAATGCGCTATCAAAATCGAACTGCCATGGACTCAGGCGTTTTTTCGCAACCTTGCTTGAGCCGATTGCGGCATGCTGAAAATCATCAGCGAACAACATTTCACTCGGCGCAATGCGTTCTATTTCCTGCGCCAACAAGCCAATAGCAATTTCACTCAAAACAAAACTGCCGGAGGCTAAATTCAAACGCGCCAGGCCGATGACGCCATCGGCCTGGAAAATACTTAATAGCTGATTATCGCGCGATTCATCCAGCAGCGCTGTATCGGTTAGAGTACCGGGCGTTAAAATACGCGAGACTTCTCGCGCCACAGGACCTTTGCTCGTTGCTGGGTCGCCCACCTGCTCACAAATGGCAACCGCTTCACCTAACTTGGCAAGTTTTGCCAGGTATTGTTCTGCCGCATGATATGGCACGCCCGCCATTTTGATGGGCTGACCATTGCTGCTACCACGCTGTGTTAAGGTGATACCAAGCAGTCTGGATGCTTTTTCAGCATCTTCAAAGAACAGTTCATAAAAGTCCCCCATGCGATAAAACAGCAACATGTCCGGATGCTGTGCTTTAAGCCCTAAATACTGGCGCATCATCGGGGTGTGATTCTCAATGTTCACGGCTGATTCAGCCGCGTCATTGTTATTTTGCTTCATGGTCATTCAAGTGGTCACAGATAGGCTTAAAGTGGGGGTATTTTAACCCACTTAAACCCAATCAATCATCAGGGCACTTCTATAAATACATTTTTTGGGTGCATTACTGCGTTGCGCGGTACTCGAAACCTCGCTGTATACCACATACTATCTCGGTTTCTGTGTTCCGTGCGCCTTGTACTGCATCCCAAACTCTGCATTTATAAAAGCGCCCATTTATTTAAGACATCGCTAATCCAGCTTTTCTATCCCCATGGCCTTAAGCACATATTTTTCATAAATAGGCTCAGAGGTGCCTTTTTTCATCTTGTACATAAAATATTTTTCAAAGGCGATTTTTGCATAATGCACCCACTTGCCTTTCTTCATCCAGTTCCAGTTACGTGGCGGAATTTGCGGCAAGGCAACAAAAACCGCTCCGGTGTCGCCCATGTCCGCCAGGCAAATCGCATTCCAGGTTGCCTTCGCATCGGCCGCTTCGCCAGTCAGGTCTGCAGTGATGTTGTGTACGATGGCGGTCACCATGGATTCAATCATGTAACCTGTTTTAGGCGCACCGGTAGGAATTGGTGTGACCTCTACCGGCGGAATCGCAACACAAACGCCGGCGGCAAAAATATTACGGTATTTTTTACTGCGCTGATATTCATCTATCAGCACAAAACCTCTTGGGTTACACAAGCCTTCTACTGCAGCAACCGGGTCTACGCCCTTGAATGCCGGCAGCATCATCGAGTATTTAAAGGGCAGTTCATGCTCTTTCACTACATTGCCGTTGAGGTCATGCTCGGTCACAAACATTTTGCCCGCTTCGACTTTTGTCACTTTGGCATTGGTAATCCATTTAACATCATTGCTACGGCATTCGGATTCCAGCATACCTTTGGAATCGCCCACGCCGCCTAAACCCAGATGCCCGATATAAGGCTCGCTTGTCACATAAGTGATAGGCACTTTGTTGCGAATTTTCCGCTTACGCAAATCCTTATTCACAATAAAGGTGTATTCATAGGCCGGACCAAAGCAGCTTGCTCCCGGCATGGCACCAATAATTACCGGTCCTGGATCTTTAATAAACTCCTGATAAGCGGCCCAAGACTCCTCTGCGTGATCTACGGTACAGATTGAATGCGTATGACCACCGTTAGGACCGGAACCTGCAACTTCATCAAAAGACAGTTTTGGCCCGGTGGTAATCACCAGATAGTCGTAACTTAATGAGTCACCATTCGCCAGTTGCAGCTTATTCTGCTCGGCATCAATCTTGCTGACAGGCTGGGCGATAAAATTAATGCCCTTTTTCTCCAGGTAGGGACGTATCGGGAAAGTGATTTTCTCGCGCTTGCTCCAGCCAACGGCCAGCCATGGGTTGGAAGGCACAAACTGAAAGTAATCAACCGCATTGACGACAGTAATCTGGTGTTGATTGCCAAGCTTTGCTTTAAGCTCATAAGCAGTTGGCATACCACCAATACCTGCGCCCATTATTACGATATGTGCCATTTAAATTCTCCTCTGTTGTACTGGATATACTTTAAATCAGGCTAATTTAAAGTAACCGCTTGCTACCACTTCATGAAAACTACTGACTAAAGATTTGGTTAATTTCCTGTAAACGCGCTTCGTCAAGCTCACCTGCTGCTGCCGAAAGATTAAGCAATGCCTGCAATACCTGATAACGGCCACGGGAAAGCGCAAGACGCGTGTTATGCAACTCCTGTTTGGAATTCAGCACATCCAGGTTCGTACGGTCGCCTACATCGCGACCCAACCGGGTGGAATCCAGCTTGATTTCTGCCGAATGCACTGCCTGCTCCAGCGCCTTGACCTGACCCTGTCCTACGGTCACAGCCATCCACGCTGACCTGGCATCGCGAACCACTCGTTGTCGCGCAACATCAGTTTGACTATGTGCCTTATCTTCCAGTGCTAGCGCTTCCTGGTAACGTGCATCCTGCATACCGCCACTGTAAAGCGGGATGGTCATCTGCACGCCCAAACTCAATTGGCGATTGGTGAGGTCAGCATCACCGCTGCCCAAGCCTTGCAAGCGCTCACCACCAGCCTGAGCGACCAGATTAAGCACCGGCGAATGTCTGGACTGGAACTTTCCGGTTTCAGCCTGGGCGATTTCCTGCTCCAGCTGCTGCATATGCACTTGCGGATGGTTACTTTGTGCACGCGTCAGCCAGCTTTGCATGTCGCCGCTGACATAACGCTGAAAATCCACTTTATTAGGCAGCGGTGCCAGTGCGGCATCCCGGTTACCCGAAATATCGCCCAATGCTTCGCGCGCAAGCTGCAAATTACTTTCAGCCTCCAGTACTTGTGAGGCGAGTATGTCATAACGCGCCTGTGTTTCATGGGTATCAATGATGGCAACATCGCCTTCGGCAAAACGCACTTTTGCACTTGCTAACGCTTCCGCCACTGCCGTTTGCTCTGCTTTAAGCGCCGCCTGTACGTCAGCAGCAAGCAAAGTATCAAAATAGGCCTGCGCTACGCGCAGCATCAACTGCTGAGCTTCCGCAGCTAACTGCATCTCAGCGAGTTCAGCCTGTTTATTCAGCTGTTTAACCGATCCGGAGCGCGTAGCATCATATAATGGATATTCTGCGCGCAGGTTCAGATTCAGATCGAGGCCGCCATCAGTTTTGGTACGGAAATCCGTCGTACCTTTATTGCTGGTACTGGAACCAATAAACTGGGCGTTGGAAAAACGTGCGTCAGTAATTTTATTATCGTTGCTCACACCCGCCGCACCGGCATTCAATGTCAGTTGCGGGCTTTTTAACGCACTGGCCTGCAGGTTTTTTGTACGTCCCGCTTCTGCCGCTGCTCTTGCGGAAGCAAACAAAGGGTCTTGCTGGCGCGCAGCCTGCCAGGCTTCCAACAGATCAAAAGCCTGTGCATGGCTAACACTCAACATCAGCAACACTAGCGAAAATCGAACTGAGCGACGCATCAACATGGTTAACAACCCGCAGGAACCCCAAGTTTACGTACGATGTTTTCCATCAGGCACCAGCCGGTGAAACCGCTTTGTAACAGGTTGAGGCCAATGAAAG
>JBAQME010000141.1:0-3841 GCA_049302535.1 Methylotenera sp.
GGGGGTGCCTTCTGTACCATTAACACCAATTGGGATGTGCAGGGCGTGTGGGATAAGCCTGGTGTTCGCCTGGATTTACGCGCGGAGTTTATCGATCTCGATCAGCTACGTAAGGGCAGCCATGATACACACCCGGCTGGCGTTGTAGATACTCATGATGAAACACGTACCATTAATCGTAATTTTGTCGGTACGCTGGACTGGGGGATTACGCCGCAATGGGGCGTGACGTTGCGTGCGCCTTTGGTTGATCGTTCGCACAATCATATTCATAATATGGATAATGGTGCCGGCGGCGTAGAGCCGGAAGCGGAGTCCTGGAATTTTACAAAAGTAGGCGATGTACAAGCCGTGGCACGCTATGCGTTCCATCAGGACCCAGACGGTGAAGCTGGGGTGCGATTCGGACTAAAATTGCCTACTGGCGGTATTCACGAAAAAAATAGCGCTGGAACGCTGGCTGAGCGCAGTCTGCAACCAGGCACAGGCAGTACCGATGCCTTGTTAGGCGCGTACTACCATGGACGTTTAAATGGTGCAGGTTGGTTTGTACAAGGCATGTGGCAGCAAGTGGTTAATGAGCGTGATAACTTTAAGCCTGGCCGTCAGCTGTCATTAGATGTAGGTATGAATTATGCGGCCACACCCAAGCTGAGTTTACTGATGCAAATGAATACACTATATAAATCAAAAGACACTGGTGCGAATGCGGAGCCGCAAGACTCTGGAAATCAAGCCGTATTTTTAAGCCCCGGCATCAGTTACCGTGTTATTCCCAATCTCCAAGTTTATGGTTTTTTGCAAAAGCCGATTTATCAGCACATGCATGGCACGCAACTTGTTGCAGACTGGTCAGCAGCGCTTGGTTTAAGTACGCAGTTTTGATTGCAGCGCGCTCGCGGGTGAATGGTATTTGATGCAACAGGTTTGTTATAAATTCCAAGAGTGATGGTTATGTCCCTGTGGCTCAAATTGTACTGTCAGTTATTGTTATTGTTTTTTGCAGGCACCGCTTGGGTGGGTGCTCAGCCAATAGACATCAATGAGGGTTCGCAGACGTTCAAACCAATATTACCTTGTCCGATGGCAACGGCTGATGACACTGACCATCACCCCGTGTATTTTTTCCAGCATAAGTTCCCTGATGGATCGCAGGATTTAGCAATTGCAAAATCTCTTGCCGGCGAAGTTTCTGATATTAAGCGTGTGACTTTTGGGGGTGATAATAGCGCGGAGTGTCATTACAAGTATTTGGCAATAGCACGCGGCGGTGATTGGGGTTGGCATTTACTGTGGCTGGCAGGTGGCAGCACGACATTACGCTATGCGCGAATGGATGGAGAAGCATGGGTGACATCACCCACAAAGAAGCTTACATTACAATCGCGGCCAACAAACCAGCCCATCATTTTAACTTTTGGCCAGCAAGTGCGGGTAGTTTGGATAGAGGCTGCACTAAATACTAGCAGTGTTTATGCAGTGTATTCTGGCGATGAAGGTCGTAGCTGGCAAGACGTGAAGATGATTACCCAAACAGGTAGCGCTTTGAGTAATCTGCAATTGGTAGAAAAAGAGAGTAAACCTTACCTGGTTGGACAGGGGCTGGCTGAACCACTGCCATTAGCCAGCTGGTAATGTTTTTTTACGCACACCACACTTTGGTATTGTGCGTAAGCTCCATCCAGATCGCCCAGGCGCTGGCACTACTGAGCAGCAGTCCTGCCAACCTCATGCCGTAGGGTTCAATGGTGTTGGTTTTAAGTTTCAGCCAGAGCCAGGGGGCGAAAAATAAAGACACGCTGGAGCCAACGGCAAACGCGGCCATACTGATTGCCCCACCAAGCGGGTTACCATTGAACGATGCGATAATCAGCGCTGAATACAACAAGCCGCATGGCATTAATGCCCAGAGCATTCCAATATAAAAATAGCCGCCGCGTTTTACCCCCAGCTTTTTTACATGCCCCCAAATATTGCGTCCGGCACGATCAATCCATATGGGCTGGCGCGCGTAGATCACTAATAACAAACCCCAGAAAAATATCAGGACATGGAAAAAAGTCCAAATTGGGTGGAGAGTCGTGCTGTAACTGGACAGCCAGGCGATACTTTGTATGGCAAAGGTGGCAATTGCGCCAAGCAGGGCATAACCACAGAGACGCCCTAGATGGTACTGGTATATTGCATAAGGGTGTTGTTGTGATTGCGTTAATGCCGTGCAAGCTGCCCCGCACATGGCAACGCAGTGAGGTCCGCCAGCTAGCCCCATGATTAATGCACTGTAAGTGAGCGCTGTTTGCACTTGTAGAGTCGGAAATTAAGGTTTGTTTACGCCGGTTGCAGCGTGGTTACGTGCGCGTATTGCCGGCTCCAGCGCATTTTTCTGATCTAAAGTGAGCGCTTTGATGTTACTTGTATTGCCGGAGTTTTCTTCATGCTCTAACACCGGGTCCTGTCCACTTACCGCGATGTAAGCTGTGGTGAAGCTGGCAACTACCACTAATGCGGGGCCGGCAAATACCAGCCAGGCATATCCGGATTTCCACCATTTTGGTTTTTGATTCAGTGCTTGTGCCATGACTTAATCCTTAACGTGACATGTAAAAGATGGATTTTTCAGAAATCTCTTCATTTGAGCTGACGGCTTCAATTTCAAACTCGATTGGATGTGAGCCGCTCTTGATTGAGCCATCTTCAATTTGCAGGCTCACTGCCACCATGCGTGATTCCGCAGGATTGACTGTAAATACCCTATCCGAAGCTATTGATAATCCATCGATGCCTTCTACCGAGATGCGGTAGGATTCCGGTTTTTCAGATGCATTCGTAATTTGCAGGCGGTATACGTTTTCAACTTTGCCGCCAGCTACCAGGCGCGACATCACGCCGCGGTCGCGAATGACATCAACTTTAAATGGAACGCGCATCGCCAGTGACGCTACGAAACCAAGACAGAGCAATAGTAATAGCCCGGTATAGATCAGAACGCGTGGGCGCAGGATTTTCTGGACGATCTGCTTTTGTGTCCAGTGCTGTTCTATGCCGTTATGGGTAGAAAAGCGTATCAGTCCGCGAGGATATTCCATTTTGTCCATGATGCTGTCACATGCATCCACACATAAGCCGCAGCTGATGCATTCATATTGCAAGCCATTGCGAATATCAATGCCGGTTGGGCACACTTGCACGCAGAAGCTGCAATCAATACAGTCGCCCAAACCGGTCGATTTTGCATCTACCTTGCGCGAACGGCCACTGCGTGGCTCTCCGCGTTCCTGGTCATAGGTAACAATAAGCGTGTCATTATCAAACATCGCACTTTGAAAGCGCGCGTAGGGGCACATGTATTTGCACACTTGTTCACGCAAGAACCCTGCATTACCGTAAGTAGCAAAACCATAAAAGCAAATCCAGAATGTTTCCCATGGACTGAGGCGAAATTCACTGATGCTATGAATTAAGTCATGAATGGGTGAGAAATAGCCCAGGAATGTAAAGCCGGTGAACATGGAAAAACTGATCCATGCAGCATGTTTCAGGAATTTTTTATGGAATTTTTTGAAGCCGAACTTCATGCCATCCAGACGCATGCGCGCGGCGCGGTCGCCTTCGATTTTACGTTCTATCCATAAAAATATTTCGGTATAGACCGATTGTGGACAGGAGAAGCCGCACCATAACCGGCCTGCAACGGCTGTGAACAGAAATAAAGCAAGTGCGGCGATAATTAAAATGACAACGAGATAGATTAAATCCTGCGGGTAAAGCACTAAACCAAAAATGTAAAAACGGTGCGTGCCGATATCAAGCAGGACTGCCTGCCTATCGTTCCACTGCAGCC
>JBAQME010000142.1:0-1557 GCA_049302535.1 Methylotenera sp.
TTCTAAACTCTTTTAAACACCATATCCCAGACGCCGTGTCCCAGCTTGATCCCACGATTTTCAAACTTGGTCAGCGGGCGATAGCCTGGTTTTTCTGCATAATCTTTTGCCGTATTTTGCAGTTGCGGTTCCGCATTCAGCACCTCCAGCACCCACTCGGCATATTCCTGCCAGTCTGTCGCCACATGTATATACCCGCCAAGCTTTAACTTTTTACAGAGTAATTTTACAAACTCAGCTTGAATCAAGCGGCGTTTATGATGGCGTTTTTTATGCCATGGATCGGGGAAGAAAATATGCACGCCATCCAAGCTTGCATCAGGCAGCATATTCTGCAGCACTTCAACCACATCGTGCTGAATGACACGGATGTTGGTAAGCGCCGACTCTTCAATTAACTTAAGTAATGCGCCAACACCTGGCGTGTGCACTTCTGCCGCCAGAAAATCGCAATCGGGTAAAGTCTGGGCAATTTTTGCAGTGGTTTCACCCATGCCAAAACCAATCTCCAAAATCTTTTTACTCTCGGTACGATTGAATTTAGCATTCAAATCTATCAGCTCGGGTACATAGCTGATGCCAAATTTCGGCAGCCCTGTTTCCAGTGCGCGCGCCTGTCCTTTAGTTAAACGCCCCTGGCGCAGCACAAAACTGCGTATGCGGCGCTGGCTTGCATCATTCTCTTGAGTATCTTCTGTTTGGTTTAATTCTTTCATGGCGCGCATTATACTTTAGAGGGTAATCATAAGGTATGGGATTTATCGCCTGAAGCAAACCCAAGTAGCGGTGCTTCGAACTTTTTACTAAAAGCGATCCCTTTAAATAAGTCACCCATTTCAGCCGGCGACAATAATTTTTGTGCAGCTGCAGCCAGCGGAGCGTACTGTGCCATATTATGTGCCGACACTTGCGACATCAGGTTCAGAATACCGCAATTCATTAAAAACTGCGCCTGAGTACAAAAGCCACTGAGCGCTAAACCACTATTAACACCGGCATGCGCGATGCCCGTAAAATCGACATGGGCGGTAATATCCTGCAAGCCAACGTAAGTAAGTGGCTCAGTATGCGCATAATGCTGATAATGGCACATCAGTGTGCCAAGATTACGCTGCGGGTGGTAATACTCCCGTGCAGAAAATCCATAGTCCAACATGACAATGACACCACGCTTTAACAAATGCGCCAGGCTGGTTATTAAACCGGAAGCTGCCGGACAAACCTCGGTTAAATAGTCATTCGGCAAAGCAAGATTTGCGGCCAAATCAAACAAATCTCCAGCCAATAACGGCTTATCCTGCCAGACAAAATCGCCATTGAATGCAACGCCTCTTTCACATAACCCTTGCGCGGTATTGTGAATTAAATGCACCGGAATTGCATCAAGCACTTCATTGCCAAGTATCATGCCAACGAAGTCTTGCGGCAAAACATCCAACCAGACCACGCGCTGCACAAGGCTGGGCGGCAGAATATTTTGCAGCGTCTCCAATTGGATCTGTCGCAAGTGAGCGCTAACTTCCAATATGCAGTATTGCACCGGCAATTGGTTTAGTG
>JBAQME010000143.1:0-4239 GCA_049302535.1 Methylotenera sp.
AATACCAAGTTGAGAAGCTCGCTCAAACGCTTTGCTTTTAGCAAGTCCAGCCTGCTTTAAGCTCTGTTGATAGCTTGAAATTGCTTTTTCATACTGCTTGGAATTTTTATAAGCATGGCCAGTAATTAAGGCGACAACGGTTTTTTCATACGCATCCGCAGAAAGCTTGTCAGCCGAGTTAAACGCGGTTAAAGCCGATTCCAAATTACCTAGTGCGCTAAAAGTACGCCCCTGGCATATAAGCGCGTCACGGTCATTTTTGCTGGCATTTAGCGCTTTGACCGCTAGTGTTGATGCATTTGCCAAATCGCCTTGCTCATAGGCTTTATTGCAAGCGTATGCATCATCAGACACTGCGTAAACATTATTAAAAAACAATGCCATAGACACTGATGCTAAAGTAACTTGTAGTTTCATGGTTATAATATCTTCGTTTTTAATGATTAAAATTCTTGAGTTTTGTTATAAAAAATCGGACCAATTCAGTGCATTTTTCACAGTGGCAAAAAACCGGGGGTTTAGTAAGGATTGCTTGGTGTTGTAGCGCAATATTTGCCCTGCTTCATCAATAATGTCACCCCCTGCTTGTTGCAGAATGCAATGAGCTGCTGCCGTATCCCATTCAAAAGTCGGGCCTAATCTGGGATATACATCAGCCATGCCTTCAGCCACTAAACAGATTTTTAGAGAACTGCCCATGCTGATAAGTTCAGGCACTGCACCAGTGTTAACGTGAATATTGTGCAAAAAGTGCTGGAAATTATGATCATTATGCGATCGGCTGCCTGCAACAATGAGTCGGCCAATATCGAAAGGCCTAGTGTGAATTTGGAATGGAGTTTCAGATTTAATCTGTTTATATGCGCCCTGCCCAAGCGTTGCAAAATACAATAAATCAGGAACTGGCGCATAAACCACGCCCATGACTGGTACATGGTGATCAATTAAAGCAATATTGACTGTAAATTCACCATTGCGTTTTATGAATTCGCGCGTACCATCCAGCGGATCAATAAGCCAATATTGTTCCCAGTTATTGCGTACGCTGGCATCAATATCCTCAGATTCTTCAGAAAGAATGGGGATATTTGGCGTAAGTTGCTTTAGTGCTGAAACAATCACATTGTGCGCTGCCAGATCTGCCTGTGTTAATGGTGAATTATCAGACTTTCTTTTAAAATCAAAATCAGTGACATACACCTGCATAATTGCCTCACCTGCGGTTTTGGCAATCGCAATCACTGGTTCCAGATATTGATGATAGTGTTGATTATTCACGTCAAAAGTTTAAGCCAGCAATGCCAGTAAACCCGTTTCATCCAAAATGGTGATGCCGAGTTCCTGGGCTTTATCCAGCTTGCTTCCTGCGTCACTGCCGGCAACAACATAGTCTGTTTTTTTAGAAACACTACCGCTTACCTTGCCACCAGCAGCTTCAATAAGTTCTTTTGCATTATCACGTGACAGCGTCGGCAACGTTCCTGTAAGCACAAAGGTTTTACCTACAAGATTTCCAGTGGACAGTTGCTTGCCTTCGGTTTCAGGCCAAGTGATGCCGGAGGATAGGAGCTCTGCGATAACGCTCTGATTATGTGTTTCAGAGAAAAAGTTGGTAATGGATTCGGCAACCACAGGCCCCACATCGTTAACAGCAAGTAAGTCTTCTGTACTCGCTTGCATTAAAGCCGGTAAATTGCCAAAGTGTTTGGCCAGGTCTTTTGCAGTCGCTTCGCCTACATTGCGCATACCCAGTGCATAGATGAAACGCGCCAAGCTGGTTTTTTTGCTAGCTTCAAGGGCGTTTAATATATTCTGTGCCGATTTATTCGCCATGCGTTCCAGATTACTTAGCGTATTTAAATCAAGTTTGTAAATATCCGCCAGGGTATGCACCAGATTCGCTTCAACTAGTTGGTCTACTAACTTCTCACCCAGACCTTCAATATCCATTGCACGGCGAGATGCATAATGCGTAATAGCCTGCTTACGCTGTGCGGGGCAGAATAACTCACCCGTACAGCGGGCTACGGCCTCATCCGCCGGTCTTAAAATATGGGATCCGCATTCAGGGCAAACGCTTGGCATTTCAAAACGACGTGCATTAGCCGGACGTTTTTCAGCCAGAACAGCAACGACCTCGGGAATGACATCCCCTGCCCTGCGCACGCTGACAGTATCGCCAATATAAATATCCTTACGCCGGACTTCATCCTCATTATGCAAGGTTGCATTGGTTACAGTGACGCCACCAACAAATACAGGCTTTAATCTGGCAACAGGAGTAATCGCCCCGGTGCGGCCTACTTGCACGGTAATATCCTCAACCACGGTGAGCGCTTCTTGTGCAGGAAACTTATGTGCGATTGCCCATCGCGGTGCGCGCGACACAAACCCTAATTCATCTTGTTGATTAAACTGGTTTACCTTGTACACTACACCGTCAATATCAAAGGGTAATTGGTCGCGCAGCCCCCCTATTTTTTTGTAGTAAGACCTCAGGCCGGATGCGCCGATGACTAAATCGCGCTCATGGCTCACGGGGAAATGCAAACTCGCCAGATAGTCCATGGCCATGCTGTGACTTGTTATGGCAGGAATGCCTTCTGCCGAGCCTAAACCATACGCAAAAAAAGTTAATGGGCGTTTGGCGGTAATTCTTGCATCTAATTGGCGCAAGCTGCCGGCGGCGGCATTACGTGGATTGGCAAATAACTTTTCACCCTTACTTAACTGGGTTTGATTCAGTTTTTCAAAATCGCGTTTTAACATTAACACTTCGCCACGCACTTCCAGCAATTGCGGTGGTTTTGCACAACTCAAACGCATGGGAATTGCTCGTAAAGTACGTAGGTTATGCGTGACATCTTCACCGGTGTAACCGTCGCCGCGTGTTGCACCTTGGGTAAAAATACCGTTCTCATAAGTCAGCGTAATGGCCAAACCATCAAATTTTGGCTCAACAGCATATTCAACTTGCGTAATTCCAAGGACCTCACAAACCCGTTTATCAAATGCGCTTAACTCATTGTCTTCAAAAGCATTGTTCAATGACAGCATCGCTTGGCGATGTGTGATGCTATTGAATGCATTGACTGCGGTACCGCTTACGCGCTGCGTAGGTGAATCCGGGGTGATGAGGTTTGGATGCTGATGTTCTAATGTTTGCAGTTCGCGATAAATCCTGTCGTATTCGCTATCCGGTACGGTAGGCGCATCCAGGGCATAATATTCGTAATCGTAACGTGCGATTAAATCGCGCAGCTCCAGGATGCGCGATTCCGGGTCTCGCTGTTCAGCACCACTTAACATTGATTCAAACCCTGTAAATTAAGAAAACAATCTATGCGCGCTATCCGAGCCTGGAACAATACCTCGTGTCAGCATAGTGGCATGGATTACTTTGAGTTGATGACGAATTTTTTCAATTTGAATGTCACCCAAGGTTTTATTATTATCGTCAATCAGTTGCGCGTTTAAGCCCGCTTCCATTTGTTTGGCTACTTGTACCATGTGATTGAAAGCTTCTGTGCAATGCTTAACATGGGGGATGTCCAGTTGAAATGTAATAGCCTTTACCACAGATGTTCTTAGCATATCCAGGCTGAACGGATAGTGATCGCGATTGAACATGACGAAAGATGGTGTCCGTATATTCGAGACTGGATTTGATGATGTTGGTTTGTTTGTTGCTTCATCAAAATACTTAAATGTTCCGTCCGAGGCCAACTCGAGGCCCTGTGCTTCGGCTAATCCTCTCAGTTTGGTGCCTGTAAATGCGCCGTTTTCACCATGAGCAAGATGGAACCCCATGGTTTTATCGACTTCAATACAAAATGCATCCAGTGCTGTAGCCATGGCTAGCGGGTCACCGGTACTTTGCCACTCTACGTGGGCATCAATATCCAGGCCTAAAGTCTCGACAGTTAATTGAAAACGATTGAGTACGCTGCGTGAAACGGGGCCGGCTCTATCGGCAAGCTGTAGACTACAGGTGATTTTTGATACTTTATGACTGGCAAGTTCTGGTTTGGATGACACTTCGTTTAACAATAGCCACTGTAGGTCTGAATCTAGAACATGCACAAAAACAGGCTTGTCATAACCATCAAACAAACCGTTAATCACTTTGCTGACTTCACCTATGGTTGATTCAGCCGCCAAATACAGCATTGCCACTAAATCCATTTGCGCATGCAACATGGCTGGCAAGCTTAACGCAGGCTCTTCCAGTGTGATTTC
>JBAQME010000144.1:0-9986 GCA_049302535.1 Methylotenera sp.
TTCAGTAAAGTGAGGTCAAAGCGATTGGTTTGCTGAATCTGTTGCGGCTGGGTGAGCAACTGCAGTCCGTGTGAGGCTTTAGTAGCAACTTTTACGTTAGAAAAAAATGCTTCAATATGGCCCGTGACATCGCCCTTGGCATTTTGCCATACTGAAAACGGGCCTTGGCCAATCGCATCGCCGGATACTCCACCAAAGCGCTTGTTGCCATTATTCAGCCAGCTGCTGTTGATGGCATTGGGGGCAGTGAGCGTGAGTAATGGCTGATTGGTGTGGTTATGTTTTGGCAGCTCCAGGGATACATTACCGCCAAATACCATGGCGGCAGCGGCTGGCGCATCAAGTACCCAGTCATCTTCGGTAAAAATCCCTGTTGTAGAGCACCCCATGACCTGGGTGCAATTAGCGGTTTTTGCCGCAGCTTTTATTGCGGCTTGCGGATTGCCTGCAAATTCAGATGTAAGCAATAACAGCACACTGTTTGCAATGCTGATGTCTGCTTTACGCATGGCATTGGCAACGGCTTTACTCGCCAGTTCTGCCGAGGCTTCATTGCCTAATACGATGCTGGTTGCGACCTTCATGGCTAATCCGGTTGTGGCCTGTCTGTTGTTGGGTTGAACTCTTTTGCCTGATATTCACACAGGTCTTCTATGCAGCATTGGGCACATTTGGGTTTGCGCGCGGTACATGTATAGCGTCCGTGCAAGATTAGCAGGTGATGTGCATCTTTCATATATTCAGCCGGAATGGTCTTGAGGTACTTTTTTTCAACCTCCAGCACATTCTTGCCTGTGGCAAGTTTTATGCGGTTGCCTAATCGAAATAAATGCGTATCCACTGCGATGGTAGGTTCACCGAATGCCGTGTTTAAAATGACATTGGCAGTTTTGCGGCCAACGCCTGGCAGCGCTTCTAAAGCCGCACGGGTATTAGGTATTTGTGATTGATGCTCAGCAATTAACTTTTGGCAGGTGGCCAGTACATTTTTGGCTTTTGAATGATATAAACCAATTGTTCTGATATAGGATTCCAGGCCATGCAAGCCAAGTGCCAGAATAGCTTCCGGCGTGTTGGCAACAGCGTATAGTTTGTCAGTCGCAAGGTTCACACCTTTGTCGGTAGCCTGTGCTGACAAAATCACTGCGATCAATAGTTCAAAAGTACTGCTATGTTTAAGTTCGGTTGTCGGGTGAGGAATCGCAACACTTAAGCGCCTGAAAATTTCGAAGCGTTTCTCAGCATTCATTCGTGCTAATGGCTCAGCGCGGGCTCAAGCTGAGGTGCAGATGCATTGGTTGTGTTTCTCAACTCAATCCAATTGCGTACGGCAATCAAAGTACCTAAGCCGAGAAATGCACCGGGAGGTAGCACTGCCAATAAAAACCCGTGGTAATCAGGGACGACTGTAAGTACAAATTGCTTGGCTGCAGGCCCAAACACTAAATCCAGGCCTGAAAATAGCGTACCTTTGCCTACGAGTTCACGGACACCGCCCAATAAGCCTAGCACCAGAGTCGACCCCAGCCCCATCATAAAACCATCCAACATTGATGGTACAAAAGTATTTTTAGCAGCAAAAGACTCCACGCGCGCAAGCACGATGCAATTCACTACAATTAACGGAATGAAAATACCTAATACTTTGTGCAGGGGATTTGCAAAGGCATTGATGGACATGTCGATGACAGTGACCAGTGCAGCAATGACTAAAATAAACACGGGAACGCGAATTTCACTGGGAACCAGTTTGCGCACAGGTGAAATTGAACCATTGGCGGCTGCCATCACCATTGCGGTAGCAAGCCCTAGACTTAATCCATTCACCGCAGTAGTGGTAACTGCCAGCGTCGGGCACAAGCCTAGTAACTGCACTACGCCCGGATTTTGTTTCCATAGTCCGTTGACAGTGATTTCTTTATAAATGCTCACGCTCATGTTTGTCCTTATCCTTATGCTTGGATGTTTTTTCTGCTTCTTCTTCCAGCATATGATGATTTTGTTCAAAAAACTGCAATGCTTTAAAAACAGCTTTTACCACTGCACGCGGCGTGATGGTTGCGCCAGCCATGTAGTCAAATTTACCACCATCTTTCTTTACCCGCCACTGTTCAGTAGATGTTTTTTCGACAGATTCATCATTAAATAGTTTTATCCAATTACCGTGCGCAATATCGATATAGTCGCCCAATCCAGGGGTTTCTTTGTGGGCTAACACACGAACACCGCTCACGGTGCCATCTGCGCGAATCGCGATGAGCAGTTTAATGTCGCCGCTGTAGCCATCGTGCGCAATGGCCTCCAGTATAACAGCGGCAAATTTGTGATGACGTTTGGCAATATAAGCTTTGCTGGGGGTTTTGTTGCCGAGCAAGTCATTAGGCGTTATTTCGACGACATTTTTTAGCAGGGGGCTATCGTGAGCTTCATCATCGGAATCGTTGTAGTAGTCTTCATCAGAAAGAATCTGCTTGAATAAAGCAATGCGAGCTTCAGCTTCACTGTTTTCAATCGGTTCACGCGTGATGTCAAACACATATGCGAGCATGAAGGTGCCAACCAAGGCAAATGCAATCATGGTGATTGCAGTCTTAAGTGTATGTTTAATGATGGTTTCTGGCATATTCTTTATTTTTGTATGGCCGAGCTATTTTGTATGGCCGAATACTCGGGGCTGAGTATAAGCGTCTATAAGCGGTACGCACATGTTCATGATCAGTACCGCAAATGCAACACCATCCGGATAGCCGCCATAAACACGGATTAAATAGGTCAGCACTCCGACGCCTGCCGCAAAATACAGCTTGCCACGTGGGGTGGTTGGACCGCTTACCGGGTCGGTAATGATAAAAAACGCGCACAGCATTGAAGCGCCGCTCATTAAATGGAACAGCGGGTTGGCAAAATGACCGGGGTCGAGCGCATAAAAAGCCAGTGACATTGCAGCCAGTGTTGCGAGAAATGCGGTGGGTAAATGCCAGCTGATAATGCGTTGTTGCACTAAATACAAGCCGCCAAGTAAATAAGCCGCGGTAACAAATTCGCCGCCTTTTGCACCGAATGCACCAAAAATAGGTGCCTGTGTAATGCTGGAAACTTCATGTTTCAGCATAAGCTGTGTTTTCAGGTAATCCAGCGGCGTGGCGGAAGTGACGGCGTCAACCTTGATTCCCGCAGGCAGAACGTTACTAAAAATGAACTGTAATTGATCCATAAACCCGAGTTTTGTCTGTGCCAAAATCAGTGGCGCAGGCCATTTTGTCATGATGATGGGGAATGAAATGAGCAGCACCGCATAACCTACCATTGCAGGGTTAAACGGGTTATAACCTAAGCCGCCGTACAGTTGCTTGGCGATGATTATGGCGAAGAATGTCCCTACGACCACCAGCCACCAGGGGGCAAGGGGTGGCAGCGCCAGTGCCAGCAGCCAGGCCGTGACCACTGCACTCAAGTCCGATAGATATGGGCGAATGGGACGTTGACGGATTTTAAGCAGGGCAGCCTCAGACAGCAAGGCAGTAATGGTTGCCAGCGATAAGGTTACCAATATGCCGCCGCCATAAACCCATGCGTAAGCAAAAATGCCAGGCACAAGTGCCAGCAAGACTTTGAGCATGATGACGCTAACGGTAGGTGCGTCGGTAATGTAAGGTGAACGGTTCAAGTATTTTTCCCGGTAACGTTGTTTGTAGTCTGGTTCTAATCCGAATCTTTACTATCAGTTATGCTATCTGTTGTCAGTCCGGCTTTTTCCCGAATAGTGTCAATTTTATTGATTTCCGCCTGTACCGCAGGGCTGACATTTTCAATGTTCTTCGGTGCGACTCCAATCTGGGCTGCCGCTAATTTATGCGCCTTGGCACGCTCAATCGCAGCAGCAATCAGTGCTTGCTTATCCTTTTTAGCTTGATCGTCAGCAGGTTTTGCCTGCTCATCAGCTGGACTCTGGCTTTCCGCAGGCGCAACTTCAGCTTTTTCCTGATTATTGTTTGTCTGCGCTTGCGCTGCTGCTAATTTTAGCGCTTTTGCACGTTCAACAGCTGCTGCAATTGCGGCTTTTTTTGCATTATCCGCGTTTGCGGTATTTGCAGGCTTTTCAGCTTCGATCATTTTAGCTTCGTTTGTGACTGCTTCTGTTTTCGAACCTTCCGGCTTGGCGCTGGCAGCACGGTCTGCATGTTTCTGCGCCCGTTCTAATTTCTCGCGTTCAATACGCTCCAGCCTGAATTCATTGCGCTCACGCGCCATGTCTGCTGCTTCTTTAGCCTTGTCTGCTGCAATAATCTCGCTTTTTGCATAGCGGTAATATTGTACAAGCGGAATGTCGCTGGGGCAGACATAAGTGCAGCAGCCGCATTCAATGCAGTCAAATAAATTGTAATCACGTGCTTTTTCAAAATTATCCGATTTTGAAAACCAGTAAAGCTCTTGTGGCTGCAAGTTTACCGGGCAGGCTTCCGCGCAGCGTGTACAACGGATGCATGGCATTGCCGGTGGAGGTGGGGCAAATAAATCAGGTGTCGCGGCAATAATGCAATTTGCAGCTTTGGTGATTGGCACATCAATGGTGGGCAGATCAAACCCCATCATTGGCCCGCCCATAATGTAATGCGTAGTGCCGGCCTTGGCGCCGCCTGCTGCTGCGATCAGTGATTGTAGCGGTGTGCCGAATAAAACTTCAAAGTTTTGCGGCGTGTTTACACTGCCGGTCATGGTGACGATACGGCTGACTGCAGGTTCGCCAAAAGCAAAGTAGCGATAAATTGCCAATACTGTTGCCACGTTAAATACTTGTACGCCAACATCGGTTGAGCGCTTGTCATGCGGGATTTCAATGCCCAGGAGCAGATGAATCAGGCGACGCGCATCGCCGCTAGGGTAGAGTGTAGGCACTATTTTTACGGCTACATTAGCCAACGCTTTGCAAGCTGCGCGCATGGCATCGCTTGCTTCCGGTTTATTGTCTTCAATGCCAACAACGCAATTTTCAGCACCCAGCAGATACTGTACGATTTCTATGCCCTTCACGATTTCATCAGCACGCTCACGCATCAGCATGTCATCGCAAGTGATATAGGGTTCACATTCGGCAGCGTTAATCACTAAAGTGTGAACCGGGGACTTCCCATCTGCGCGCACTTTGATGTGGGTGGGAAAAGTAGCCCCGCCCAAGCCAACGATACCTGACAAGCGCAAGCTGGCAACTAAATCTTTTTTAGCGGTGTTGCGCCAGTCCACTGGCTGCGATGAGCCCCATGTGTCTTTGCCGTCAGGAGTTAAGGTAATGCACATGTCCGGCAAGCCTGACGGATGCGGAATGATTGCTTCGCTAATTGCCGATACTGTACCGGAGGTTGGCGCATGAATTGCCGCTGATACGGTGCCTTCAGCTTCTGCCAGCATCTGTCCTTTCAGCACATGGTCGCCTACCTGCACTTTGATTTTAGGAATATAGCCAACATGCTGGCGCAACGGCAAAATCAGCTTTTCAGGAATCGCAAGTTTTGCAATTGGCCGCGTAGTTGATTCCTGTTTATGGTCGGCCGGGTGTACACCGCCGTTAAATTTATAGACATCAGCCAAGGAGGATGGACCTTGGATTAGTCTGCTGACGAATCGGATGATTGAATTCATAAAGATGCACTGCTCCCAGTTGCAGGCAATGCCTTAATCGGGATGACAGGATATTTCCACTTCCAGTTATCGGGTGTTTCCATTATGGGCTGCATACTGATGCAATCCACCGGGCAGGGCGCTACGCATAGCTCGCACCCGGTACATTCTGAGGCGATAATCGTATGCATGTGCTTAGCTGCACCTAAAATGGCATCTACAGGGCAGGCTTGTATGCACAGCGTGCAGCCAATACAAATGTTTTCATCAATAAACGCAACAGATTTAGGTTTGGGGGTGCCGTGTTCGGCATTGAGTGGCTTGTATTCCACGCCCATTAAATCGGCTAACGCGTGCGCGCCGGCATCGCCGCCGGGAGGGCATTGGTTAATGTCTGCCTCGCCTTTGGCAATGGCTATGGCATAAGGTTTGCAACCGGGGTAACCGCATTGCCCGCACTGCGTCTGTGGCAGAATCGCATCTATGCGTGCTACCAGTGGGTCGCCTTCTACTTTGAATGCCAGCGCAGAAATGCCTAACACAACGCCCAGCACCAAGGCTAGGCCAATCATAATATATAGAGCGGTTAACATGTCACTGGAGTCGGTGTTTAAAGCTAATATTTATCAAGTCCGGCAAAACCCATAAACGCTAAACTCATGAGTGAGGCGGTAACCATTGCAATTGCAGAACCCTTAAGTAGAACAGGAATGTCGGCAGCTTCCAATCTTTCCCGCATTGATGCAAATAATATCAATACCATTGAAAAGCCAATTGCGCCACCCATGCCAAATAGCAGGGACTCCAAAAAACTGTGGCTGGATTGCGCATTTAATAGCGGTATGCCCAACACGGCACAGTTAGTTGTGATGAGTGGCAGGAAGATGCCGAGTGCCTGATGTAGCGGTGGAAAGTTTTTTTCCATCGCCATCTCGGTAAATTGTACGACACCGGCGATAATCACAATGAATGAGAGTGTACGCAGATACTCCAGGCCGTTTGGCTCTAGCAGGTAGTGATTGATACCCCAGCTGGTCATTGAGCCTATGCTTAACACAAAAGCAGTGGCGCCAGCCATGCCGATAGAAGCTTCCAGTTTTTTGGAAACTCCCATAAATGGACATAACCCCAGGATCTTTACCAGCACGATGTTATTTACAAGCACCGTGCCAACTAAAATCATGATGTAGTGATGAAAATCAAAGGTCATATTAAATTTTGCTAAAAGTGCGTAAACGCAAATCAATTATACCGCGTTTGTTATTGTACCGCGTGAATAAATGCGTATCAAAAACATTAAGATGTCTAAATAAACTTAGAATGTACTGGTCACTATTAAGTTTACGAATAGAGAATGTTTATTTACTTGGCTTTTAAGTTAAAATACAGAATTATCAAAATTGTTTAGGTTTGCTATGTTGCAGGGCAGTTTAGTTGCTATTGTTACGCCGATGTTTGAAGATGGGCGTCTGGATATCCCATCACTGAATGCACTGATTGATTTTCATATAAATCAAGGCACGGATGGTATTGTTATCGTCGGTACTACCGGCGAGTCTCCTACGGTGGATTTTGAAGAGCATTGTTTGCTAATCAAAACTGCGGTAAGTCAAGTGAATGGCCGTGTGCCAGTCATTGCCGGAACAGGTGCAAACTCAACGAAAGAAGCAATTACGTTAACGCAAAAAGCCAAAGATCTGGGCGTAGATGCCTGTTTGCTGGTTGCACCATATTACAACAAGCCTACACAAGAAGGTTTGTATCAGCATTTTAAAGCCGTGGCAGACGCAGTAGATATTCCGCAAATCCTCTACAACGTACCTGGCCGTACCGGGTGTGATATTACGAACGATACTACCCTGCGCTTGGCAGTACATCCAAATATCGTCGGTATTAAAGATGCTACCGGCGGCATTGAGCGTGGTACTGATCTGTTGCTGCGTGCGCCTGAAGATTTTGCGGTTTACAGCGGCGATGATGCTACCGCCATGCCGCTCATGCTGCTGGGCGCGCGCGGGGTTATATCCGTGACAGCCAATGTGGCGCCAAAATTGATGCACGAGATGTGTGTCGCTGCCATGGCTGGCCAGGTCAATGCTGCGCGCGAAATCAATGCCAAATTATTTGCCTTGCATCAAAAGTTATTCGTGGAAGCCAATCCAATCCCGGTGAAATGGGTGTTGGTACAGATGGGATTGATTAAATCCGGTATCCGCCTGCCCTTAGTGAACCTGTCAGCGCAATATCACGACGTGTTGCGAAGTGCCTGTAAAGCAGCCCAAATTCTATAACGCACTATAAAGTTTTAAAGAGGTTTGAATGAAACAAGTCAACATCATGTTAGGCCGTACTGATATCAAAAGCGTTAAAGCTAGAGCGTCATCATTACTATTACCTTTATTATTGCTTGCCAATTTAACGGGCTGCGATTCTATTCCTTTTATTGATAACTCCTCGGATTACAAAGGTGCGAGTCGTTCTCGCCCGCTGGAAGTACCCCCTGATCTAACCACTAGTCCAACGAGTGATGCATATTCGATTCCCGGTAGCACGAGTTATTCATCTTATACTCAAGCGCAAGAAGGCCAGGAAGCTGGGGTTGAGAAAGTATTACAGACACCGGACGGTATTCGCTTGGAAAAATCCGGCGCACAAAGCTGGTTGGTGGTAAATGCCCCGGTTGAGAAAATATGGCCAGTGATACGTGAGTTCTGGATTGATATGGGGTTTGCTGTACGTGTCGAGAATGCACAAATCGGCGTGATGGAAACGGAATGGATTGAATCCGATGCCATTAAAAAAGATAAATCGGGTAATGCGCTGGATAAATTTGATAAATGGCTGGATAAGTTATCAGGTTTTGCTGACAGGAAAAAATTTCGTACACGCCTGGATCGCGGTGCTGAGTCAGGTACCACAGAAATTTACATGACACACCGTTCAGTTACAGGTGCGCCGGATGATGGTAAAACCCGTGTTGTAACCCAATTAGGCGTGATTGATACAGGGTATGCACTGGATTCACAAAAAGCCACGCCGGCAGATGCCAATGATGCGGAATTAGATGCGGAGTTGTTGCGTCGTTTAATGGTGAAACTGGGTGTTGAAGAGCAAAAATCCAAGTCCATTGTTGCAGAAGCAGTGACTATCAAGCGTGCCGAGGTAATAAAAGAGGCAGATGGTAGCGCGAGATTGCTATTGAATGACCCCTTTGACCGCGCTTGGCGCCGTGTAGGATTGGCACTGGATAGAATCGGTTTTGTGATCGAAGACAAAGATCGTTCTAACGGCTTGTTTTTTGTGCGTTATGCCGATGTTGATATTGATGACGCACCCAAGAAAAAGAAAGGTCTGGTAGACAGCCTGAAATTCTGGGGTGATGACGATAAAAAAGCTGCGGAAACTCCAGCCAAAAAAGAAGAAAAAGGCGTGATTGAAAGTTTGAAATTCTGGGGCAGTGACGATAAGCAAAAAACCAATCCGGAAAAACAATACCGCGTTAAAGTTGCCGATGGCGATACCGGCAATGCTGAAGTGACCGTTGTCGATGTGAACGGTGGCCGCGTGCGCACTACCACAGCCAACCGTATCATTGCATTGATGTATGAGCAATTAAGATAGTTATTGCTACCAATTTAGTAGCTTTAATTAATATTCAGGAAAGTTTGCGATATGCGCTTTGCCTCGCTAGGTAGTGGTAGCGCAGGCAATGCGCTAGTGGTTGAAGTCAATCAGACCCGGTTGATGCTGGATTGTGGCTTCAGCATTAAAGAAGCATCGGCAAGGCTGGCACGTTTAAACCTCAGTCCGAATGATTTAACCGGTATTGTCATTACCCATGAGCATGATGACCATGCGGGCGGTGCGTTTAAACTTGCAGCTAAATATAACATCCCAGTGTGGCTTACCTACGGCACACTCAAGATGGTTACGCGTTATTTCCCTAACCAGCATTCGCTGCAGTTGCATGTCATGGATAGCCACACAGTTTTTGGTATTGCGGGTATAGAAGTCCATCCCTATCCTGTGCCACATGATGCACGTGAGCCCATTCAATGCGTTTTTTCTGACGGCAAGAGTACCTTGGGTGTACTTACCGATGTCGGGCGAACAACGCCGCATATTGAAGAAAAATTAAGCGGTTGCCATGCCTTGGTGCTGGAATGTAATCATGATGCCAGTATGCTGCGTAATGGCCCTTATAGCTGGCCCTTAAAGAAGCGTGTAGGCGGTGACTTAGGCCATCTTGAAAATTCGGATTCTGCCAATTTATTATCAAAATTGGAAAACAGTAAATTGCAGCATATTGTGGCGGCGCATTTAAGCGCTAAAAATAATACGCCATTGTTGGCAAAAACTGCGCTAGCTGG
>JBAQME010000145.1:0-7638 GCA_049302535.1 Methylotenera sp.
TTGGG
The DNA here is from genome assembly GCA_049302535.1 of Methylotenera sp. Lineage (GTDB taxonomy): Bacteria > Pseudomonadota > Gammaproteobacteria > Burkholderiales > Methylophilaceae > Methylotenera. Next base: position 6 of record JBAQME010000145.1, read on the forward strand.
CGCTGGACATTATGGAAGTTGACGCCATTGCCATGATGCCTGATTTACAAGCTTTATCACGGTCTGGCGAAGCCGCATTTGACATTGCGTTGCAGGATGCTTCAACTTTGCAGGTGACTGAAGTAGTCCGGCGTGTGCCCAATAAGCGGCTTGTCTGTCGCGGCGTCTGGCATCATCAGCCTGTTTATGCCAAGTTGTATATTGGCCGTGATGCTAAACGATATGCTGCTCGGGACAGGCAAGGTATTGATGTTTTAGTAGATGCACATATCGTCACCCCGGCCCTGATATATGCGGGGTCTGCAGCCGATGATTCAGCGCAGGTTTTAATTTTTCAATCAATAGAGCATAGCGAAAATGCCGAAGTGGCGTATCTGGATAATGCGGACCTGGCTACACGTTTTGAATTAGCGTCAAAGATTGTGAGTGCTGTAGCCCGGCATCACAATTCAAATTTGCTTCAAACAGATTTGTACCTGAAAAACTTTTTGATCAAGGATGGTTTAATCTACACGCTGGATGGTGATGGCATGCGCAAATATACCAGGTTGAGTCGTCATCCGGCACTGAAAAACCTGAGCGTTTTGTTGTCTAAATTTAATGTGATTGACGTGGAAAGCTGGCTGCCCAGCCTGCTAAAGGTTTATGCGGAAAACAGAGGCTGGCAGGCCGTGCCTGATGTTGCATCAATGAAAAAACTGGTGAATCTGCATCGCAAAAAAGTAGCAAATAATTATGCAGATAAGAAAGTTTTTCGAACCTGCACTGATGTGCAGGTTCGCCGGCAAGATCATTCTTTTTTGGCTATTTCAAGAAAGTTTTTTCTACCCAACCTGCCAAAAACTCCGCAGGATTGTGACAGTTTAATCGACTCGCAGCTGCGCATTAAAAGCGGCAACACTTGCACTGTCGCTTTGGCTAAGATTGATGGGCTGGATGTGGTAATCAAGCGCTATAACATCAAGGGTTTCTGGCATGGTGCCAATCGGGCTTTGCGGCAAACCCGCGCAGCCAGATCCTGGGCAAATGCGCATCGTTTAATGCTATTGGGTATTGCTACAGCGGCCCCGGTTGCGTTGATTGAAAGCCGTAGCTTTGGCTTAAAAGGGGGCGCTTATTTTTTAAGCGAATATATAGAAGCACCTGATGCGGCTGAGTTTTTTTTAAAAACTACTGATAATGCACTGCAGGCGAAGGCAGTGGCAAATATTGCAAACCTGTTTTATCAATTACATTTGTTGCAAATTTCGCACGGTGACATGAAAGCCAGTAACATCAAAATCGTAAATGGCGCGCCATTGCTGATTGATTTGGATGGTATGCAACAACATCAGTTTAATTGGGCGGCTTCAAGAGCGCACGCCCGAGACTTGAAACGTTTTATGAAGAATTGGCAAGCGATGCCAGCACTGTATAATGCATTTGTTTCTGCATTTAAGGTGTTGTACACGGATCACCAAGTGCTTCGCTTAGCGCGTATTGTTCAATAGATATATTTTTTCGAGATACCCTCATGATTGTTTTAGGTTTATCAGGTGCTTTAGGTCACGACGCTTCGGCCGCAATATTAATTGATGGCAAAATTGTAGCCGCGGCTGAAGAAGAGCGTTTTATACGAGATAAACACGCCAAGAACCAGTTTCCCTATGAAGCTGCTAAATTCTGCATGAAGCAGGCTGGTGTTAAACCTGAAGACGTAGATATCGTGGCTTTCCCTTATGCCGAAATTCCGCTCAGTACCAATGCGCGCTGGCATTATGCCAAGCGTCATTGGTACGCACCCGATCGCGCTTTGGATGCGATATTTAACGGCAATCGCCGTTTCCGCCGTAATCGTGACAAGTCATTGAAATTGATGGCTGACTTAGGCATGGTTAATGCTAAATTCGTCCCGGTTGAGCATCATCTGGCACATGCTTCCAGCGCCTACCATTTAAGTGGATTTAAGGAAAAAACCGCGATTGTCGGCATTGATGGCAAAGGCGAATACGCAACCACATTCTTTGGCTACGGCGAAAACGGAAAAATTCATAAAATTAAAGAGTTTTATGACCCGGATTCACTGGGCGGCATGTATGGTGCGATTACCGAATATCTCGGGTTCGAGATGCTGGATGGTGAATTCAAAGTGATGGGCATGGCGCCTTATGGCGATGCCAGCAAGTATGATTTATCCAGATTGGTTACGTTTGAAGATGGCGATTTGCGTGTCAATACCAAGCTGGTGAACGTGGTTGGTTTGCGTCGCTACAAAGAAAACGGTAAAGGCTATTATTTCACGCCGGAACTGATTGAATGGTTAGGGCCAAAGCGCCACGGCGACGAGATTGATGATCCCTACATACATTACGCAGCATCGGTGCAAAAGTTGCTGGAAGACGTTGCCCTGAAAATGATTGATTATTATCTGGGCGATATTATTCGTGAAACTGGCCGTATCGCCATGGCGGGCGGTGTTGCGCTTAACGTAAAATTGAATCAGCGCATTATTGCCATGCCGCACGTTAAAGAACTGTTTGTACAGCCGGCCTCTGGTGATAACGGAACCTCGCTGGGAGCTGCAACTTATGCTGCACATCTGGCGGGAGATACGATTCAAAAAATGGAGCATGCCTATCTGGGGCCAGCTTTCACTTCTGAAGAGTGTATTGCGGCATGTGAAGCACACCCGGAAAAGCCTGTATTTACGCGCGTAGAAAACGCTGCGCAAAAAGGGGCTGAATTGCTGGCGAGCGGTAATCCATTGGCTTGGCTGCAAGGGCGCATGGAATTTGGGCCACGTTCTTTAGGCTGCCGCAGTATTCTGGGCGATCCAAGCTACCCGGGCGTGGCAGACCGTATCAATGCGCAAATCAAGTATCGCGAACGCTGGCGCCCGTTTTGCCCAAGCATGCTGGACCGGGTTGCGGTGGATATTTTACAGACTGAACATCCAGCACCTTACATGACATTTACTTTTGATGTGGCTGAACACTGGAAATCCAGAATTCCCGAGGTGGTGCACGAGGATGGAACAGCACGTGCGCAAGTGGTGACGCGTGAGACAAACCCGCGTTACTATGAGCTCATTGAGCATCTGGAGCAGCTGCGGGGCGTGCCGGTCGTATTGAATACGTCGTTGAATAGAAGAGGTGAGCCGATGATCTGTTCGCCTACAGATGCACTGAATATGTTCTATGGATGCGATCTGGAATACCTGATGATGGAAGATGTGCTGGTGACTAAAAAATAAATTGATAGAGACGTAAAATACATATTATTTTTACCAAACAGGCCGCTTTACCAGCGGCTTTTGTTTGACGATTTGGCTTAGTTTAGCGATAATCGGGGGTAGTGTTTTTCTTAACTTAATAAGTATTTTTTTATAAGTATTTTTTATTAAGTTCCGCGAGTTAGCCAGTTATCTGAGTAGAGTATCTAATTATGAAACAATCCCATATAGAAGTTACTGAACGTATTATTGAGAAAAGCCGCCCGACGCGTACGGCTTACCTGCATCGTATAGATGAAATTGTGAATCGGCCAAGAGGTGCAGACCGTTTAGGCTGTGCCAACGTGGCACATGCATTCGCTGCTATGCCTGCCAACGATAAGCTGCGAGTGGTCGTCGAGAAGGCACCTAACATCGGGATTGTGACTGCCTATAACGATATGCTTTCAGCACATCAGCCTTACGTAACCTATCCTGACATTATCCGTGATGAAGCACACAAGTATGGCGCGACCGTGCAAGTGGCCGGTGGCGTGCCTGCGATGTGTGATGGCATTACACAGGGTGAACCTGGTATGGAACTGTCACTCTTTAGCCGTGACACGATTGCCATGGGTACTGCAATTGCGCTTTCGCATGATGTGTTCGATGCGGCACTCCTGCTAGGGATATGCGATAAGATCGTGCCGGGCCTGTTGATTGGTGCATTACAGTTTGGTCATTTACCTTGCGTGTTCGTGCCGGCAGGTCCAATGAGCACGGGTATAGACAACACCACAAAATCCAAAGTGCGTGAACAATATGCGCAAGGTAAAGTAAATCGACAAGCGCTGCTGGATTCAGAATCTGCAGCCTATCACGGCGCTGGTACCTGTACATTCTACGGTACAGCCAATAGCAATCAAATGCTGATGGAAGCTATGGGTTTGCATGTGCCTGGTGCGGCGTTTGTACATCCGCAGGACGGTTTGCGCGAAACGCTCACACGTGAAGCCGTTAAAATGGTACTGGCAAATATCAAGAGTAAAAACTTCACGCCGATTGGCCAAATGGTAGATGAATATGTGATTGTGAATGCCATGGTGGCATTATTAGCCACAGGTGGCTCAACCAATCATCTGATCCACTGGGTGGCAATCGCACGCGCAGCCGGCATTATTATTGACTGGACGGATTTCTATCACCTTGCTAAAACAACACCTTTATTGGCCAGTGTCTATCCGAATGGTAAAGCTGATGTAAATGAGTTCCAGTCAGCGGGCGGTCCTGCTTTCGTGATCCGCGAGCTGATTGAAGCGGGCTATATGTTCCCGGATGTGCTGACCGTAGCGCACGGCGGTTTGCGTGAATACGGCAAACTGCCAACAAAAGAAGACGATAAGCTGGTATGGAAAGACCTGCCGAAGGAAAGCCCGGATGAAACTATCGTGCGTACGGCCGCGTTCCCATTCAGCGAGTCTGGCGGTTTGCGTTTACTTAAAGGTAACCTGGGCCGCAGCGTGATTAAGATTTCAGCTGTGCCGGAAGATCGTCACATTATTGAGGCGCCGGCAATTGTGTTTGATGCACAAGAAGAGTTGCTGGCAGCGTTTGATCGTGGTGAGCTGGAAAAAGATTTTGTTGCTGTGGTGCGCTTCCAGGGTCCAAAAGCGAACGGCATGCCGGAACTGCATAAGCTGACACCTCCAATGGCCGTGTTGCAAAATAAAGGATTTAAGGTGGCTATCGTGACTGATGGCCGCATGAGCGGCGCATCCGGCAAGATTCCGGCAGCGATTCATTTAAGTCCGGAAGCTTCTGCGGGCGGTCCGTTAGCCAAAGTGCGCGACGGTGATATTATTCGCTTGAATGCTACGGTCGGTATGGTTAACGTGCTGGTGGATGAAGACGAATGGGCGGAGCGTGAAGTTGCCGAACTGTCAGATACTAAACGTCACAACAATGCTCATGGCTTTGGTCGGGAGTTGTTTGGCGGCATGCGTAAGAATGTATTATCAGCCGAAGAAGGCGCAGTTACCTGGTTGTAACCGTTTGAAAATATAATTTATGCGGCGTTACTTTCGCTTGCCGTACTAAACGTACTGTCTGCGCTCAAGTGCCTTGCCTAAATTAATTTTGAAACGGTTCTCGGGGGTATTTAAATTTTAAAACATGGGATTCCCGCTCAGGCGGGAATCCCAATCGAAATAAATTAACATCAATAGGTAGAAAAAATGAGTACATTAGATTTAGCCAATCATGGCCCGGTTATTCCAGTTATTGTCATTAATAAAGTAGAAGATGCTGTGCCGATGGCAGAAGCGCTGCTTGAAGGCGGCATTAAAGTGTTGGAAGTGACGCTGCGCACTTCATGTGCATTGGCTGGTATGGAAGAGATCGCCAAACGCGTGCCTGATGCTATTTTGGGTTCAGGTACTGTGCGTAACCTGAAAGATGCACAAGCCTCTAAAGACGTAGGTTGCCAGTTTGCAGTGAGTCCAGGTTACACCAGTGAACTGGGTCAGTTTGCACGCAAAATCGGCCTGCCGTTATTGCCAGGTGTTTCTACCGGCTCTGAAATCATGATGGCAAATGCCGATGATTACTATTTCCTGAAATTATTCCCGGCAGTAGCGGTAGGCGGCATTAACTTGTTGAAAGGTTTTGCCGGCCCATTCGCGGACGTGAAATTTTGTCCGACAGGCGGCGTAACGGTTGAAACCGTACCGCAATTTTTGGCATTACCGAATGTGGTCGTGTGCGGCGGTACATGGCTGACCCCTGCGGATGCAGTTGCACGCAAAGACTGGGCGCATATCACTAAACTGGCGAAAGAAGCGAGTTCAATCGGCACAGATAACTGGCTGATTTAAGTACGCGCTATTGAGGCTTTGTCGACTGGCTTTTTCTGGAGGCAAAGCCTTTTCCATTAGGTTTTTTGGATTGGATTTGGATTTGCAAATCGCGTTAAAAAAATATAAGACTATCGTATTCGATTGCGATGGTGTGGTACTTGATTCCAATATTGCAAAAACGGAAGCCTACTTTCGCACTGCTAAAAATCTTGGCGCAACCGATGAGCAGGCGCAGGCGCTGGTAGATTATCACGTTAAGCTGGGAGGTGTATCCCGCTATCATAAATTTGATTACTACCTGCGTGAAATTCTTCATGAGCCTGTAACAGATGGTGCTATTCAGGCACTTTTGGATGGGTTTGCACATGAACTGGAAGTAAGCCTGATGGAATGCGGTGTTGCGGAAGGTTTGCTTGAGCTGCGTGACGCAACCGCACATGCCAATTGGCTGATAGTGTCAGGCGGCGACCAGCAAGAGCTGCGCAATTTATTTGCCAAACGCAATCTGGCGCATTTGTTTGATGGTGGAATCTTTGGCAGCCCCGACAATAAAGATATAGTTTTGGCACGTGAAAAAGCCAATGGTAATTTGCAATACCCAGCGTTATTTATTGGTGACAGCAAATACGACTTTGAGGCTGCGACGCGTGCAGAATTGGATTTTGTATTTTTGAGCGGCTGGACAGAAGTGCATGAGTGGCAGAAATATTGTGCTGATAATAATATAGTTGCGTTCGATACAATTAAGCAACTATGCTAATGGAATGCTGCTGATTCATTTATTGGTTTATTAATTTATTGGTTTGGAAAATGGAATGATGTCTAATTTGTCACAACCTCAGCAGTTATCAGTCGTCGTTCCCGTACGCAATGAACAGGATAATGTTGAAAGCCTGATTGCTGAAATTGATGCTGCACTGCAACCGGTGATCCAGCACGAGATTATTTACGTAGATGATGGCAGTACTGATGCCACGTATGCAAAGCTCAGGTCATTGCAAAGCCGCTATGCACAATTAAGAATCGTGCGTCATGCAAAAAGCTGCGGACAAAGCACAGCGGTGAGAACCGGCGTGAAGTTCGCAAAGTATGACTGGATTGCAACCTTGGATGGTGACGGGCAAAACAACCCTGCAGACATTCCCAAGTTACTGGCGGCCTTGACACAAGGCGTGGAGTTGGTTGGCGGCAATAGACGGCAGAGTCGCCGTGATACATGGATCAAGCGCATCTCATCAGTAATCGCGAACACAGTTCGCTCAAATATGCTGAAAGATGACACCCCTGATACCGGTTGCGGCCTTAAATTGTTTTCCCGGGCAGCATTTTTGGATTTGCCCTATTTTGATCATATGCACCGCTTCTTGCCGGCTTTGATCAAACGCCGCGGTGGAAAAGTCGTTTCAGTGCCTGTCGGCCACCGTAATCGCGAACATGGAAAGTCTAACTATGGAACGCTTGATAGGCTGATGGTTGGGATTGTGGATTTGTTTGGTGTGGCCTGGCTGCAGAGACGGGCAAAAATACCAATGGCTACAGAGGAATAATTAAGGATTAGCATGGATCACGGTATTGGATACTTTTTAGG
>JBAQME010000146.1:0-2091 GCA_049302535.1 Methylotenera sp.
ACTCAAAATTGCCGTAAGCATTTCTTTGGTAGTGGTTTTACCGTTGCTGCCGGTGATTGCTATCACCGGTGCACTGAATTTGCTGCGCCAATATTTGGCCAGCTCACCCAGTGCCAATCGCGTGTCATCTACCACCAAAGCCGGGCGCGCATCTGTTATAGCATCCGACACCAATACCGCAGCCGCACCTTTGTTAATGGCTTCAGCCGCAAAGGTATTGCCGTCAAAATTTGCACCTTTAAGCGCTATAAATAATTGCCCGGCCTGAATATTGCGGCTATCACTGCCTACGCTATCAAAACGCACATCAGCGCCAACAAGTTTTGCGTTAAGGGCTGTGGCCGCCTCTGACAAAAACATCATTGTGCCGCCTCCTTTCCGCCGGAAGCCTGATAATTATCAAGCGCAGCGATCGCCACTTCTGCATCACTGAATGGCGTTTTCACGCCGGCAATCTCCTGGTAATCTTCATGCCCCTTGCCAGCCACCAACACGATGTCGCCCTTGCGTGCTGACTGCACGGCCTGCCTGATAGCAAGCGCACGATCCGGCTCCGTTAAATAGGCTTTATCCATGCCGTGCACGACTTGTTTGATAATGCCGGCCGGATCCTCGCTGCGCGGATTATCTGAGGTCACGATTACGGCATCAGCCAATCTGGCGGCAACGGCACCCATCAGCGGGCGCTTACCTGCATCACGATCACCACCGCAGCCAAACACACAGATCAGCTTGCCCGGCTTTTGCTCGCGTAAAGTTGCCAATACCTTTTCCAGGGCGTCAGGCGTATGTGCATAATCCACCACAACCAACGGCTTATCATTGCCGCCAAATTGCTGCATGCGTCCTGGCACCGGCTTGATTGTTGCAATGGCACTGACCGCATCCTGCAGACTCACCTTTAGTGCCAGCAATGCAGCCAGTACTGCCAGTACGTTATAGGCGTTAAAGCGCCCCAACACAGGCGCGTTAATAACGGCATCACCCTGCGGCGTGCTTACTTGCATGGTTAAACCATGTTGGTGCAACTGTAAATTAGAGCCGCGTACATCACCTTGCTCTAAACCATAGCTCAGCAATGGTTTGCCTTGTGCCTTTAGTGCCCCAGCGATGCTTTGCCCGAACGCGTCATCCGCATTCAGTACCGCCATAATCAAGCCTTGCCAGGAGAACAATTGCTGCTTCGCGGCCGCATACTCTTCCATGGTTTCGTGATAATCCAGGTGATCACGACTTAAATTGGTCAATACCGCCACATCAAATGCCACGCCATTGACCCGGCCTTGGTGCAAGCCATGTGAAGAGACTTCCATGGCCACCGCATCGGCACCGTGCTGCGTAAAATCAGCAAGCATGGCTTGCAATAGAATTGCATCCGGCGTGGTGTTGCTTGCCACATGTTGCGCATCAACAAAACCATTACCTATCGTACCTATCACAGCGGTTTTTCGACCGAGCATAGTCAATGCCTGTGCAATCCATTGGCTAACCGAAGTTTTGCCATTGGTTCCCGTCACACCCACCATGTCGAGTTTTTGTGATGGATACTGATAGTATTCCGCCGCAATTTCACCTGTCTGGCTCTTTAAATCATTCACTGCCACATTGCTTACCTGCCATGCAGCGTTCCATGCAAAGCCCTTGCTCTCCCAAGCCACTGCCGCGGCGCCAGCCTGAATAGCCTGTGCAATATAATTACGCCCATCGCTATGCGTACCCGGGTAAGCCAGGAATAACGATCCCGCCTGCACTTTACGGCTATCGGACGTAATGGAAGTGAACGGTTTATTTAATGTCCGGTTCAATGATGAGAGCAAGGTCATATACTCTCCTTCACGTCTTCAACATCACCTGGGATCACAACATTATTGTTGGGTGCATCCTGCGGTACAGCCAGCATGCGCAGCGCATCCGCCATCACCGCGCTAAACACCGGGGCAGCAACAGTACCGCCGTAATATTCACCGCTGCTGGGGTCGTCAATCATCACCGCCATAATCAGCCGCGGATTAGACGCTGGCGCCATGCCGACAAACGAACCCACATATTTGTCTTTTTCATAGCCGTGGTCACCCAGTTTCACTGTTGTAC
>JBAQME010000147.1:0-6594 GCA_049302535.1 Methylotenera sp.
ATAGAGTATCTTCCGTTCAGCAGGCACTGTAATAGCTGCTGGCATTTCTACTGACGGGTGGCTTGCTTGTTCCAGTCCCCACCAGTAGCCGCCACCTGCGGCCGCAGCAATACCGGCTAGCGCTAATACAACCCATATGCCTGAGCGCTTCATAAATCTTCCCCAATCATTCTTTCAATCTCTGCAAGGCGGACTTCCTGCTCAACCCGCATCTTTATCTGGCCTTGTCTTGCAAGCCTGATTGCCTTTTGGGCATCTAGCAGTGTCGCGAAGTCTACTTTACCGTTTTCGTAACCTGCCAACGCCGAGCGGAAGGTCAACTCTGCTTGCGGGAGCAATGTGTAAGTAATCAGCTGCCCTTGTTTTTCTGCGGCCTCAAAAGCTACCAGATTTTCCTGCAGTTCGCCTATTACTTGATTCTCTACCCCGTCACGGCGCTCCCTGGCTGCATCCAGCATAGCGGTAGCCTCACTCTCTTGAGACCGGCGAGTATCGAACCGGATAGGAATGTTGACCTCTACCATCGCCTCCCAGCTACTGATAGTGCTACCACGTTGAGTAGGCGCAATGCCAAGCGTTAGATCCGGGTAGCGATTCTTTTCTATCAATCGCTTGTTAGCATCTGCGGCGGATATTTGTGCTGATTGTGTTGCAAGCAGTGGATTGTTGCGTACCGCCTTTTCCTGCAAAACCGCTGTATCCAGCTTTCCTGGCGGCAGACGACGCAACTCTGGTAACGTAGAAAGCGGCGCACTCTGTGTTCGTCCCAGTATTGCATTAAGGCGCGCCTTGGCCTGTTGCTGTTCGGTCTCCAGGCTAATAATCTCGGACTGCAAGGTGGTCTTTTCAACCTGAGCGCGAATCGCATCTTGCTGCGGCACTAAACCACTGGCATAGCGAACGCGAGTGACAGACTCAAGGTCACCTAGCAAGGTTAAGATATCCTCGTTAAGCTTCTTGAGGCCAACAGTCTGAAAATACTGGGCGTAAGCGTTTTTGATACGGGCGTGAGTTTCAGCAACACCGATTAGCCTGCGTCCTTTAAACTGCTCAAGCTGTGCACTAGCGACTTCCCTACGTAAGTCCCGCTTGCCCCAAAGAGGAATGCTCTGCATTAACGTGTATTTAGTTCCACTTCCTTTGCCCGGAAGAGGGTTAAAACCATCCGGCGCATCCCGGCCTGCAAAGTCCTGAAACTCAACGCGCAGCAGAGGATCAGGCAGAGCGCCTGCAGGTGCGATTCGCTCGCTCGCTGCATCGGCCTCATATCGCATTGCCGCAAGCTCGGGGTTATGTGTATCTGCCCAGCTCAGTAATTCCTGCACATTGGCGCCGATAGGGTTGCTGGAAGAGATTTCTTCCGCCCAGGAAAGGCTTGGCAACACCAGTGCTGTCAAGGTCAGGACGAGCATTGTTCTTGAATTATTTGTTCTCATTCTCATACCTGTGCTCATCTGTATGGCTAGCACGTTGAATTGCGGCTAGCTCAGATGCCTTATTTAACCGGTTTTATTTTTGTAATCAATGGCCCGCCACCGTCGACCTTAACGAACTCGAATTCAACCTGATCTCCGATTTTTACCGCATCCAATAAAGACTTGTCAGCAACGTTAAAAAACATGGTCATTGCAGGCCAATTAAGTTCTGGAACAGGATCATGCTTTAATTTAACTTTGCTGGAATCCTTGTCCTCAGCAACCACTTCACCTTTTGCAGAATAGCTCTTTTGTGTCTCGACACTTGGGTGGTGGGCATCGTAGGCGTAGACCGGCGCAACAGCGATACTCAATACCGCTACGAACATACCAATTAATAACTTTTTCATTTCTTTTATCCTTTAATGTTTGATTGGTAATATTTGACTGAACTTGGGCGGAACTTTGCCCGCCCAGTTAACCAATCAATGTTTATGTGCGTCGTCAGTTCCTTTGGACATACAATCCATTTCTCCTGAACCTTTAGCCATTCCACCCATATCCATCATCATGTGGTGCTCCTCCATCATCTGGCTCATCATTTCATCCATGAGCTTCTGATGTTCGTTGATCCACTCTTCATGTTCCTGCATGGTCATGCCTGACTTAGGTTTCATAGCCTGCATTTTGCCCATATTGTCATGCATCATTTTCATGTGTTCGCCCATCAGCTTTTTACGCTCAGAGCCTTTGGCGGCTTCTGCTGCCTTAAGCTTCTGCTTGGCTTTCATGACTTGTTGAGTCATCTGCCTCTGAGATTCATCCGGCCCTGCAATAACGGACACGGATAGAAAACCGATGCTACAGACAGCAAGTGTGGCGATCATTTTGTAAATGGTTTGATTCTTCATGATAAATACTCCAAGTGGATGTAAATTCACTGTAATTGCATAGAGAAAATGCCGATGTCATGTGTCCAGGTAAATTCCTGTTAAGACGAATAAGCATTGATAACTCTCACATCACAATTTTTATAGAGGTGGTTCAGCATGCCGTGAAGGTATGTGTATAGGCGTTATAAGCCATACGCTAAACCTCGAACGGATATAAAACCACCGCCGGGAAAACGTGCCGAAGAAATAGAAGTGAGTTAGGTACTATCAAATACTCAGATAAGCATCTGAGTTCAAGAGTCGTTTAAAACAAGACGATCTTCGGCACTATGCGAAGGTTTGTCTGGGGGGATGGAAAAGTGAGGGTGGAATTGTATCCGGAACTTCAGTTATTTCAGTGGGATACATAGGTAATGCACCACTAAATTCCAGAGGGGTGCTAAATGGAATAATTGCCTGAGCTACGCTTAAATGGCAAGGTAGACACTTGTCACATGATACATTTTTATCTGACTTTGTAGTTTCATGGTGATGGCAGTGAGCCATATCATCCATATTGCTCATGTCAACGTGAGCTTTCATTTGGTGGGGGTCGTGCATCTGACAATTAGGCATAGCCACTGCTGCCATGCCTTCTAAAGGGAGGCATATCAGCATAATGAATAGCGTAATCAATTTAATTATCTTGGACTTCACGGATTAACTTTACGCCTAAAAAAAATTCTTTGCAATTGCTTGAACCTTTATTGGTAGATAAAACAGAGAAATTCTATTTGTGCATCCGTTATTGGCTGATTCCAGCTGGGCAGATGACGTTACTGAACTTCTGCTTTGGGGATTTACCTGCAATACGCTCTAGAGCAGCGAATGTCTATATTGGCCGAATGCTGCCTGATGAGTTTATCGCAAATCCCCTCCCACAAATAAATCAACCTTGAAATAAGCTTCTAACAAGCAATAAACAACCTTACAAACACCATCAATGTACCCAGAATATACTGGCAACGTACCCTGAAACTACTCTCAATGTACTAACGAGCTACTCATAAGCTACTCTAAAGGTACTAAAAATCTAATTGGATTGAAGGTAAACTAAGCTATTAAAATCTAGAAAAGACCTTAATTAAGATTGCACAATGGAAAAATTTCCTCCATGGCTCCCTCTCCAAGTTAAGGAGCATTCAAAACGATTGATTGAAATTGGTGGGTTGCATACTGCCAAGCCACTGTTGATGCGCCTAGTTAGCAACCCCGAAATGCAAAAGGTCTGGATGAGTCTTTCCCGCAAAAGCTAATTGATTACCTGGAATATGTAAGGTTGCATTCTGAATTACTATGCGAGTTTTTAGACAGGGGCGATTTAGCCCCCTTGGAGTACTGTCAATAACTGTACGCAACACCATAAAGAAAAATTTCATTCAATGATTATGTTTTAGTTATATTATTGATCTACAAACTTTCCTTTAAAAGAATAAAGAAGATCGGAATAATAATGGTTGATTTCAAAAAGCGCCTTTCCGGCGGAAAAGTACCTGCACTCACTGACCCAATTGCTCTATACGAAACTCTTGATCGAGCAGTAGATAAAGGACCTTTGCGTCCGTCACAGGTCGACGTTTTACATGAGTGGTTTAATTCTAGACTTAATGAACGCGACATTATTGTAAAGCTACACACTGGGCAGGGAAAAACCTTAATAGGGCTGCTAATGCTTCAGTCTAGACTCAACCAAGGCCAGGGTCCTGCAATTTACTTATGCCCTGATAACTTTTTGATTGCTCAAACTTGTGAACAAGCAAAACAATTTGGTATTAAAACATGCACTGCGAACCCCGAGCTACCTGATGAATTTCTAAATAGTAAATGTATTTTGGTTACCTCTGTACAAAAGTTGTTCAATGGGCGAACTAAATTCGGTATTAATAAAGACTCAACCCCTATTGGTACTTTGCTAATGGACGATGCTCACGCTTGCTCAGATACAATTAGGGAACAGTGCCGCATCAGAATACCTAAAGATGATCCTGCTTACTTAGCAATAAGAACAATCTTTGAAGCGGATTTAGAACACCAAGGCGTTGGTACTTTTGCTGATATTCAAAATGGCAAACAAGATGCATTTTTATCAGTTCCCTATTGGGCATGGCAAGACAAAGTAACTGATATTGCAAAAATACTATCCAGTGCATCAAGTCGGACTCCAGTCGGATTTGCGTGGCCGATTTTAAAAGATTTGCTTTCACATTGTCATTGTGTAGTCTCCGGTGTTGCTATTGAAATAGAACCATACATCCCCCCCTTGGAAGCCTTTGGGTCATACTCAAAGGCTTCATATCGTATATTCATGTCTGCAACGGTCACTGATGATGCGTTCCTAATTAAAGGCCTTCAATTGTCGCCTAGTGTTATTACCAAACCATTGTCCTACAGTAAAGAAAGTTGGTCAGGGGAAAAAATGATACTGATTCCCTCGATAATTCACGATGATTTAAATCGTAGCGAGATAGTAGAGTTTTATGGAAAATCTGATTCAAGTAGGAAACATGGGGTAGTTACCTTAGTCTCTAGTTTCTACAATGCATCGGACTGGACTGCATATGGAGCTCAACTCGCTACTAAAGATACTCTTGCATATTTAGTAGGTAATCTACGCAATAAACAATATGCAGATACCATAGTCCTTGCCAATAGATATGATGGGATCGACTTACCGGATGCTGCTTGTAGGATTCTGATTTTCGATGGCAAACCACATGAAGAGAATCTGATTGATTTGTATCAAGAAAAATGTCGCCCTGATAGTGAAGCGACCCTAATGAGAATAGTTAGGACAATTGAACAGGGGATGGGGCGAAGTGTTAGAGGAGAAAAAGATTACTCAGTCATTATCGTTATTGGAGGAGATCTAGCAAGAATGCTTCGTGATAAAAATGCTCGTAAATATCTTTCGTCTCAAATGGATGTTCAAATTGCAATAGGCTTAGAAATCGCAGAAATGGCCGAAGAAGAAATCAAGCAAGGAAAAACCCCACTTCAGGCTTTTCAAGGGCTAATACAACAATCATTGAACAGAGATAATGACTGGAAAGCATTTTATATCCAAGAAATGGAGAAAGTTAAAAACGCTCCACCTAGTGTAAAAGTTCTTAACACTTATGTAGCTGAATTAGAAGCTGAACAATCATACTCCAAAGGAGATTACCAGAAAGCCGTGAATTTGCTTCAAAAGTCTCTAGATGACGGCGTTATTGATAAAGCAGATATAGGCTGGTATCTGCAAGATATTGCTCGATATTACTATCGGGATAATAGAGTTGAATCTGAAAAAAAACAGCGAACTGCGCACCAACTAAACAGACTCCTACTTCTACCCTCGGCTGGAGTAACTGTCACAAAACTAACTCTAATCAGCCAAGAAAGAGTTGAGCGTATTATTAAATGGATAAAAAACTTTAAAGACTATCAAGAGCTAAATATCACTCTTTCAGATATTCTTAGCAGATTATCTTTCGGAGTTAAGGCAGAGAGATTTGAACAAGCATTACAAGAGCTAAGTGAAACTATAGGTTATGCTGGTGAACGTCCTGATGCCACTTGGAAAGAAGGTCCTGATAATCTTTGGGCTCTCGATGAAACTCACTATATTTTATGGGAATGCAAGAATGAGGTTGAGTTAACTAGAGCTGAAATTCATAAAACTGAATCTGAGCAAATGAATAGATCCTATGCATGGTTTTTAAAACATTACCCAGGCGCAGAAGTAACAAATGTAATGATACATCCCACACATGTATTACAGAGTGCGGGAAGCTTCTTACAGAAAGTTGAGATAATGAGAGTAAACGAGTTAAAGCATTTTATAAATCGAGTGCGTTTATTCTTCAAACAATTTGAAAATCAAGATTTCACGAACTTATCAACTACACATGTACAGATGCTCCTAAACAGGCATTCACTTTCAAATAAGGACTTACTGAAAGATGTGACTAAGTCTGTAAAAAACAATAAGTAATTCTCACATTCAACCACATCCTATCAGTAGAGAAATAATTGGCATTCAAGAATAAGTTCTCTTTTGAAGCTAAATTATTCATTGTAGTAATTATTAACAGTCGCATTTGAACCTCTTTAGTGGCTACTATACGGCTACTAAAAAAATAAAAAAAGGGTTACGAATTATCGTAACCCTTTGTTTTTATTGGTGGCCCCCCTGTGAGTCGAACACAGCACCAACGGATTATGAGTCCGCTGCTCTAACCAAGCATGAGCTAGGGGGCCAAAACTTT
>JBAQME010000148.1:0-2401 GCA_049302535.1 Methylotenera sp.
CGGTTTTTGTATTCGCCGGTACGTGTGTCAATCTCGATTTTATCGCCTTGGCTAACGAATAAAGGCACTGCAACTTCAAAGCCGGTAGCGATTTTTGCAGGTTTCAGAACTTTACCTGAAGTGTCACCTTTAACTGCTGGTTCTGTGTAGGTGATTTCACGCACTACTGAGTTTGCAATTTCAACTGAGATCGCTTTGTCATTGTAAAAACGCAAGTCTGCAGCCAAGCCATCTTCCAGGTATGGTAAAACATCAGCCATGTATTCACCATCGACATCGTATTGGTTGTATTCACCGTCCATAAACACGTAAGCTGGATCTGCGAAGTATGAGTAAGTCACTTCTTTTTTATCCAGGATAACAACTTCAAACTTGTCGCCAGCGTTGTATACGTTTTCGCTAGGTGTTTCTGTAAGCAGGTTTTTAAATTTCATTTTAACCACGGCAGAGTTACGGCCAGATTTATTATATTCTGCCTTAACAACAACGAGCGGATCGTTGCCTACCATAATCACGTTACCAACGCGGAGTTCTTGAGCTGTTTTCATAGGTTGCCTTACAAATTAAAGGGTGGTGAATGCGTAAAACCGCGCATTATATCTTATTTCGATGTAATTTTTCAATAAAAATCACCAAGTTAGTTACAAGGTCCGGCAGTGAAGCCAGTGCATTCGTCTGCTGTAGGGTAAATGCTTTAAGCGTGCCGAGGTTGTTTAAATAACTCTGCCAACCAGAGGTTGTCATGCTGCCTGACACCCAGCCGGCATGCATAGCGTAAGCGGCTTGTTTGGGCGCCTCATTGCAGCCTGCATAAAACGAATCTAAAAATGCATTGAGTTTGGTAATGTGCGTGTCTTCAGTCTGCCAATAGGGTTGCCAGATAAAGGGTTTGCCTGCCCAAATCGCACGTATCCAGCTATCTTCGCCGCGCACAAAATTGACATCGCAGATCGCTAATAGTTTGTCGTAATCGTCCTGGCTTAAAAATGGCAAGACGTGTAAATCCAGATTTTTACAATTTAGATGCTCGCCTGCAGTGATGGAGTATTTACCGAAAAACTCTGCGATTTTGGGCAGTATGCTGCTTGCGGGAACGTAGCATTCAATATGCCGGCTAGAGTTTGCCATCGCTGCCAGTAGTTCATGGATAGGCGCATGCGGATAGCCGAATAGCGATACTTTTAGTGAGGTGCTGTTGTTTAAATTCAGGCGATGAAAAAAATCGTGCTGCAGTTGTTGGTCGCTGGCAATTTTTTGATTGTTTTTAACAATATCCTGCTCGCGCAATAAACCGCCGGTGGCTGCAGTAAAGCCCGGGAAAAAGAAGTGGCGGGTTAAATTGCCGCGTCTGGAATTTCTTGCATGAAAATCTTCTACCCAAGGTTCAGCGGATAGGTATTCCAGATTTACCCAACCGGTTTCAGGTTGCATCAGTGCCAGGTATGCGGGCGGCAGTTCACAGCCAAAGGCTTCGATGACGACATCTGCTGCCTGGTCAAAAGTAGTATCTGGGTGCCATGCTGCAATCGTGATATTTTGAATGACTTGCGTTTGCTGCGTGATGTCTAGCGTGGGGATAAGTTGCCTGGCGATGTTTAGATCATCAATCCATAAGCGCAGCTGCAACCCGTGCTCTGTTTGCAGCTGTCGTGCCAGGCGCCAGCACACGCCGATGTCGCCGAAGTTGTCGACGATTTTGCAGAAGATGTCATAATTCTTCATGCTGTGGCGGCAGGTTCCCTATAGCTGACATCAATGACCTCGAATTCTTCTTCACTCTTTGGTGTTGTTAGGCGCACGATGTCGCCGATGGTTTTACCTAGCATCGCTTTGCCTAGTGGGGATATCCAGCTGATGTAGCCTTTCGACGGTTCAAGTTCGTCTTTGCCTACAATTCGGTAAACATGTTCACTCTCATCGTCCAGGTTATACAAGGTGACCCAGGCTCCAAAGTGGATTTTTTCCAGATGCTGCTGTTTGCTTGAATCCACAATCTCAGCCAGGTCCATACGCCGCATTAGGTGGCGGCAGCGGCTGTCAATCTGGCGCAGGCGTCTTTTGCCGTAAATATAGTCGCCGTTCTCGCTACGGTCGCCATTGCTGGCTGCCCATGCAACGGTACGTACTACCTCAGGCCGCTCGATTTTATAGAGTTGGTCGAATTCTGCTTTTAGTGCTGCAAAGCCTTCCGGCGTGATGTAGTTTTTTTCGTCTGTAGCGGCCATTACTGTTCTTTATCTAGCGGTTGCACATCGGTTACGAAATAAGCCGTATCACCAAAGCAGGTAGTGGGCAGGCCTTTGTGTTCTTCGTAAATCAGGCGCACGCGTTGTCCTACGGTTTGATTGATTTTTTCTGCAATTTTTTTGCTTCTGACGGTAAAAGGGAATTTTTCTGCCTG
>JBAQME010000149.1:0-6503 GCA_049302535.1 Methylotenera sp.
CGCGTTTGCCGCAGGAGTTGAAATGATTCGCCAGCGTGGCAAAGCTGATTTAGGCGAAAAAACCATGCTGGATGTACTGATACCGGTGGCAAATCAATTCACGACGCTCGCCGCACAAAATGCCACCACTAAGGAAATTAGCACCGCACTTACACTGACCGCCGAACAAGGCATGCTCGCCACAAAAGATTTAATCGCCACCAAAGGCCGCGCTGTGGGTTTAGGTGAGCGCGCCATCGGACACATCGACCCCGGCGCTAAAAGCTGCCAACTGATGATAGAAGCTGTTTGTAATCTAATAAAATAAGGGCTGGGAATGAAAAAATTCATCAATAAAACAGACGATATACTCGTTGAAAGCCTTAGTGGATTTGCCTTGGCGCATCATGACATAGTACAACTCCATTTAGAGCCCAATTTTTTAACCCGCAAACAAAAAGCCAGCAACAAAGTTGCCATCATTTCCGGTGGCGGCTCCGGGCATGAACCTTTGCACGCAGGTTACATTGGCTATGGCATGCTGGATGCAGCCTGCCCGGGCCACGTATTCACCTCTCCCACGCCGGACCAAATGCTGGCCGCAGCTGAAGCCGTACATGCGAACAAAGGCATTCTGTTCATTGTTAAAAATTACGCAGGCGATGTAATGAACTTTGAAATGGCGGCTGAGATGCTGCCGTTTGAATCCGCTACAGTATTAACCAGCGATGATTGCGCCGTAGTGAATAGCACATACACCACAGGCCGCCGCGGAGTTGCAGGTACGGTGATTGTAGAAAAATGCGTGGGCAGCCTGGCCGAAACCGGCGCAGATCTACAAGCCTGCAAAGCACTGGGCGATAAAGTAAACAGCCGCACTGCCAGCATGGGCGTCGCCCTCACCAGCTGTACCGTGCCCGCTGCCGGACGCCCTACTTTTGACATTGGGGACAATGAGCTTGAAATGGGTGTGGGCATACATGGCGAACCCGGGCGCCGCCGCGAAGCGATGCGTGAAGCGGATGCCATTGTAAACGATATGGTCAACGCAATTTTAGAATCATTAAAACCCGGCAATAACAGCGAGGCACTGCTGCTGATTAACGGTTTTGGCGCAACACCGCTGATGGAGCTTTATTTAATTTACAACACGGCCGCCAGGTTATTCAGTCAGCATGGCATTCAAATTTCACGTTCACTGGTTGGCAACTACACCACCGCACTCGACATGGCTGGCGCCTCTATCACGTTATGCCTGCTGGATGACGAAATTAAGCAGCATTGGGATAGTACTGTACATACTGCCGCATTGCGCTGGAACATTTAGGCTCCATGTGGAGGCCAATCTGCGCTGACGATAAAACTATGCCATGAAAAGTATTTGTGTAATATTTGATTTGGACGGTACGCTCGTAGACAGCGAAGGGCTTTGCAACCAGGCGTTTCTCGATCTGCTTCCGCAGCTGAATGATACTGTAGAGTCATTGACTCTGCGGTATCGTGGCCAAAAGCTGGCTCCAATCCTTGCTGATATTGAAAAGCGTCTTTGCCGGAAATTGCCGGATACATTCGAACAGCATTATCGCCAACGTATTGCGGAGCTCTTCTCTAGTGAGTTGAAACCTATGCCCGGCGTTCTTGAGATGCTTGAAATCATGAATTTTCCCAAATGCATTGCCTCAAGCGGGCCGCCTTTGAAAATCCGTCAGGCACTCCAGGTTAGCGGCCTGGCATCTTATTTCGGTGGCAATATCTTTAGTTCATATGAGGTTGGCTCCTGGAAGCCAGAACCGGATCTATTCCAATTCGCTGCAAATGCAATGGGGTTTACACCCAGTCAATGCGTTGTTATAGAAGATAGTAATGTAGGAATTCAGGCAGCTATAGCGGCAGGAATGAAAGCATTCCGGTATGCAAGAAATAGTGAAACTTCGTCATACCGGGCCGGGGGCGAAGCGCTATTTGAGGATATGTCGCAGCTTCCTCAATTACTTGCTCAATTTGCGGGCAATACCGAACCATTTGTACCCGTGGACGCTAAGCGATGAAACTGCACCACATCCCTGAATCCAAAAGTTAAATCTGCAATTAACACTTTTATGAGTAAGTTATGAATGCCGCGCCCCGATTTCTATGTGATGAAATGCTCAGCCAGTTATGCCACTATCTACGTGCCGCCGGCTACGATACGCTACTCGCGCAAAATAGCACAAGCGATGGAGAATTGCTGCAGCTTTGCCAAGCCGAAGGACGCCACTTCCTGACACAGGATAAGCTGATATGCGAACACAAGGCGGCGCACAACGTAGCACTGATTCTGCCGCATGCAAACCTGAACCATTTAGCCGCGCTATTGACTGAACACTACCAGCTGGATTGGCTCAGCCAATCCTTCACCCGCTGCCTGGTGGATAACACCCCGCTGGTGGCTGCGGATAATGCCGCGCTGGCACGCGCGCCAGCCGATACACGCAGGCCGGATGAGAGGTTGTACCATTGCCCGGCATGCAGACGAGTTTACTGGCGCGGTTCACACTACAAACGCATACGCGCGAAGCTTGCTTCATGGCAAGCGGCTGGAAAAAATCCATCAGCCCAGTCATCAATGGAGACTTGAAACACCGCCTATCAAGCGTAGATTTAATACTTCCTTCTTGATTTGCATCGATGTATGATGGTGACAGAACCTCTGGTTCGGCCTTACGCTGATGATGAAATAGTACCGGTCATTTTCTGCCTTTTTCTTGGCACGCATATGCATCAGCCGCACTGAAAATTAAATTCGTGTATTAAAAGAAAGGTCTCTAAAAAATCCAGTTTCAATAACACTGCACTTACGATGTCAATTGGCAGTGGCGATGTCAATTGGCAGTGGCAATTGGATTTTTAGAGACGTCTAAAATTAACATGAAAGGATGTGCAAAATGAGTATCAATAAAACACCTTCAGGTATCCATGCAGTGAGCCATGATCGCCCACTTTTCGAGCGGGATGTCGACGCCTACAAAGCCAAGGGCAAGCTACCCGAACCAACAGTCTGCCCGGAATGCAATGCAGTGTTTCATGAAGGGCGTTGGCAATGGGGTGATGTGCCCGCCAATGCACATCGTGAAACCTGCCCCGCCTGCCATCGCGTACATGACAACTTTCCTTCCGGGTTCGTCACCTTGGAAGGACCGTTTTTTAATGCTCACAGTGAAGAAATCAGGCGGCTAATCCAACACCATGCAGAGCATGAGCGCACTGAACACCCGCTTAAACGCATCATATCGATAGAAAATGAGGGGGGTGCCATGTTGGTGACCACGACAGACACCCATCTCGCTCGCGGCATTGGTGAGGCTGTGCGCCACGCCTATCAGGGTGATTTAAAAGTGGACCATGTTTCAGGAGAAAATCTGGTACGTGTTCACTGGAACCGTTAAGTTTTGTTATAGCAAAAAAGCAGCGTTCGAGACATTGATTGTCTCGGTGCTGCCTGCTGGCCAAGGTTGCATGGTATTGATTATCTTCTCCTGCACCCTGCCAACTTAGCTAAAAATTATTAGCCACCAAAAACCTGATTCCGTAATGCCGTCACTTTAGCCGCATAAGGCACCATTATCGGCAACTCAACCGTTAACTTCGTTGCGCCCTGTAGTTTTAGCCTATGCTGGATATGACGGTACTCTCGATACGCGGCAGCCACACTTTCTGCCAAATCCGCTTCAATAATATTGAGTGTAGCCATCAGTTTCAGCAAGCCTATATTTCCAATGTTATCGGCGAGTTGCGGGTAACGTGACGCATGCAGCAACACTAGGTACTGCACTAAAAATTCCACGTCGATAATACCGCCGACACTATGTTTTAAATCAAAAAGCCCCTCATGCGCATGCTGCGCGTTACGCATTCTTTCGCGCATGGAAAGCACTTCTGCCTTAAGTTTGCTTTCATCACGCTGCTGCGTCATCACTTCCGCACGAATCCGGTCAAAAACCTTGCCTATGCTGCTATCTCCCGCCACAAAGCGCGCGCGCGTGATTGCCTGATGTTCCCACACCCAGGCTTTATGAAGCTGATACTCTCTAAACGCTGCCACGCTGCTCACCAGCAAACCGCTATTGCCATCCGGGCGCAGCTGCAAATCGGTTTCATAAAGCAAGCCGGCAGAAGTCAAACTGTTAAACCAGTTATTGATACGCTGCGCAAAACGCGCGTAGACCTCCCCAGCATCGGGATGTTCATCATCATAGAGAAAGATAATATCCAGATCAGAGGCATAACCCAGCTCTTTGCCGCCCAGCTTGCCGTAACCAATCACCGCGAATTTAGGCGTATCCCGGTGCTTGCCGCGCACATTGGGCCAGATAGTTTCCAGGGTTACGTTTAATATCAGGCCAGCAAGGTCACTCAGGTAATCTGACAGGGTTTCCAGCGCCAACTCGCCATTAATATCCTGCACGGCAAAACGGAATACATTGGCATGCTTGAAATGGCGCATGATATCCATTTGCCGCTCAATGTCACCATCAGCCTCTGCAAGGCGCTCGAGTAACTCCGCACGCAGCATGGCAAAGTCTGGTGCCGCATATAAAGTACGCGTATCCAGAAGCTCATCCAGCAAAATAGGATGCTGTGCCAAATAGTTAGCCAGCCACGGGCTGCTGCTGCACAGCTTGACCAATAGCTGCATCGCCTGCGCGTGCTCCGCCAGCAATGCCAGGTAACTGGCGCGGCGGCATATGCTCTCCATAAGGTCTATCACGCGCGTTAAGGTAACGTCGGCATTCTGCATTTTTGCCGATTGCGAAATCACATGCGGCATCACCGCATCAAAGCGCTGGCGGCTCAATTCCGGCAATTGCAGGTAGCGACTACTTTGATGCAGCGTAATCAATCTGCGCAAGGTTTCCTGCACCTCGATAAAACCAATCTTTTGCAGCATTGCTACTGCTTCAGATTCACCAACGGCACCATTCCAGATGGATTTTTCTGCTTCCAGCGCATCTTTACTGGCGTCAGTATCATCAAAAGTCTCATCAAAATGGTGCTGCACCTGCTGGCGGTAGTGATCCAGCTGCGTTAAAAACTCAGCCCAGCCATAGTTTTCTTTTCTGTCAAAATTCATTGCCAAGGCAATGCGTGCCTTGGCTTCGTCCGTTTTTGGCAGCTCCTGCGTTTGCGCATCTTCCACATACATCAGGCGATGTTCCAGATTGCGCAAAAACACATACGCTTCGCTCAGCTCGGCAACCGTTTTTTCAGGCAGCAAACCTTTATTTTTCAATAGTGCCAGCACTGATAGCGTTGGTTTAATTTGCAAACTTGCATCTTGCCCGCCGCGGATAAGCTGGAACACTTGTGCCACGAACTCAATCTCGCGAATACCGCCGCGTCCAAGCTTGATATTGTCGTGCATGCCTTTGCTATTCACATCACGCTGAATTTGTATTTTCAAATCGCGCATGCTGGCAAACGCACCAAAATCCAGGTATTTACGAAATACAAACGGCTTGAGCAAGCGTGAAACCTGATTGCCGCCAGTCACCTCGCGCCCCTTGATCCACGCATAGCGCTCCCATTCGCGCCCATTGTTCTGATAGTATTCTTCAAGCGCATCAAGGTTACTTACCAGCGCACCTTCCGACCCAAACGGGCGCAAGCGCATATCCACACGGAACACAAAACCGTCTTCGGTAATTTCATCAATGGCAGCGATCAACTTTTTGGCCAGGCGCGTAAAAAAATCCTGGTTACTCATGGGTTTTTCGGCTTGCGTTTCGCCCTCAGCCTCGTAGGCAAAGATCAGGTCAATGTCAGATGAAACATTGAGCTCGCCACCGCCCAGTTTACCCATGCCGATCACGATTAAACTTTGCGGGTAGCCTTCAGCATTTACAGGCTGGCCGTAAGCCTCTACCAACCAGGTATTGAGATAATCAATCGCGGTGTTAATCGCGCACTCGGCCAGTTGCGTGGTTGTCTGCATCACCTCATGCAAATCTGCCAGACCATTTAAATCCCGCACGATAAGGCGCGCCATCACATGGCTGCGCAACAGCCGCAATGCACGTTTAAGGCCAGGCTCATCCACGATATTTTGTACTGATAAAAACTTCTGCATATCGTTTAACTGGTACGCATGATGCAGATTTGCCAGCAAGTCCTGCATTAACAATGCATCTTTCCTGAATAATCTGGCTACAAAAGGGCTGCAGGCAGAAGCGTGCAGCACGCAGGCTTCATCGCTAGAAAGGGTACGGTTTTCAGACAACAAATTATCAAGTGTAAGCATAGTTTTTTCGGTTAATATAATGCTGTTACGAGTATGTAACATCTTCAATTTTGTTAAACCGGCAACTTTATTATAAATGTGTATAGGTATTTAGAGGGGTTTTAAGCATGTCAATTGAGTCAGTTCTTCATGAAAACCGCGTTTTTGAGCCAAGTGCGGAATTCGTAAAAGCCGCAAATGTTTCCGGCATGTCAGCCTACAACGCGCTTTGCGCCGAAGCAGCAGCCGATTATGAAGGATTTTGGGC
>JBAQME010000150.1:0-4907 GCA_049302535.1 Methylotenera sp.
GTCATCAGGTGTCCTGGCGCTTAATGAGCGTGGTGAATTGCGTACTTTTAATGAAGCTACGGTGCATATATTGGGTGTTTCGCTGGAGAGTTATGTTGGCTTTACGCCGGATAAGATTATTGCAAAGCAGGCCCGGCTGGCCAACTTTTTTCAAGCGATCGCTTTGAATAGCCAGCAAGAGCCAATTCAAAAAAATGGGCTGAAGGATGAGGCGCAAACGCAGGTAGAGTTGGCAACGGCACAAGGTAAACAAATTATTACCCTGCGTGGTACACGTTTGCCAGATGGCGGCTACGTTGCAGTATTTGATGATGCGACGACGATGGTGCAGGCGCAGCGGGACGCCGCATGGGGTGAGGTGGCAAGACGCTTGGCACATGAAATTAAAAACCCGCTCACCCCCATTCAATTGTCTGCAGAGCGAATAACGCATAAATTGCATGATAAATTAGATGATGTTGATGCGAAAATGTTAAAACGCTCTACTGAAACGATCGTGAATCAAGTGGATGCGCTGAAAAAAATGGTGAATGAATTTAGCGAATATGCGCGTTCACCGGCGCCACACTTTGATAAGCTGGACTTGAATATGCTGATTCGTGAGGTGATGTCGCTTTACGATTTGCCCAAAATCAAGATGGAAAAAATGCTGACGGCGCAGGCGAGCACCATCAGAGGCGATAGCACCATGTTGCGCCAAGTGCTGCATAATTTACTGCAAAATGCCCAGGATGCGCTGGCGGCAAGGGAATCCCCTGTAATTTCTGTTAGTACCGAGGCTGTAGACGGCATGCTGGTGCTGACGGTGCAAGATAATGGCGGCGGCTTTGCAGCAGAAATGATGTCGCATATTTTCGAGCCTTACATGACGACCAAGCCTCATGGTACCGGGCTGGGGCTGGCGATTGTGAAAAAAATTATTGAAGAGCATAAAGGCAACATTAAAATTGAAAATGTAACTTCCGATGACGGAGAAGCGTTGGGTGCAATTGTCACGATCAGCATCCCGCTTTTGAAAGAAGTGGCAGACAAGAAACTTGATTAAATTTAACCAGATATACGATATTAGATAAAACAAGTATGGCATCAAAACATATATTAGTAGTAGACGATGAGATCGGCATTCGCGAGCTGTTGCGGGATATCTTGCAGGATGAGGGCTATCAGGTAGAGCTCGCGGAAAACGCGGCGGCGGCGCGTGCCATGCGTTTACGTGATCGGCCGGACGTTGTCTTGCTTGATATCTGGATGCCTGATTGTGATGGCATTACCTTGCTTAAGGAATGGGCAAACGGCGGCTTGCTGACGATGCCCGTGGTCATGATGTCTGGCCACGGTACCATTGACACTGCAGTTGAAGCGACGCGTATTGGCGCATTTGATTTTTTAGAGAAACCTATTGCGCTGCAGAAGTTATTAAAGACGGTTGCTACAGCTTTAAAGCATAGTGAACAGTTGCCAAAATCCGAGATGAGCTTGACCAATTTGGGGAAAAGCCAAATTATCGTGGCCCTGAAAGAACGGCTGGATAAAATCGCAACGAGTGCTAACCATGGCCCCAGCCCGGTATTGCTCATCGGACCTAAAGGTTGTGGCGCCGAGTTATGTGCGCGTTTTTTACAAAATGCAAATACCCCCTGGCTGCAACTGACTGAATTCAGCCAATTAGTGACTGCGCCTTTGGATATTTTAGAGCCGATACGTGATGGTGTGCTCTATATTGCCGAGATTACTGAGCTTAATAAAACCGAGCAAAAAGGCTTGCTGCTGCTGATTACCAAGTCCGATAAGTACAATGTGCGTGTCGTATGCGGTACCAGTGAAAATCTTCCTAAATTGCAGGCCGAAGGATTGTTTGATCATAATCTACTGCAAATCCTGTCGGCGGTTTCGTTGCGTGTCCCTGCTCTGGAAGAGCATAAGGAAGACATCCCGGATTTAGCGATTGCGATTGCTAACTTGCAGTTCGAGCTTGCGGATATCCCTTATTGTGAATTTGATATTGCAGCTTTAAATGCACTGCGTAATGCCAACTGGCCTGGAGATATTGCACAGCTGGATACAGTGATACGCAATCTGATCCAAACCAGTTTAGGTGAAAAAATCACGCTGGAAGATGTGCATCGAGTATTGAACCAGTTTGGTGAAGTGCAACCCCTTGAGGTTAAAACGGAGGCATCGGCAATCAGTGTTGTGCCAGCGGAAAATGTGACGCTGGCAACTACTTTTGATCAGCCACTGCGTGAAGCCCGTGATGAATTTGAGCGACTCTACTTTGCCTATCATATGAAAAATGTTGCAGGTAATATGAGCAAGCTTGCGGAAATAGCAGGTTTGGAACGTACACATTTATATCGAAAACTTAAACAGCTGGACATTAAGATCAAGGGTTAGCACTTGAATTTCCATAAATGGATGATTGCAGGCTGCAATCATCCAGGGGTGTTTAACAGAGGGATTGAGTTTATCTGCATGCGTAACGGCATGTGGAAATATAACGTTAACAAGTATGGCAAAAGAAAACTTGCAGCATCTGCGGCAACTCATAGCGCAGCAAGCAGCCCGTATGATGGCTGAAGATGGTATTTCTGATTTTTCCTATGCCAAAAAGAAGGCAGGGCGGCAGCTGGGTGCTATTGATAACAATACACTGCCCTCGAATGCAGAAGTCGAACAAGAGCTCAAGCTTTATAACGCATTATTTTTAAGCGAAGAGCAGCCGGAAAACCTGCGCAATTTAAGAAGCAATGCGCTTTTTACCATGCAGATGCTGGAAAGGTTTAACCCGCATTTAACCGGTGCAGTGCTGGACGGTACCGCAGGGCTGCGCACTGAAACGCATATTCATCTATTTGCTGACAGCCTCAAGGATGTGGAAATGTTTTTACTTAACCAGCAAATTCCTTTTGATGTGAACGAGAAGTCTTACCGTATCATGAATGACGGCAAGCGCGATAAAAGAGGCGACAGCCGTAAAGCTGTCCCGGTTTTTACTTTGGAAACCGATACCGGGTTAATCAGGCTGAGCGTGTTTGAAGTGGATGATATACGGGTGGCAACCAAGCGTGCGGCAGGTGGCAGCAGTGCGGAAAGGTTGAATATTGAGGGCGTAAAATCTTTATTGGCACAAACCTAGCCAGTCACCTGCCAAAAATCCGGATGCTGGTTGAAACAGGATGTTGGTTGAAAGTAGTACGCTGCGATTATTTTTAGATAATGCATAATTATTATCAGGTTTTCTATGTTTGCGATTGAATACCGTCACAATTTCCCGCTTAAGGCCGCCGATGTTGCAGCGGTTTTTGATGCATCGGGCATTCGTCGTCCTACCCAGGATCTGGCTCGAATCGAGCGTATGTTTACCAATGCCAACCTTATTCTCTCAGCTTGGCATGAAGGCAAACTTATTGGGGTGTGTCGTGCACTGACTGATTTCAGTTATTGTTGTTACTTGTCTGATCTGGCAGTGGACAAGGTCTACCAAAAGCATGGCATTGGCCGTGAGTTTATTGCGCGCGTCCAAGCCATTATCGGTGATGAGGTTGCGCTTGTTTTATTATCGGCTCCTGAGGCGATGGGGTATTACCCCAAGGTTGGCTTCGAGAAAGTCGAAAATGGCTTCATCATTAAACGTGTCAGGTGAATCTAAATCCAATTTGCCAGTCATGGCTGGATTTTTTCCTTTGAGCGTTGTCTAGGCTGATTTTAACCAGCGCGCTACATCCATCGCAAAATAAGTCAAAATGCCATCTGCTCCGGCACGTTTAAAAGCGAGCAGGCTTTCCAGTACACAGGATTTTTCGTCCAGCCAGCCATTCTGTGCGGCGGCCTTCAGCATGGCATATTCACCGCTTACCTGATACGCGAAAGTCGGCACGCCGAATTCATCTTTTACGCGGCGCACAATATCCAGGTAGGGCAGGCCCGGTTTTACCATGACCATATCCGCACCTTCGGAAATATCCAGAGCAACTTCCTGCATCGCCTCGTCGCTGTTCGCAGGATCCATTTGGTAGGTGTATTTATTGCCTTTGCCTAAATTGCCGGCTGAACCGACAGCATCACGAAAAGGACCATAAAACGCAGAAGCGTATTTGGCTGAGTACGCCAGAATTTTAGTGTGAATGTTACGGGTGCTTTCCAGCGCTTCGCGAATCTGGCCTACACGGCCATCCATCATGTCGCTGGGCGCTACAATATCAGCGCCTGCGTTGGCATGCGAGATGGCCTGTTTCACCAGCACTTCAATAGTCTCATCGTTCAGCACATAGCCTGAGTCGTCGATCAAACCATCCTGACCATGGGTAGTGTATGGATCCAATGCCACGTCGGTAATCACGCCGAGCTCAGGGTGCGCAGCTTTCAGCGCAGCAACGGTGCGCTGCACGAGGCCATTGGGGTTGAATGCTTCAGCAGCATCCAGGCTTTTATACTGGCTATCAACTACCGGAAACAGCGCAATCGCCGGAATGCCGAGCTGCACACATTCTGCTGCGGTTTTTAACAGTATATCGATACTTTGGCGTTTTACCCCTGGCATCGATGCAACTTCTTCCATCCGGTTCTGACCATCCAGTACAAATACCGGATAAATCAAATCGTTGGTGGTGAGTACGTTTTCACGCATTAAACGGCGTGAAAATTCATCTTTGCGCATGCGGCGCGGACGGGAGTAGGGGTAACTCATGATGGGTTCCTTATATTTTTGCTGGCAGTACGGGTTAGGCAAATACTTTCGCTAATTCAACACCTGGTTCAGGTTGTCGCATAAACGCTTCACCCACCAGGAATGTATGTACGTTATTTTTACGCATCAGCGCTACGTCGTCTGCGGTAAAAATACCTGATTCGGTGACAACGATTTTACCTTGCGGAATGCGTGATAGCAGGCCGAGTGTCGTATCCAG
>JBAQME010000151.1:0-11282 GCA_049302535.1 Methylotenera sp.
TTTACACACGGCTTGATTCCATGAGTCGCATCGTTTCGGTCACGCAAAAGGCAGCCTCCGGTGCAAAACGAATTTTTGATATTCTGGATCATGTATCCAGCGTGCCTGAATCGACCAATCCGGTTCATCTGCAGAAAGTTACCGGGCAGATTGAGATCCGTTCCGCCGGCTTCCGTTATGGTAACCGCGCGGTTATCAAGGATATCAACCTGAGCATAGCGCCAGGTGAAATGATAGGATTGGTTGGTCATAGTGGCTCCGGTAAAAGCACTTTGGTCAATCTGATGTGCCGCTTCTATGATGTTTCCTCCGGGGCAATCAGCCTGGATGGCGTGAACATCCGCTCGCTGCCTATATCAGAATACCGGCGCAATATCGGGCTTGTACTGCAGGAGCCTTTCCTGTTTTTTGGCACCATTGCCGACAACATCGCCTACGGCAAGCCTGACGCAACCCGTGCGGAAATTGTAGCTGCAGCGCGAGCGGCACATGCGCACGAATTCATCCTGCGGCTACCGCATGGCTACGATTCGCTGGTTGGTGAGCGTGGTCATGGACTTTCAGGTGGAGAACGCCAGCGCATATCGATTGCCCGTGCCCTGCTCATTGACCCGCGTATTTTAATACTGGATGAAGCAACAGCTTCAGTGGATACCGAAACAGAAAAAGAAATCCAGAAAGCATTGGACAATCTGGTTCATGGACGCACCACCATCGCTATCGCCCACAGGCTCTCCACCCTTCATAAAGCAAGCCGCCTGGTTGTTCTGGATCAAGGTCAAATAGTTGAAGTAGGTAGCCATGACGAGCTGATGGCGAGAGAAGGTGCTTATTATCGCCTCTACCAAGCCCAGGCACGTAATGTAGACACCGATCTGGATGACCTGAATAGCGATGACGAAATCGCAAGCAAGGAAGCAAACGCATAAATTATGGAAACATTAACAGCCAAATCAACTGCTGACATCAAACTAACACGCAACCCAGCTGGCCGCCTACAATTTACTGCGAGCGACGGTAAAATTCATATCGGTGTATTTCCTGTGCGGGCATTCCCAATTACTGCGCCAGATGAGGGATTCTCTCTGTTAAATCAGGATGGCCGGGAACTGGCATGGATAGCACGTTTGGATGACCTGACTGCAGCTAATCGAGTGCTGATTGAAGAAGAGCTTGCTCTGCGGGAGTTTATGCCGGAAATTCATCGTATTCATAGCGTATCCAGTTTCGCCACGCCAAGTACATGGAAAGTGGAAACAGACAGGGGCGATACCGAACTTGTACTAAAAGCTGAAGACCACATCAGGCGCCTTGGCCACGCCAGCCTTATTATTACCGATAGCCATGATGTCAATTTCCTGATCCGCGATTCAGACCAACTGGATAAACACAGCCGAAAATTACTTGATAGATTCTTATAAAGGTTTCTGGTTTAGCAACATCCCTTATCTGAGTGCTATGTTAATGCCTGGCTATACCTTGCCTTCCAGTCAGTAAATAGGTTGGTAACGCCCAGTTGCAATGTCCTGCCCACACTCTTTTTATTCAGACGTTTCAATAGATATTAACAAAGCATCAAGTTCCATCTAAATACCAAAAATTTCAAGTGGAATATATTAGGTGGAATACATATTGCTTTATTTACATCATTACAATTAAATTTGGACGTTATGGTATGTCCCCTGCTCCAGTTTCCAGTCGCGTTGCATTAGTGACTATTTACGAAATCGGTAAGATTCTCAGCTCATCACTGGATCTGCATAAGACTTTGCAGCAAGTACTGAATGTCATTGCCGCGCATTTATACATGCAGCGTGGCATGGTCTGTTTACGTGAAGATCTGGAAGATCTGAGGATTGTTGCGTCCATTGGTTTCAGCCAGGAAGAAACCATGCGCGGCCGATTCGCTGTAGGTGAAGGCGTCACCGGGCGAATATTTCAAACCGGGTTTCCTGCAGTTATCCCCAATGTGGCGCATGAGCCGCTTTTTTTGAACCGAACTGGTGCAAAAAGGCTGTTAAAAGATCAGGCAATTTCTTTTCTGGGTGTGCCAATCAAGGTGGGCAGGGAAACTATCGGTGTGCTCTCTTTTGAACGCAACGCCGGCGATCACTGGCATGGCTTTGAAAATGATCTGCAATTGCTCGTGATGGTGGCTAATTTAATCGGTCAATCCATCCGTCTGCACCAACAAGTGGCAAGCGATCGGGAACAGCTTTTGCAAGAGAAATCCCGTCTGCAAAAGGAGTTGGGCGGCAAGTACAGTCTGGAAAATGTCGTCGGCCAATCCAAGCGGATGAAAGAAGTATTTGCGGATGTGCACATGGCCGCACCTGGTAAAAGCACCATTTTGTTGCGTGGTGAATCCGGTACCGGCAAGGAGGTAATTGCAAGATCCATTCACTTTCTATCTTCACGCAAAAACAAACCTTTCATTAAGGTTAACTGTGCTGCATTGACCGAAAGCCTGCTTGAATCCGAGCTATTCGGTCACGAGAAAGGCGCCTTTACGGGTGCGTTACAAGAGCGCGTAGGACGCTTTGAACAGGCAAACGGCGGTACATTGTTTCTGGATGAAATCGGTGACATTTCACCTGCTTTCCAAGTCAAGTTATTGCGCGTTTTGCAGGAACGGGAGTTTGAACGAGTCGGCGGCAATAAAACGATTAAAGTGGATGTGCGCCTGATCTGTGCCACCAACCGCAATCTTGAAGAAGCCGTTAACAAGGGCGATTTTCGTTCTGACCTGTATTTTCGCATCAACGTTATTTCAATACATTTACCGCCGCTGCGTGAGCGGCGAGATGATATACCGCTTTTAGTTGAGCGAATTCTGGCGCGATTTAATCGTGAAAATAAATCCAAAATCGGCATTACCCCTGAGGCCATGCATGTGCTGAACCACTGTCATTGGCCTGGCAACGTGCGTGAGCTGGAAAATTGTGTAGAGCGTTTTGCGACGATGTCACGTAGCAACCTCATCCGTGAAGTCGATATCCCCTGCCAGACCAATCAATGTTTATCATCTACCTTGTGGAAATACCAGCCCACCGGCGGCGTGATTCCCATTGCTCCCATTGCGGCAGAACCCTTATACATCACACCTGTAGACTCAGCATCCGATATGCCTGATGATGGTCACAATGAACCGCTTTCTCAAACCGAGCGCGAGCAGCTTATCAATGCGATGGAAAAAAGCGGCTGGGTGCAAGCTAAAGCGGCGCGACTGCTTAACCTGACGCCGCGGCAAATGGGTTACGCACTGAAAAAATACAACATTGAAGTTAAAAGGTTTTAGTCTCAAAGCGATTACGATTTTGTCGCGAATTTAGCAATTATTACTTCATGTATCTTTCGCTACAATCCTACCCATTTTGTCGCAATCGTGACAAGTCAATAACAACGCTCAATACCCTCTTAATCCACTGTTTAATAACATAAAAAAATAAAATTGCATGATGGCACGTGTTTTGCAAGGTTCCAGGTAAACAACCTTAAGGATCTCATCATGGAATCTGCTATGGAACCGACATTGCAAAACGCAACACCAGGATTAAGCCGTCTCAAACCGCTGACTGGTATCAAGATCGAAGTTGCAGGACAACCGGAATCTTCTGGCTGTGGAACCACCGGCGGCGAAGGCAAGGCTAGCTGCGGTACATCGGATGGCCCCGATGACATGTCACCGGAAGTCTGGGAAAAGGTTAAAAACCACCCTTGCTATTCCGAGGAAGCCCATCACCACTATGCACGTATGCACGTTGCGGTTGCGCCAGCATGTAACATCCAGTGTAACTACTGTAACCGTAAATATGACTGTTCTAACGAATCTCGCCCTGGTGTGGTGTCCCAGAAGCTGACTCCAGACCAAGCCGTGAAAAAGGTAATCGCTGTTGCCAGTGAAATCCCACAGATGACGGTGCTGGGGATTGCCGGTCCAGGTGACGCACTTGCCAGCCCACAAAAAACCTTTGAAACCTTCCGGATGCTTCAGGAGCAGGCACCTGATATCAAACTGTGCCTCTCTACCAATGGCCTGATGCTGCCGGATTATGTGGATGAAATCTGCAAGTACAACATTGACCACGTCACCATTACCATCAACATGATTGATGCTGAAGTTGGCGAAAAAATCTACCCCTGGATTTTCTACAACCATAAGCGTTATTACGGACGTGAAGCCGCGCAGATTCTGACTGAACGCCAGATGCTGGGACTGGAGATGCTCACTGCACGTGGTGTGCTGACTAAAATTAACTCGGTTTTAATCCCTGGTATCAATGACGAGCATCTTTATGAAGTTAACCGTGCAGTCAAATCACGTGGTGCTTTCCTGCATAACATCATGCCGCTGATTTCAGAAGCTGAGCATGGAACGGTATTCGGCCTTACCGGTCAGCGCGGTCCTTCCGCACAGGAGTTAAAAGACGTACAGGATGCCTGTATGGGCGGTGCCAACCTGATGCGCCACTGCCGTCAATGCCGCGCCGATGCGGTTGGCTTGCTGGGCGAAGACCGCAGCGATGAATTCACGCTAGACCAGATTGAACAGATGGATGTGGTGTATGACCTGGAAAAACGCCGCGCCTATCAGGAGAACGTTGAGGCCGAACGTCAGGCCCAGCAAAACGCCAAACACGCTGCGCTTGCTACCACAGCAGCCGGCGCTGACGACAATATGAAGGTATTGGTTGCCGTGGCTACCACTGGCGGCGGCAAGGTCAACGAGCATTTCGGCCATGCCACAGAATTCCAGATTTACGAAATTACCGCAGCCTCTACTACATTTGTCGGCCACCGCCGCGTTGACCTCTATTGCCAGGGCGGCTTTGGCGAAGATGAGCAGTTGCCTTCCATCGTTAACGCCATTAACGACTGTCATGCAGTACTGGTAGCCAAGATCGGTGCTTGTCCACGTGATGAACTCAAGGCAGCTGGCATTGAGCCTGTAGATGCTTATGCACATGAATTTATTGAAAAAGCCGCATTGACCTGGTTTGCTGATTACCGCGCTCGCGTGGCTAAAGGTGAAATTACCCATAAGGAACGCGGTGATGCCGCTATCCGCCAAGGCGCATTCATAGCGGCTTAACAGACTATTTAGTAATTAATTTAAGAGGAGAAATAACATGGCTTATAAAATCGTTGGATCACAATGTACAGGTTGCTCAGCTTGCGAGCCGGAGTGCCCAAATGATGCTATTTATGAAAAAAATGGCGTGTTCTTCATCAAACCGGATAAATGCACCGAGTGTATCGGCTACTTTGATGACGCACAGTGTGTTGCCGCTTGCCCGGTAGACAATACCTGCATCATTGATAACGCTTACCCACGCTATCAGGCGGCATAAGGAGCAATCATGGCACTCTCAATTCCAACTATAGCAATCACTCCAAAGGCTGAAAAGTTTATCGGCCGCATGATCCGCTTTAATGGCGGCACGCCTGCACATGGCTTTAGATTAGTGGTTAGTCCAGGCGGTTGCTCTGGCTTAAGCTCGGAGTTTACCGTAGAAGCCGGGCCGCTTGAAGGCGATGCCATCGTGGAAGCCAATGGTTTAAAGCTGTTCTTGCCTGCTGAGTCCCGCATTCTGCTTGAAGGTGCGACCATTGATTTCAAGGATACCCCGATGGAATCAGGCCTCACTTTCATTACAGCACAAGGCGGAAATTGCGGCTGCAGTAGCAGCGGCGATGGGCATAGTCACAGTGACCACTCAGGTCCTGCCACGGTGAGCATTGAGAGTATTCAGCGTAAGCACTAATGTGAATAAATAACCATGGACAATGAGGCATTAGAGAATAGCTGGTTTGCAAATCGTTACCATAATTTATCCCCGGTAGCTGAAGAGCAGTTGCGCCTTGCAAGCCATGCCTACGCGAACAGTGCGAAAGCTGAGATGCACTTGGCGCTTGCCAAGGCGATAGCGCCTGACAATCCTGTTGTGCACATTGGTGAATACCGCTTCTATTTTTACAAAGGTCGCTTACAAGAAGCGCTCAAAGTAGCTGAAACCTGCTTGGTGACAGTTGCCAAAGAGTTAGGTTTACCGCAAGACTGGCAGCAAGTCATGCCTGCTCATGCCGATTTTACCGGTGATGAACCTGCCCACCGCTTTTATTTGTTTTGCTTGAAAGCCTATGCATACCTGCTGTTACGCGTAGATAAAATTGACGAAGGCTGGGCAGCCACGGATAAGTTGCTGTCACTTGATGTAAACAACAAAATAGGCGGGCAAGTGTTGCTGGACGTACTGCTGCGTATGGACATGGACGACTATGATGACTGAAAACGACATTCCCGGCGTCGATTGGCAAGGCAATGCGATCAGTTGCGATGGTTGTGCGCATGCTGATAGGCTGGCATTGGGTACTTGTGGGCCATTACGCTCATGTGTGCATGACCGTTATGCTAAGCGTGTTGATCGCTTTTTTGGTACCAATCCAGGATTGGCAAGCCAGTACATTAGTCACCCTTATTTTGAAGTACGTGCAGTGGCCGCGAAATATCTTGACCTGTTTCAGTTGAATCGCCTGATAACCGATCCTGATGAAACCGTGCGGGCGAGTGTCGCCTTGCGTTTACCCCCTAAACTTTTAACCAAGCTGATTCACGACCCGGACCGGGAAGTCCGGGTGCGCGTTGCCTTGCGGTTAGAACTAACCGCACTAAGCGCTATGCTTAATGACCCGGACTATTACGTGCGTATTGTCATCGCCAGGCGCATAGCCCCTAGCCTGCTCTATCATTTGGCGCGAGATAGCGATGCTTCTGTCAGGCGTGAGGTGGCGATGAGAATCGGAGTTGAATGGCTCACCATGCTGGCAAATGACAGTGAAGAAGATGTACGCCTAACCGCCATCCGCAGGCTGCCTTCAGGCCTGCTGCCGCCATTCCGCTTTGATGCAGACTGGCGCGTTCGCTTAGAAACGGCACAACGGGTTCCAGCAGAATATCTAACAGTTTTAATTAATGATGAAGATGAAATAGT
This sequence comes from Methylotenera sp., assembly GCA_049302535.1. Classification (GTDB taxonomy): domain Bacteria; phylum Pseudomonadota; class Gammaproteobacteria; order Burkholderiales; family Methylophilaceae; genus Methylotenera. Next base: position 6,993 of record JBAQME010000151.1, read on the forward strand.
CGCAGCCACTGCTAGTGAACGCCTTAACCCTCTTAACCATAAGCATGAAAGTGAGAATGCACATGGGCACTAAAATCAGCCGTGATAGTGGCATAGTTGAACTAGTGAGTGAACCTAAGTTTGATTATGGGCAAAAAGTCATCTCAAAGAAATATGTGCGTAACGATGGCACTTTTCCTGGTCGCGAGGTAGGCGATATTTTAGTGAGCAAAGGTGATATTGGCTATGTCACCAGCATCGGCACTTTTCTACAGCAGTTTTACATCTACGGTATCGACTTTTACGAATTAGGCTACCGCGTTGGTATGCGCGGCAAGGAGCTTGAACTCGTGGATGAAGAAGTGGATGAAGATATCGATGAATATGCTGCAGAAGGTGAAGAAATTACAATGGAAAGTGAGCAAAGTCATGGCTGAAATGCAAATTCCTAAATACCAGTGGGGGCAAGCGATCAGCTGCCAGACTGATCTGATCAACGACGGCAGCTATCCAGATGAACCTGTGGAAGCCATGCTGGTAGAGCAAGGCACTCAGGGTGAAATCGTTAATGTTGGCGTGGTGGAAGAAACAGGCATACCTGTATATTTGGTCGAATTCACAAACGGCAAAGTGGTAGGCGTGCTCGAAGAGGAAATCTCACCTGTTTAGGGATACCGCCATGGTCGCCGCCGCTCACATTTATACTGAAATCTGCCCTCACCCTAATGAGGTGGATCGTAAGCGTATTGAGAAAATGCTGGCAGAGCGCGAACGGTACAAATACGTTGCTCCTAAAGTATTGCCGGATGTAGAGGGTTACCTTGTGCGCAGCCCCTGCTGTTCCAGGAATGTAGACCCGGAAGGCGGCGAAATAGATATTGCCCGCATTGAATATCAATCAGGCGACTTCTGGCGCTTATATCAAAAGGATGATGAAAACCAGCGCTGGCGCCCTCATTCAGAATACTTAAGTCTGCCTATGCTATTGGCCAGGCTTGTCGCTGACCCTAAAAAGGAGTTTTGGCGATGAACACGCTTTATTTTGACAATAACGCCACCACACGTGTTCTGCCACAGGTGCTAGAGGCTATGTTACCCTGGTTCTCAGAGCAATATGGCAACGCCTCCAGTAGCCATCAATTGGGGCAGCGTGCAAAAGAAGCCATCATTGCGGCACGGGCATCTGTAGCGAGTTTTCTGAATGCCAGTCCGGCTGAGATTATCTTTACCAGCGGCGCGACTGAATCTAACCACTTGGCGATATTGGGCGCGTTAGCCGCAAACCCTGCTCGCCGCCGTATTGTCTCGAGCTCAGTTGAGCATTCGTCCACATTGCGCTTACTGGATTACCTTGCTAGCACCGGCATTGAAATCATCCAAATTCCAGTCAACGCAAACGGCGAGCTAGATATAAACGCATTAGCCGAAGCGGTGACTGAAGACACTGCGCTGGTCACGCTCATGCATGCCAATAACGAAACCGGCATATTGTTCCCGATTGCCAAGGCTGCAGCTATTGCCCACGATAAAGGCGCGCTGTTTCATACCGATGCGGCGCAAACTGCAGGCAAAATCCCTCTGGATGTACGTCAGCTAGGCTGTAATTTACTGTCGTTCTCTGGTCACAAATTGCATGCCCCCAAGGGGGTTGGTGTGCTGTATGCGCGCAAGGGTCTGGCAATCAAACCGCTGATTTATGGGCATCAGGAGCGCAGCCGTCGCGGAGGTACTGAAAACCAGACTGGCATTGTCGGCTTAGGGCTTGCCTGCCAGCTGGCGCAACAAAACCTGACAGATCAGAGTGTTGCAGATCAGCGCAAATCTTTAGTCTCCCTGCGTAACTACTTGGAGCAAGGCATTGCTGTCGGCCTGCCCTTCGTCCGCGTAAACGGTGCTGGGCCACGTGTACCCAATACCACCAGTATATGTTTTGCCGGTCTGCATGGCGAAGAGCTTTTGCACAGGCTGGACCAGGCGGGAATTATGGCTTCCCAAGGCAGCGCATGTACAGCAGGCGGCACAGATCCCTCGCATGTGTTGCTGGCAATGGGATTAAGCCGTGAAGATGCGTTGAGTTCCATCCGCTTTTCGCTTTCTAAAGAAACTACGGAAGACGAAGTCAATACGGTCATTAAAACAATAGTTAACTTAGCAACGGCAATGCGTAGCGCAGCTGCCGCTTAATTGAAATAGAAAAGGATACTGTATGAAAATTATGATTCGACGTAACGAAAAAGGCGAACTCTCAGCTTATGTTCCTAAAAAAGATCTGGAAGAGCCTATCGTTTCGCATGAAAAACCGGATTTATGGGGTGGCGTTATCAAGCTTGCAAATGGCTGGCAATTGGCACTGCCGGAGATGCCTGCTGGTACGCGTCTGCCAATCACTATTGAGGCTTCACGTTTAAGTGAAGAATAGGAGTAAAAAATGTGCATTTCAACTAAAACCATGGATGAAATTGAGCTATCTCTGCTGGATTTTCACAAGATATCAAACAACCCGCTTCCCATGCTCAAGGGTAGTTTTCCAGAATTGTCTTTCCTGCGCATGTCAGATTCTGACATAGACGAAGTGCCGTTCCGCTCACTGGTTGACTACAACTTATACTTGCTGGACGGCCGTGACCATTGTGTACAAATCACCAATAACCTCAGCGATGCTACCGCTGTGGTCATTGCGCATAAATGAGTGACTCATGACTGACAATCAACCCATGATTGATACTTGGATATCACTTTCATGTGTAAGTTACACTGCTGCTGAAATTTCTGCAGTACAAGTCGTACTTAATCGATCTACGCAAACTGAAGGCTACGTTACAAAAGCTTTTGAGAATGCATTTGCAGCGTATTCAGGCCGTCGTCATGCCATTGCAGTAAGCAGCGGTACCATCGGCATGTTACTTGCGCTGAAAGCTGCGGGAATAGGTGTAGATGATGAGGTGATTACATCAGGCTACAGCTGGCGGCAAACCGCACATGCCATTTCATGGGCAGGTGCAACGCCTGTTTTAGCGGATATAGATTACTGGTCGCAAACCTTATCGCCAGAAAAAGCCGAGGCTAAAATCACTACTAAAACCCGGGCGATTATAGCCACCAATGTGAATGGCCACCCAGCGGATTGGGATAAATTGCGCGCCTTGGCTGATAAATCTGGCGTACTGATGATTGAAGATGCAACTGAATCCATAGGATCACGTTATCAAAACAAGTTAGTCGGCAGTTTTGGTGATATCGCCATATTTGAATTTTCAGAGCCATCCCCATTGAGTTGCGGCCAGGCGGCCATGATCGTCACCGATGATGATACGCTTGCCTTGAAACTGCGCCACTACAGAAGCCGCCAGCGTCAGGACCGCGCTTCGCTTACCGCCACCCTGCGTCCTCCGCTGGATGCCGGTATTTCTGAAATAACTGCTGCGCTAGGTTTGGTTCAGTTACAGCGTTTGCCGGAAATTCTTGCTCAACGTAAACAGGTTGAGGCGTGGTACCAAGCACAAATTTCAAGCTTTGAAGGTATTAAGCCGCCCTATATTGCGCCTGGCGTTGATGAAGTACATTGGTTTTTATATACCGTACATCTAGGCACACGTTTCAGTGCCAGCAGCCGTGACGCGTTGGTCGATGATCTGGAGACAGAATTGGTCGAGACTGCGGCTTATTGCCAGCCGCTTCACTTGCAGCGCGCTTATATCGAGCAACATGGCTACCGCAAAGGTGATTTCAAAGTCACGGAAAAAGTAGCTGACCGTGCCATCGCACTCCCTTTTCATGGGCAAATAACGGAGGACCAAGTGGCTTTTATCGTGAAAACCGCCAAAGATGCCTCGATCAATGTTGGAGCCGGCGCTGCAATCTATTTGTAACACCATTGTAAGTTCAGAGTAAATTAAGTTAAGGATAAATCATGACAACCGCACCATTACAAGAAATTGCTCAGGCACTCGCCAATGGCAGTGCTGTCCCCTACCTAGGCCCAGGTGTACTGGCTTTGGATTCTGCTACTTGTCATGTACCCTCTGCGCCGGATGAGCTGGTCAAGCAACTCATCACTAAAGTGAGCGTGCCGCACAAAATCCGCAATAATCTCACTGCTGCTGCCCAGTTTATTGAAAACTTCAAACATCGAAAATCAGTTGTCAGCTTGATGTCCGATGCCTACACCCCAAGCGTAGTGCCTAATATCCTTCATCAGTATTTAGCAGGACTTAGCAAAAAACCCTTGTTGATTGTAGATACCTGGTATGACGATGCCATGTCCAAAGCGCTTAGCGGACATAGCAATTGGGGGCAGATCCAAGGGGTGTC
>JBAQME010000152.1:0-4126 GCA_049302535.1 Methylotenera sp.
AAGGCAATAATCAGGAGCAGTGCGGTTGGCAGCAGCGGGTTCACTTTAATGCGCTGTTTGTTGCGCCAGGCCAACGCAAAAATTGCCAGTACCATTAAACCCAGCGTGCCTGCCAGGTAACGATGCGCCATCTCTTTCCAGGCTTTACCGGTTTCAACCGGGCGGTCCGGGTAAATTTCCTGTGCTTTTTGAATGGCACTTTCGCTTTGGGGTACACTAAGTGCGCCATAGCAGCCAGGCCAGTCCGGGCAGCCAAGCCCTGCATCTGACAATCTGACGTAGGCGCCAAGCACCACGACGCATAGCGCAAGCATGGCACTGAATAGGGATAAACGTCTAAACAGATTGTATTGCATCATCAGCCTGCCCAGGAGTACTTCATTAATCTGGTAATATCTTTGCGAATCAGTGCCGGCGCCGTTGCCGGCGTGTAACTCATCATCAAATGCCCCAGCGGATCGACTAGATAAATTCTGTCGGAGTTGATGGCCGATTCGCCGTTAATGTTAAATTGGTCACTAAGTGCTGTAATCTCAGGCGTTGGCTGATTCAAAATCAGCATGTCGGGATAACGCTGTTTCAACTCGGCAATTTCACGTGTGGTGGTGATTAACACACGCTGCATGCGCGGCATTTCCTTATATAGGGATACATGTAACTGACGCATAATATGTAATTTATCGTTGCATATTGCTTCGCAGCTAGCCGCTACATAAACCATGCTCCATTTGTCCTTCCATAGATCGGGCTGCGCAACGCTGCCGTCGCCTGTGATTAAAGCACTGTTTATGGCTAGCAGTCTGGCAGGAGTGACGAGTTCGCCAATGCTTTCGCCTTTGGGGCGCCAATCCAACTTGTACATTACAACGACCGCGACTATAGGCGTTATGAAAAATATCAGCATACACAGGAGCATCAAGCGCCCCCTGCGTTGCCGGTCAAAATATTCGGTATTTTCTACTTCATTTTGCATGGTTTAAATTTGCCTGTTTTTAGGGGTGTTGCTGACTTTGCTGATGCTGGTGTATAAAAAAATAAGAATGCTGGCAACAGCAAAACCAAACCATTGGTAAGCATAGCCCATATTGGTTGCAATGCGGCTGGCAGGCAATTGCCAGTTACGTACAAAACCGCCTGCACCGCTTTTTGCATCCAATTTGATTACGATAGGCAACATATGAATGGCGACACTTTTTTGATAGCGCTCCATATCCATGTTTTGCCACACCTGATTCCAGGTGTTTTTTTCTACATCGCTTTCCAGTGTAAAAATCTTTTTACTGGGAACCCAAACCAAGCCAACAATTTCAACCGGACCACCGGGTGTCGTGATTTTCGGCAGGTCGTTATGTGCTGTCCCGCCTGCGATCCAGCCTCTATTGATCAGCACGTAATCGTTTCTGCCCTCAAGCTTCAATGGCGTGAGTACATGAAAGCCTGCGCGGTCATCTTCAACTTGATTGTCGAGCAGGATCTGGTACTTGGTATCGTAGCGTCCTTTTACTTTTATTTTTTTATAACGCCAGAAGTCCAGGTTCTCCAGTTCGTTAGGTAAGCTTAATGCTTCACTGTCTAACGATGCATCGTATTTTGTCTGGATTTCTTGTTTTAACGCTGCCTTGTTGTATTGCCAGAGACCAAGGTTAATAAATAGTGGTACGCAAATAATTAACACCAGCAATCCCAGCCAGGACGGGCTGAATACGTAGCCTGCGAATCTAAATTGCATTTGTGTTATACGCATCGCATAATGTCTTATCTACATTGATTGGACATAATTATGTTTTTTAAAATTGCCGTTGTGTTAGTTCTGTTTGTCATCATAGGTAGTCTTTTTTCCGCATTGTATTTCTTGGCTAAAGACAAAGATGGTGGAACACGTACTGCTAAAGCGCTGACAGTGCGTATTGGACTTTCAATTACCTTGTTTATTTTACTGTTGCTGGGATACTACTTTGGTTTAATCGGCCATGCCCAAGCATAATTTTGGGCCTGATTTTTTAATGTGACAAAAAGGGACGGTGCATTTGGACCGTCCCTTTTTTGCCGCAGATGCTATAGCCAGTAAACGAAGATAAACAAACCTAACCAAACGACATCAACAAAGTGCCAGTACCAGGCAACGCCTTCAAAACCGAAGTGACTTTTGGCTGAGAAGTGACCTTTCATTGAGCGCAATAGAATCACGATCAGCATAATCGTACCCAAAGTTACATGGAAACCGTGAAAGCCGGTAAGCATAAAGAAAGTTGCGCCATAAGCACCGCTACGCAATGTTAAGCCCATTTCAGTATAAGCTTCGTGGTACTCAAACGCCTGGCAAATCAGGAACGCTGTACCCAAGGCCACTGTTAAAAATAAACCGATGATCAGTTGTTTACGATTATCTTTAAGCAGGCCCCAATGCGCCCAGGTAATGGTCGCACCTGAACTTAACAGCAATGCAGTATTAATGGCAGGCAAACCCCATGCGCCCATAGGGTTAAGTTTGCCAGGCGTATATTCGCTGCCTAACACAACGCCGCCTGGGCCGGCAGACGGCCAGGTGCCCAGAAAGTCTTTATATGGTGTAAATGCGGGGTCAAAAGCGGCTAAATCCGGCACGGAAATGATGCGCATATAGAAAAGTGCGCCAAAGAATGCCGCAAAAAAGACCACCTCGGAGCAGATAAATACAATCATGCCAATGCGGAAAGATTTGTCTTCCCATTTTTTGTATTGGCCAGATACGCTCTCAATAACAACGGCACTGAACCATTTGAATGTCATCAACAGAATAATGGCTGCACCTATATACATCATCCACTTGCCGGGTGTTTGCAGATAAGCCAGATCCTTGCTCTTATCTGTTGCGACACTGAAAACAAACCCGGAAGCAAGTGCCAGCAATCCTGCTGATATAGCTACCGGATAGACAGCCCCGTGGGGGACGAAATAATGATTATTTGAATGTGTTGTCATGCATAAGCTCCCTATTGCATTATTTAACCAAGCTCTGGTTAACAGTGGCACCAGTTAAAATGTTTAATATAAAATTTAACGCAACCAATCTTAGCCAACGGACTTGTCTTTGTTATATGGCTAAAACTCATACACCTAATTTCTTTTTCCAGCTTTTACTACTATTTTCCTGCGCTAAAGAAAGCGTAGGACAAAGTCATTTCTTTTACTTCACTCGGCAGGTCTTGGCTCACAAAAAAACGTAATGGCATTATTTTTGTTTCGCCTGGCTTTAATTCCTGTTTTTTAAAACAAAAACATTCTATTTTTTTTAAGTAGGCAGCTGCCTGCCCCGGTGTTACGCTCGGTATTGCCTGACCGGTAACTGTTTGACTGGTTATGTTTTTAGCCTCAAACAGCGCAGTCTCAACTTGCCCGGGATGCACTTTTACACTTGCCTGTTTTGGATAAAAATTCCATCCCAACCCTGGCATGACGCTTGAAGTAAACTGCACTGTTACCCAACGAGTCTTGTCTACTTTTGTATTCTTTAACTCAGTTGCAGTGTTGTTTGTCTTGCCATTCAAACCAGTCATCGTACATAAAACGTCATACAGCGGTACCAGTGCAAACGCAAACAAAAGCGAGCCGACTACTATCCAAGCCATCTTGAAACCAAGCTTTTTATTCGCCCGGTTCTTTTGCTCCGCAGGGCTTGGATTGTCTCGTTCGGTATTTATTTCCATATAACAAACATGGAAGCTACGTACCAAATGAACGCAATTACACCTAAAACTATAGCAATTCTCTTGTTTTTACTGCTTTTCACAACTTCTTGATTTTTCATATAAATTCGAAGGCTCAACGCAATGATTGAGCCCCCATCTTTGCCTTATTTAACAACAGGTTGTTCAGTGAAACTATGGTATGGCGGTGGTGATGGCAGTGTCCATTCCAAACCCTCAGCGCCTTCCCATACTTGATCAGTTGCCTTTTTTCCGCCTTTAACGGTGCTGATGATGTTATACACAAAGATTAATTGTGATAAACCAAGCACGAATGCAGCAATTGAAGAAATCATATTGAATTCAGCAAACTGCAATGCATAGTCTGGAATGCGGCGTGGCATGCCAGCCAACCCCAGGAAGAATTGCGGGATAAAGGTAAGGTTGAACGAAATTGCGGT
>JBAQME010000153.1:0-3056 GCA_049302535.1 Methylotenera sp.
TTGCCGGCAAGGCACATCCGCACGACGAAAACGGCAAACGCCTGATTGAGCAACTGCATACCTATGCCCGCGACTTGGCTGACACGCTTCAAGTCATCTACCTGCCCGACTACAATTTGGATATTGCACAAGCGCTCACCGCAGGAGCAGACGTATGGCTCAACACGCCATTACCGCCACTCGAAGCTTCTGGCACCAGTGGCATGAAAGCCGCATTAAACGGCGTACCCAACCTCTCGGTACTCGACGGCTGGTGGATTGAAGGTTGTATTGAAGGCCTGACAGGCTGGGCAATCGGCGACGCACACGAACTTTACGATAAGCTCGAACATGTAGTGCTTCCACTCTATTACAGTGACGATCAGAGTGGCTGGATTAAAGTAATGAAGGGTGCAATCAGTAAAAACGCATCATATTTCAACAGCCATCGCATGATGAACCGCTATGCAACGGAAGCCTACAGCCGATGAGATGCGCCACACTCAGAGAATGATTTGAGTCAGCCAATTCAAATAAAAGACTCAAATGTAACCCGCGTATTTTTCGCCCTATGGCCAGAGGTGTCGGTTCGGCGACTACTATATGCACTTGCCGAGGAATACCAACCGAGGTGTAGCGCACGCATCATGCAGATTGATACCCTGCATATGACATTACAATTTATAGGCAATATTGAACATGCACGGCTACCTCAACTGATAAAAGCCGCAGATAGGGTACAGACGCCACCTTTCGGACTTGTGTTAGAGAAGCTTTCATTCTGGGAACATAACCGCATCGCCTATGCTACATTGAATACAAAAGTGCCAGCGCTGGATCGGTTGGTCACTGCACTACGGCAGGAACTGACGACTGAAGATGTTTTATTTGATAACAGCGAGTTTAATCCGCACGTCACGTTGTTGCGTCGCGTCGAACATATTATAGAGCCTCAGGACATCGCGCCTATCAGATTGTGGGTAGACGCCTTCGTGCTGGTGGAATCAGTGACGACTAGCCAAGGCACTCATTACCGGATACTCAAGAAATGGCCGTTATCTCCTACGTCTACTTGATCCACTAAAAATGATAATTTACAGGCAATGCTGACTTTCAATCCCCTGCTGCCATGCCGAGCAACGCAAACAAATCAGGAGTTTTCGGCGAGGACTGTTTGAGCGTAGCGAGTTCCGCAGCCGCCTGATTTGTTGAGTAGCGCAGGGTAGCCGAAGGCCTTGGCAGGGGGTGTCATTTACTTTGGTTACTTTCTTTTGGACAAGCAAAAGAAAGTAACTTGCCGTCGGGCAATCCCGACTTATAGCTTAGCGATATTAAATTAATCCTTGTTCATCAAAAGAAATTGATGCGTGTTTTAACTCTCTTGCTAATTCTAATTTCCATGCACCAGCATCGTCATAAGTAGTATAAACAACTGCATCAAAATCTGATGGGCGCTCTATTGCCCCCTTAACTAAAGCACAAACTTTCCCAGCACCAAGTTTACCGATAAAAAATCCCAACTCAAAAATTACATTTTGCCGTGCACGAGGTTGTTGCTCTTCATTTAGTAACCCACCAATATCATCAGGTGTCATTAGCACAATAGCAAATTGTATTTCAGCAGACTCTTCTTGGAATTTAGCAATTAAAGTACGTCCACCGTTAGGCCTCTCATGCAGAATAACTGGTTCAAGATTAATTTTGGTGAGAAATCTTGCCACTTCAGCTTTGATTAAATGGTCACGTCCATGAACAATAAAAATCTTTGGTTTTAGATTGATAGATAAATTTTTTGTATTTGTAGATGACATCTTCATATCCTCCCCTTTATTTGGAGAGCTTTGCTGCATAACAGATTTAGTCGAAGAATTATCTAACACGTTTAGAGAAAATATATCTTCATTTTTAAAGATGTACCCATCATTCTTAAGATTGGTTAAGAATGAAGCTCTAACATGATTTACTTCTCCCGATATAGATTCAAATTGCTTCAATTTAGCAACATATCGTACTAACACCAAACCAAGTGGATGATTATCTGCGGTCAACTCCTCCATATGATCAATAACATATTTACATAAAGCTATAGAGCGAGCTTGAAGTCCACCGTGGTTCCTACCTGCATCAATATGATCTAATCCAATTTCCAACAACAATTGATCAAATTCAGCATGCCCAATCATTCTTAATAATTCACACGCTTTAATAATAGTTTGACGGGAGAACTTATAATTCGATGGTTGTAATTTGTTATTTAGCTTAACAATACCTGCCTTTTCAAGAACTGAAAATAAATCAATTTCTTTTACTGCCCAATGGGTTCGACTAGTTTCTTTTTCCATATCCAAATCCCAGAGCAAACTTTCAAGCTGATCTTGCTCTATAGGTGGAATAGATAAATCAAAATTAAAAGAGATTCTTAAACTAGTTCCACGGCGTTGTATGTCAGTAATCCAACCAACTCGTGCTGGCTCAGATGTAGAAAACTCATGAGTAAATAATGTCGGATAAGTCTTAAGTTCCTCTATAACATCTACGGTTAAAGACTTAAGTCGCGCTTTAATATTGTCATTGGTAAATTCTAAGAATCTAGAAACGTCCCAATTTGCTGAACCATTTTTCCAATACTCTGAGTTATAAGCCACCAGTAGGTTATACATGTAGTTTGATCTCTTATTCTACCGTCACACTCTTCGCCAAATTCCTAGGCTTATCCACATCCGTCCCTTTCAACAACGCTGCATGATACGCCAGCATTTGTACCGGAATAGTATGCAGAATAGGGGAGAGCACACCTACATGGCGTGGCGTACGGATCACATGCACACCTTCGGATTCAGTAAAGTGGCTGTCGGCATCGGCAAATACAAATAACTCACCACCACGGGCTTTCACTTCCTGCATGTTGGATTTTACTTTTTCCAGTAGCGCATCATTCGGGGCAATCACCACCACCGGCATATCGCTATCTACCAGCGCCAAGGGGCCGTGTTTAAGCTCGCCTGCAGGATATGCTTCAGCGTGGATATAAGAAATTTCCTTGAGCTTCAATGCGCCTTCCAGTGCGATTGGATAAT
>JBAQME010000154.1:0-2069 GCA_049302535.1 Methylotenera sp.
GCTGTAGCGGTCAATTTCGTTTTGGATTGCCAGCTCTAGCGGCGTGTTGATACTGCCTTTTTCCTTATAGCCGCGTACGTGCAGGTTATCGTGGTTGGTACGACGGTATGTCATGCGATGAATCAGCCAGGGGTAGCCGTGGAAGTTAAAAATAATGGGTTTATTGGTGGTAAACAGGCTATCAAAGTCATTGTCGGTTAATCCGTGCGGATGATCGCAGGCTGGCGTTAATTTATATAAATCGACCACGTTGATAAACCGAATTTTGAGCTGCGGAAAATGCTCACGCAGCAATACAACTGCTGCCAGCGCCTCTTTAGTGGGGATGTCGCCGGCACATGCCATGACCACATCGGGCTCGGCATCTCCGTCATTGCTCGCCCATTCCCAAATGCCAAGGCCTTTTGTGCAGTGTTTGATTGCGGCATCCATATCCAGATACTGCAAATGTTTCTGTTTATCAGCAACTATGACGTTGATGTAATCGGTACTTTTTAAGCAATGATTGGCTACGGACAGCAGGCAGTTCACGTCCGGAGGCAGGTAAATACGCGTGACCGACGGGCTCTTATTGACAACCAGGTCTAAAAATCCCGGATCCTGATGTGTGAAGCCGTTATGATCCTGGCGCCACACAGTAGAGGTAATCAGCAGGTTGAGTGATGAAACCGGTGCGCGCCATGGCACAGCCTTGGACATGGCCAGCCATTTTGCGTGCTGGTTAAACATGGAATCAATGACATGTACAAAAGCCTCATAAGTAGAAAAGAAGCCATGGCGACCGGTCAGTAGATAACCTTCCAGCCACCCTTCCAACGTATGTTCTGAAAGCATTTCCATGACGCGGCCATCGGGCGAGAGTTCGCCGCCATCGGCATCTTCAGGCAAATAATCTGCCAGCCAGGTTTTTTTGCTCACTTCGTAAATGCTATCCAGCTTGTTGGAAGTGTTTTCATCCGGGCCAAAGACGCGGAAGTTATCCATATTGCTGCGCATGATGTCACGCAAAAACTCACCAAGGGGATGCGTGTTGCCGACGGTTATTTTGCCCGGCCCCGGTAGCTCGGCGGCATAGTGTCGAAAATCGGGCATGCGCAGTTCTTTTCGTACCAGGCCGCCATTGGCATGCGGATTCGCGCTCATACGGCGCGTACCTTTTGGAGCAAGTGCCTTCAATTCGGCGCGCAGCTTGCCGGAATCATCGAACAACTCATGAGGCTGATAGCTTTGCAGCCATTGTTCTAATTGCTCTATATGCTGAGGATTACCGCATATATTATTGAGCGGTACTTGATGTGCGCGCCAGAAGCCTTCAACTTTATGTCCATCGACTTCTTTGGGACCAGTCCAGCCTTTGGGTGAACGCAGTATGATCATTGGCCAGCGCGGACGAATCGGTTTGCCGCTGCTGCGGGCTTCCTGCTGCAAACGCCGGATTTCCAGCACGCATTGCTCCATGGTTTCTGCCATCTTGGCATGCATTTCCATGGGATCACTGCCTTCAACAAAGTGCGGCGTCCAGCCATAACCCTTGAACAGGTTTTCCAGCTCTTCATGCGAGATGCGCGACAGAAACGTGGGGTTGTTGATCTTGTAGCCATTAAGGTGCAATACCGGCAGCACTGCTCCGTCGCGTATGGGGTTAAGAAATTTATTTGAGTGCCATGAAGTTGCTAACGGACCGGTTTCCGATTCTCCATCGCCTACCATGACGGTGACCAGTAAATCGGGGTTGTCGTAGGCTGCGCCAAACGCATGGGAAACACTGTAGCCCAGCTCACCGCCTTCATGGATCGAGCCGGGCATTTCCGGTGTGCAATGGCTGCCAATACCGCCGGGAAAAGAGAACTCTTTGAAAAAATGCTGCATTCCGGCTTCGTCTTCACCTTTATTCGGATAGACTTCGCTGTAAGTGCCTTCTAAATAAATAGGTGCCAGCATGCCCGGTGCACCATGGCCGGGTCCGGCAAGAAAAATAGCGTTCAGGTCGTATTTATTGATGAGGCGATTGAGATGAATGTAAGTAAAGGATAGACCGGGACTGGAGCCCCAGTGGCCAAGCAGGCGGC
>JBAQME010000155.1:0-5582 GCA_049302535.1 Methylotenera sp.
TACGCACACAAAACACCTGATGCAATGCTAAAGCCCTCGTAAACATAGACTTAAAACACATTTTGTTGCAATTTTACAACACAATTTACATTACTTTACGTATAACTCTAATCTTCTCGGCATCCAGCCCGGATTTACGCTGGTTGTCTGCACAAACACCGCCTCTAAACCCTATATAGTTTGGGTTAACTTTCTTCGCCATCGCTACATGGTGTACGTTAAGCGACCCGGCCAAGCCGAATAACAAGCCTTGAGTTTGCACATTTTCAGCCAGCTTTTTTATTTTTTCTGGCGAAAAATAATCTAAAAAAGTAGCTCCGTTTTTATCAGCTGTATCTAGCATCACCCCATAAAAACCTGCATTCCTGATAGCCAATATTAGGCTTGCCGGATATTCATATTCGGCAAACAGTACGGCAATCAACTTTACCCCTGTTTGCGTAATAGTTTTCAGGCTATCCAAACAAGACTGGTAATCAGAAAACTTACCATCAAATTCCTTGAAAAAACCAATTTTAATAATATCAACTTTAGTCTTTGCTAAAGCTACGACTTGCTCGAGTATAAGCTGTGGCTCCATGGGTAAATCACCAATTGTTGCACTGGTAAGTTTTCTCTCATGTTCGCCATTCGCGCTTACGAAAGTAACTATTTCACTAATTCTGGACAATGGCAGCGCACCTAACGCTCCCTTGCTTGGGTCTTTTAAATCAATAAAATCCGCACCATTTTCCAATGCAATTTGCGCTTCTTTTATTGTTGTAACGCTAATCAGGAGTTGTGTCATATTTGCTTACTTAAGCTAGATTTTCATTATTTAGGGCTGCTCTATGATTAGTGACGGCTTCTACAAGCCACCCCCATGCTTCCAACTCACGCGGACCAGCCGTTTTTTCAATTGCAATAGTTAAGTAATCCATCTCCTGGTCAATTTTTTCCATGGGCAGTCTTTTTAACCTGCTCACCAATACCGCTAATTCAATCACTGCAGCTTGCGCACGATTAAACCCCTGAAAAGATTGGTGCTGCTCTTCATTCACCACCTCCAGAAACAGCTGTGGCCTGACTACATCATCTTCAACTTTAACCAGCTTAAGCTCTCTGTGCACTAATGCATCCGCCAGCCTAAAACCTGTTATTTTTTCTGTCGGCAACAAGTGCCACATTGCCCGTCCGGTTAATGCCCCAGCGAACACACGCACATCATCAGTCAAATTTATTACTGCGCACCCGGTTGCCAATATATTATCCAAAGTTGTAGACGGCTTATATGGGGAGATGACCACCAAATCATTGTGCATGCGAATACCAAAGGGCGTCACATGCACAATGCCTTGCGTATCAACACTGGTTACAATCGTTTCATAAATCATATATTCATTTATCAGTCAGTTTTTTATTACGTTTTTCTTTTAGGGACGCTTCGCGATGTGCCGTTTTTCCTATTTTGCTGGCCTGGAGCCTATTAACGCCCCAATCCAACTCCTGATCCTGCACATAGCGTTTTTTAAGTTGCCATGCAATTTGCGCACGCGCCAGTTCAACACCTAAATAAAACGCATGCGAAGCATCATCATCAACTTTTAGGTTTGGATAAAGCGCAAAAGGGTCCACATGTTCGAATAAACCGTCACGGTTATAGATATGTAATCCGTCTTCGCTGGTCTGGATGCGGAAGCTGGGGTCTTTAATCTGTGCGGCAATCTCTTTAATCTCATCTGTACTATAGGTGAATGGCCGCCTATCGTGCAGTCCCAACAAACCATTACTGTATCCGCGCGGCAGCCTATCATCACGTCCTGCTGCAAACATCATACGCCGGGCAATATCGGCTTCAGCAATAGCGTTGACAGC
The DNA here is from genome assembly GCA_049302535.1 of Methylotenera sp. GTDB lineage: Bacteria > Pseudomonadota > Gammaproteobacteria > Burkholderiales > Methylophilaceae > Methylotenera. The sequence continues at coordinate 1,855 of JBAQME010000155.1, forward strand.
ATGCGGACTCACTGACGTCGCCAGCACCGCATTAATGTCCAGTTCACTAATCATGCCAAATAGCAAAGCGTTGATACCTGTAGTATCGGCATCGGTAAGTTCGGTTAAATTGCCTATCCCCATCATGATTTGAATATCAGGGTATTTTTTACGCAACTTTTGATAACGAACTATTGAATTAGTTAAACCAAAGTGTATGGGGTCTAAAATTGCATCAGCAATAAAAGGTTTGCCTACTTTCATACAAGCGTCAATCGCGCGATACAACGATGGCAAGCTGTGGGGCTTGGCAGGAATTAAAATCGGCGTGGAGGTTACTTCACTTGCTATCCATAACGTCTTTTCCGTTAAGCTGAGCAAATAATCCGCGCCTGCATGTCCCGCAGTCAGCAAATCATCAGTATTCAGTGAATCTACACTGACTTTAAAATCCAGTTGTTTTAATGCCATTATTGCATCAGCCAAGTGCGGGAACGGCACTGCAGGCAGGCAACCTAAATCAATCACATTGGCACCCTGCATCTGGTATTGCACAGCCTTTTTTACAATACCTTCAACACTGAGGCTAGGCGCATCAACAATTTCAGCAAAAATCTGCACGCTATACTGATTTAAATCAGGGGTAACCCCCGCATGGCCGAAATATTGGGGCAAGTCTTTTAAATCCTCGGGTCCACGTTCAACAGGAACACCATACTGAGCCTCCAACTGGGTTAAATCACCTCGGCACAGCCCTGGAATAATCACCTTATCTGCATCACCTGTCTGTTTAAGCCTGCGCGCAATTAAATCAAGGGTCATTAAAGCCGCTACTGATACCCCCATTTGCTCAATGCGGTATTTAAACGGCGGAGTTTTAGGATTACTCTGCACCTCACTCAAGACTTTATTAAGGCTTTTCTCTGCAAGCTTACCGGTTAAAAAAAGGAGGTTTTTAGTCATGGATTTGGATTAGGCAATTACTCGTAATCTAGCGTGAATACTTTCACTCAGGCTTTGCATATTATCCACAACCGTGGTCGCTTCAAATGCTTTAAGTTTATTAACATTATCCAGATCAATAACTCGCGGATAAACTTTAACCAGATTCTCGCGCGGAGCTTCCGACTCCAATTCTGGCGCAGTATCACAAGCAAATACGATGCTTGGTACGCGTGTTTTTCCAGCCTGTGCATATAAGTTAGTGACCAGGCTATCAGAAAAGCCATAGGCCATCTTGGCAATGGTATTTGAAGTAGCCGGTGCTATTACCAGGGTATGATATTTACCATGATAAAACAGTTCGACAGGCACGCTGCTTGCGGTTTTATCCTGATATACACGGTGACCGGTATTAATTAACTGTTCCTGAAATCCGTACTGTTGAATAATTTCGGCTGCTGCCTTGCTTAAAAACACGTCAACATTTTTTAGTGTTTCAAGAATAGCAAGTGACTCGCGTAAATAATGGCCGGAACCGGTAATGGCCCAAGCAAGACGTTGATTCATTTGATTACCAACTTTCGTACCAATACCACCACTGCTGATGGATATGTTTATAGAAATCTTCACCGCGTCTTGGCGGCGGAGTTTGCGGTGAATTTGCGAAACCGGCTCTATCCAATAAGCCATGTGATGAAGTCAGCACCCTCACCGTGCCGTCCGGCAGCAAGTCTGTAAATGTTACGCTATATAGCCCGACTTGCCGCGGCGGGTGATTAAACTCGAATTTCAGATCAACATTACCTGCTCGCACATTCTCAACATAATTTGAAAGTGCCTGTTCGCTTAAGGCAAAACGAGCAATAGAAAAAAAACCAAGCTGGGCTAATATTAATGGCAGGATAATAACGACAGGCTCAAATAACCAGTAGCATAAACTGTGTTTAATCTTCGCCCCGCCATGCCCTTTATTTCGTAATGAAACTACCAGGCGAACCAGCCATGTAGTACCACAGATGAGTGCTGTTGGTATTGCCACTAACGCAAATAAGATATTTGTGCCGGCATTACTGAATGCACCTATACAAAAGATAATCCAGATGAATGCTGCCAGCAACGTTAAGTGCGGTAATTTGCTGCCCCCTCCCTTACGTTGCACGTTCATAAACAAACACTACATGCTAAACGGATGCTCAATCACAATAGTCTCATCACGCTCCGGGCCAGTAGAAACGATTGCAATGGGCACACCACAAACGGCTTCCAAGCGCTTGAGATAGTTTTGTGCATTCTTCGGCAGGCCATCCCAGGTTTTCACGCCAAAAGTGCTTTCAGACCAGCCTGGTACAGTTTCATAAATAGGTTTGCAGCCTGCAACATCATCTGCGCCAACAGGCAATAGGTCGATTTTTTTACCGTCAAGCTCATAACCTACGCAGATATTGAGTGAGTTGATTCCATCCAGCACATCAAGTTTAGTAATACATAAACCTGTCAGGCCGTTAATCATCGCAGAACGGCGCAGTGCCGCAGCATCAAACCAGCCGCAGCGGCGTTTACGTTTAGTCACGGTACCGATTTCCTGGCCTTTGTTCGACATCTGGTAACCAGGTGTTCCTTGCGTTTCAATATCCAGTTCACTAGGGAAAGGGCCGCCGCCTACGCGTGTGGTATAGGCCTTGGTAATGCCAAGGACATAGTGCAGCATATTAGCGCCAACACCGGTACCGGCAGATGCCTGGCCGGCAATACAGTTACTTGAGGTTACATAAGGATAAGTACCATGGTCGATATCCAGCAGGGTGCCTTGCGCACCTTCAAACAGGAGATTTTCGCCTCTGGCATTTGCCGCATAAATCTCGGCAGACACATCGGCAATCATGGGTTTTAACGCCACGGCATGCTGCATGCTTGCATCATATTGCTGATTGAAATCAACCGCTTTTGCACCAAGATAATTGGTCAAAACAAAGTTATGGTAATCCGTCACTTCGCGCAGTTTTTCAGCAAAGCGCTCTGGGTAAAACAAATCATAAACACGCAAAGCACGGCGCGCCACTTTATCTTCGTAAGTTGGGCCGATGCCTTTACCGGTTGTACCAATTTTTTTATCTGCGCTGCGTTTCGCTTCACGCGCAATATCCACCGCCACATGATGGCTCAATATCAGCGGACAGCCCGGACTCACTTTCAAGCGACTCTTGACTTCCAGACCATCATTTTCAAGTGCGGCAATCTCGCCCAGCAAATGACCTGCATCCAGCACCACGCCATTGCCGATATAGCAATTAACGCCGGCACGCACGACACCGGAAGGCACCAGGTTCAGTTTATAAACGCGCTGCGCATCAGCCTGCCCGACAACCAACGTATGTCCTGCATTATGGCCGCCCTGAAAGCGCACCACACCTTGTGCATGGTCTGTCAACCAATCCACGATTTTACCTTTACCTTCATCGCCCCACTGCGTACCAATGACGACTACATTCTTTGCTGCTTTATTTGCCATAACGTTGACTTTTTAATTAAGTGTTAATGTTTAAATTGTTTGATACGCTTATATTCCAGGCATATCTTATTGATTTTTATGATTTTACAATGTCTACTACATGCCAGCCGGAATTGTAATGCTCCAGTTTTTTATTGCAGTTCAGTTCTGCCATATCTGATTTTTCGCTGGCCAGTTCCTGCACTACGATGTGTCCCTCAGTCCTCAAAGCATCAATTTTGGCAGTTAAGGCTTTATCATCCAAAGCCGGTGCAAAAATTGCCATTTCTGGTTGCGCAGACGGCAAAGCCGTCACCAC
>JBAQME010000156.1:0-5813 GCA_049302535.1 Methylotenera sp.
CGACAGCACAAATAATGCCGGTCACAAGTGCGGCTTTTTGTGCACGCTTTTGCACTGCGCCATCCGTGCGTAATTGCAGGTAAATCGCGCCGTGCATCATCAGCATGGTTAGGCTGACTACACCACAAAGCAGTGCGAACGGATTAAGCAATGCCCAGAAGCTGCCTGTGTAAAACGAACGCAAGGTATCGTCATAATAAAAGGGTAGGCCGATAAGAAGATTGCCGAATGCAACACCAAACACTAATGCAGGTATGGCGCCGCCAACAAATAAGGCCCAGTCCCAGCCATTGCGCCAACGTGGGTCGGGTAGTTTGCTGCGATAATCAAAGCCGACTGGACGAAAGAACAGTGCAAATAGCACCAGTAACAACGCGATGTATAAACCAGAAAAAGCTGCGGCATAGACTAGCGGCCATGCCGCGAAAATAGCGCCTCCGGCCGTGATTAACCAGGTTTGGTTGCCTTCCCAGGTGGCGCCGATGGAGTTAATGATGACTCTGCGCTCGTCGTCTGTTTTGCCCAGGAATGGCAGCCATGCAGCAACGCCCATATCAAAGCCATCCATGACGGCGAAGCCGATAAGCAAGACACCTATAAACAGCCACCAGATAAGTTTTAGTGATTCATAATCGAAAAATGTCATGATGTGTCTCCCTATGCCTGAACAGTGCCGGATTGTTTCTTTTCAAAAAAGTAACGGCCGGTGTGTAGGCTGGACGGCCCCAGCCGGGCATATTTGAACATCAGGTACATCTCTACAATCAGCAGGAGCGTATAAAAGCCGATGAATCCGGCCAGACTGAAGTAAAGGTCGCCTGCTGATAATGACGAGGTGGATAGATGCGTGGGCAAAATGCCTGAAATAGTCCATGGCTGACGGCCCATCTCAGCAACAACCCAGCCCATTTCTGCGGCAATCCACGGCACAGGTATTGCGTATAGCGCGAGCCGCAACAGCCATCTTTGCTGACCTATTGAACGCTTGGCGGTGAAGTAAAAGGAAGCGGAAAAGATGAGCAGCATGAGCAAGCCCAGCCCGACCATCACGCGGAATGACCAGAACAGGGTGAATACATTGGGAATGGTATCTTTGGTTGCCTGCTTAATCTGCTCCTCGGTGGCGTCTGTCACATTAGGTGTATATTTTTTAAGTAACAGGCCATAGCCCAGATCTTGTTTAGACCGTTCAAAAGCTGCAACTGCGCCTTCCGATTGGTCTCCTGATTTTATACGCAGCAAGTCAGCATAGGATTGCATGCCGTTACGGATTCTAGTTTCATTCTGTTTTTTAAGGTCAATCAGTCCTGTCACTTTCTCATCCAGAGAGCGGGTGGCAATTAATCCTAAAACATATGGAAACTTCACTGCATAATCCGTGCGTTCTTCAGCCTGATTGGGAATCCCGACCAGCGTGAATGCCGCTGGTGCTGGCTCGGTGTGCCACTCTGCTTCAATTGCCGCTAATTTTACTTTTTGTACTTCACCCGTGGAGTAGCCGGATTCATCGCCCAGGACGATGACAGATAATACGGATGCCAGGCCAAAGCCCGAGGCAACAGCTATCGAGCGCAATGCAAAGCCAACATCACGATTTTTGAGCAGGTACCATGATGATATGCCCAGTACGAACATTGATGCGGTTGTATAGCCGGCTGCAACGGTGTGCACGAATTTTACCTGTGCAACCGGATTGAAAATGAGCTCGGCAAAGCTGGTCATTTCCATACGCATGGTTTCATAGTTAAACGCGGCACCAACAGGGTTCTGCATCCAGCCATTGGCAATCAGAATCCACAGTGCAGAAAGGTTGGAACCAAGCGCTACCAGAAAGGTAACCATTAAATGTTTTTCTTTAGAAAGTTTGTCCCAGCCAAAGAAAAATAGACCCACGAAGGTGGACTCCAGGAAAAATGCCATCAGGCCTTCAATCGCCAAGGGAGCGCCAAAAATGTCGCCGACGTAATGTGAGTAATAGGCCCAGTTGGTACCAAACTGAAACTCCATGGTAATGCCTGTTGTAACGCCCATGGCGAAGTTGATGCCAAACAGCTTGCCCCAGAACTTTGTCATGTCCTTGTAGATCTGTTTGCCTGTCATGACATAGACAGATTCCATGATGACTAAAATCCAGGACAACCCCAGGGTCAGGGGAACAAATAAAAAATGGTAGAGCGCGGTAGCGCCAAACTGTAAGCGGGAAAGATCTACAACCTCAACAGATGGAAGCATCCGGTGAACTCCTGACTAGTTAGATTGATTGAGTATAATTCGTGTAACGGCCGACTGCCTTGCATCTTTAGCGATTGGGTGAGCAAAAAACATTGCCCAGAGTAGCCACAATAAAATCACTTTGATGACAAGAATGAGTGTAATTTCAATGGCAAGACGGCCAAATTTGTCAGTTTTTTTCAGGCGCCTTTTTTTCAGGCGTCTTAGATAATTTATATATATAGATACCATCGGCATACTTTAGTACTCATTAAAGTATTTGTACATGACTAGTTTAATCGAAATAGTCTGCACAGAGAATGTGGCATGATGTCGCAGTATAAAGCTACGCATTGTCGATGTCGGGTTAATATTTAATTCATCGGGACAATGGTTACGATACGCCACATAATAGGAAAATCCATTTGATAATAGATTGATTAAGGTAAGTATTAGTGAACTTTTGTTTTACAATGAAAATCAAACAAGTACTTAAATTTATATAGATGGATAATATAAACATGCGTGCAATTTATATGTTCTGCGTTGTGGCATTACTTGCCGGGTGCGCATCTAACCCCGCAGCCGAGCAGGCCCGCGCTACAAAGCTAATGGAGTACAAGATACAGGTGTACGGCCCGGCCTGTGTAAAGCTGGGCTTTGAAAAAGACACGAATGCATGGCGGGAATGTGTCCAGAGAGAATACGAGCAGACCATTCTTTACCAGCAGTATCAGCAATACCAGTGGAACTATCCATATTACTGGAATCGACCTTATTATTATCGCCGTCGTTGATATTCAGTCACAAATGGTTCTTGGCGTCAGTGGATATGTGCATACTGTGGTATGACTGCTTGGGGCCGATAAAGTCAATAATAAAGGGCCAGTCCCTAGACTGGCCCTTTATTTAAAACATAACTTAATACCTGTTAGCTCCGCGTGAGAATCCACTTTACTATGGATTTGATGTCATCATCTTTCACTTGAGGACTATTTGGCGGCATTGGCATTTTGCCCCATACGCCACTGCCGCCAACTTTTACTTTCTCTACCAGGCGTGCCTCTGCAGATTTATCATCTTTATATTTTTTGGCAACATCCTTGTAAGCTGGCCCGACGACTGCTGCTTGCACGCTGTGACACATTAAACAGCCACTTTTTTGTGCAAGCGTTTCCACAGGGTCTGCGGCGTTAGCTGCGTGAAACCCCAACATTAAAAGACCTGATAACAATGTCTTTTTATATAGTGTGTTCATGGATATTTATTCCTTTTCAATTTGAAATAAAGTTAAAGGCTAAATACGTTCATTGCACCGCCGCCAGGCGCTGCGTTGTATTTAACAAGCTCTTTGTAGCCACCTGCTGCGCCAAGGCCATCCGTGTCGTTAGTCAGGCCCAGGTTCATGGCAACCCCGGCCCAACCACCAATGCCGGATAATACGCCCACATATTGCTTACCTTTGTGGCCATAAGTGATCACATTACCCACTACACCGGAACCTACCTGGAATTTCCACAACTCTTTACCTGTATTGGCATCAACGGCTTTTAACCAGCGATCAAGTGTGCCGTAGAACACGAGATTGGAGGCTGTTGCAAGCGCGCCACCCCAGGCAGAGAACTTCTCTTTGTTGTACCATGCCGCTTTGCCTTTGAGGCCATCCCAAGCCATGAAGCCACCCATTACGCCATCAGGGCCTGCAAACATGGTAAGGGTTGAACCTACCCATGGCTGGCCGGCAACATATTTAGATTCAACAGGCTCATACGTCATGCATACATGGTTAAGCGGCACATAGAACAGACCGGTTTTTGGAGAGAATGCAGACGGTTGTTCATCTTTTACACCCAGTGCCGAAGGGCAAATGCCTTGCGCGTTGTAATCCTGATGTGTTGAAAATTTAGGATCTTTTATCGGTGTGCCGGATTTGAGATCGATGCTTTTTGCCCAGTTAACGAACGGGTGCATTTTGTTGGCCACAATCAGTGAGCCGTTGGTGCGGTCGAACGTGTAGCCAAAGCCATTGCGGTCAAAGTGGGTCGCCAGTTTTTTGCCTTTGGCATCCCACAGCACGATTTCATTCATGCCGTCGTAATCCCATTCATCGTGCGGCGTCATTTGGTAGCCCCATCTTGCCATGCCGGTATCTACGTCACGTGCAAAAATCGTCATCGACCATTTATTGTCACCTGGACGCACGTCAGGATTCCATGTGCCGGGGTTGCCTGTACCGTAATACATCAGGTTCAATTTTGTATCGTAAGAGTACCAGCCCCAGGTTGGGCCGCCGCCATTTTGCCAGCCGTCTTTCCTGGCCTGTGGCTTGAGCCAGGTTTTTACGCCCAGATCAGTCTCCGGGAATTTTAATTGGTCTTTTGGTATGGCTTTGAACGAACCGCCAACTTTATTGCCGCCGTTTACATCTTCGTAGAGAGACAGTGCGCTGTAGTGCGGGTTATCTTTATTGAAGTCCGCGCCAATCAAAGCATCTTGGTCTGAGCCTGTGCTGTAAGCGCGCCAAACCAGGGCGCCATCTTTTATATTGTAGGCTGTAATGAAACAACGAACCCCATATTCGCCACCTGAACAGCCGGTAATCACTTTGTCTTTAATTACGTGCGGTGCATTGGTATTGGAAGCACCTGATTTGGTGTCAGTCACTTGCGCATCCCAGATCTTTGCGCCGGTCTTGGCATTCAAGGCAACCAGCTTGCCGTCGTTCTGTTGCAGGAAAATCTTGCCATCACCATAGCCCAAACCGCGGTTTACGTTGTCGCAGCAAAGTAACGCTTGTACGGATGGATCCTGCTTGGGAAAGTATGACCAGAGGATTTTCTGGTTATCGTTTAAATCCAGCGCATATACGTTGTTTGGAAAAGCCGTGTGTATATACATGATGTCGTTAATAACCAGTGGCGCGCCTTCATGGCCGCGATTAACACCTGTTGCAAATGACCAGGCAAGTTTCATGTTTTTAACGTTGCCCTTGTTGATTTGGCTCAAGCGGCTATAGCCGGTGTTGCTGTAGTCTTTACGCGGGTGAGCCCATTGATTGTCATCCTTCATGAGCTTGGATAACTCATCTTCAGCAAAGGCAGAGGTACTTAGTATGCCAATCAGGCCTGCACTCAAAGCCAGGCTAGCGTTAAATCTACGTTTAATTTGATGGTTCATTTTGCATCCCCAAAATATAAAAGTTGTTAAAGTTATGTATTACTAATCTCATGCGTTGAAACGCTATTGGTAACAGTGCTAACATTGCAATTGATGTGCCAACACAATAAATGGACGTCACTAAAATTAAATTTGGCTGATAAAATGCTTTAAAATCAATTAATTGTTTTTCCAGGTGGGCATTTATAAAGTTCCTGTGCTAAATGAATTTAGTGCTTGATACTGTGTCAGAATGGAACAGTCGTAACGTGACAGTTGTTCACTTAAATAGAGGCTATAGCCAAGTAAATGAGTCATTCCCCAATAGATAACACGCCAACCATATTGCAGGCCAGAAGCGAGTTTCTGACCAACGGCAATGTGCAGCAAGGTGCCATCGCCGAAGCGATTGAACGCTCATGGCGGCGTTGTCTCGCCAAGGGTGT
>JBAQME010000157.1:0-13685 GCA_049302535.1 Methylotenera sp.
CTCCAACTCAACAGGAGTTGATAATGGGACATTACATAAAATCTTGGGTAACACCAGCTCATATTCAGCGGCGTTCCTTTGCCCTGTAGCCAAATAATGCAACAGGCTCACAGCGCGTGATGGCTGTACGATTTCATCATTAACAACGATACCCAGCACTTCAAAAAATTGCGGAAAAAATGGGTGCAGCAATACCAAACCGGCAAAATTGGTATAAATGCCCTCTTTAACATCCGGGACTTCATCGAACAAAAATTGCTCTTCTTTATGATGCGCACCGTTCATGCGTCCTGATTCAGCATCATGCTTATTCTCATTAACCGATTTATTAACAATCGAGGCTGTTTTACGAATATTTTTCTGCACTTGATGCGCAGTATCCTTCGACTTAAGCGCATTCAAATGATGAGGTAACAAATGCACATCATAACGCTCAAAAAATTTAATAAAATCAGTCAGTTGCAATACATTCTGAGTCAATATCCGTATAGGGATTAACGCAGCAATTTGCTGCATCACTTCTTTAATATTTACCGCACTATGAACATTCAACGCATCATGCGTTGCCATATACTTGGCAACTACCCGCCAAAAAACTTGTGATAATATTTTTTTATCAGTCGCATTAACTTCCAGTTGATTAACTAGCATGATGAGTACAGACAATGCTTGATGCGCATTTGGTAACAATAATGCGAGAAGCTTCTCTAAAAATGCTGTGGAAAATTGAAATATCATGCGCTGACGAATATCTCCATCCACCAGCGCAGCCCTGACATCAGCTTGCCAGGCAAGTCGTTGCGCTGCTGTTAAGTTTTGCCATGCATCCAATATGGTATCTTCTAAACGCTTGCCTTCATCCAGTTGAAATGACCAAGGCAAGCGACCGGTACGTAAAAAATAAATAAACGCTGTACGCACTGATTGCGAGTATGTCCGTAACTTAACGTTACCTTCAGTATCACTTATCTCTTCTTCTTTTTGATTTAATACGCTTGAGAATTCAATACCAAGCATTTTTTCGCGTAAGGCTTTTTCTAATAACTGTTCTACGTGCCCGGCTAAATCTTGTGCTAAATACTCAAATGACAAATTACCGGCATCAATTTCCAGGTAATCAATTGTTATATATTCATGTAAATTTGAGTACCGATTAAATACGTTTTCTATGGCAGGATTAATGTATTGCCCGATTACTTGGGGTAGCTCTTGTTGCAAAGCCAGCCCTTGAGACTCTGTCCCGAATAACTCTAAATTAAGAGTTTGCTTACGTATGATGTGCTGTTGATTATTACTCATCACCAAAACTCGCTTTTAGAGGTTAATAAAAAAGTTGCACTTAATAAAATATGGTAGTAATCTACCCTTACTGAGTGAGCGGATCTTTGGATCTTGCTCGGGAATCTCAGCTCTAATCAAAGTGATTATCTGAGCCTAAACAACCCGCAGCTTCTCGAGACTTTTGTGCTGCGGGTGGTATCCCTTCTGATTAAGTTGGGGTAGGTTTCTTTCCTCTAGTTTTCATCTTTATCTGTTTTTCAAGTTCAGCCACCGTCATTTCTGCTACTATCTGTCGCGCTTTCCTGTTTATCCGTGATTTTTTAGGTCTTGGCTTAGGTGTAGATTTACCAATTTCTTTTTGCTCTGTATCTAAGCCTTTTTGTGCATCAGCTTTGCCCTTCAAAATATTAATTGTGTAAATTGAAGGCACGTGGATCATATCGGCCATTACCTCAAATTGACTCTCAACTAATAAATCGATATCACTAAAATGATTTATTGATTTACCTGTAACTTTCTCGCGCAACACCAAGAACTCTCCATAGGCGGTTCTATAAGCCGCTTCAAATTGGCTATTGGCATCTACAAGTTTTTGGAAACTTGCCACATTATCTAAGCGTTCGCTAGACACCCAGCTACCATTTGCCCAGCTACCTATTAACCGTACTTTGGCATCGGCATCAATCTCTTGGATATTGTTCAATATTTTTTCAAGCAAATTGTAAATTGGCAGACTCTTGATATTTTGATAAACCCTAGCTCGCCTCAAGGTCAATTTTTCCCATTTAATCACGTCTTCAGGGCTTGGTAATTGTAAAACGCTACGTAAAGCTGCTGGGAAATTCGCATGCAGCCATTCATAATCTTTCTCTTGGTATGTTCCAGCCAAAATCTTGCACGGACTAATGCAGCAATTTCTGTGATTGATAGGCTCCCAAGCTTTATGCTGCCATCTGCTCACGCCGTCATTAGTATAAGCATAGCGAATTTGATTGCCCTGCAAGCCACCCAATTCAATACGGAAATCATGCCCCTCTAAATAACGTATAACCAATTGATTTGATTTGCTTCTACAATCAAACACCACACCTTTTGGAAATTTTTCATTAAGCGCAAAAGTTAATGCATTTAATCTCTTGGCTTTCAAAGTGGCTATAGGAATTGAAATATCGACAAAAGAATCTTTAAGCAGATCTACACCTTGAATCTCATATTTGTAGATTCTAATGACGTAGTTTCCACTTAACCTTTCTTTTTCCAGCTCTGCTGCGGCAGGCGCCTTACTGGTCGCCGCTAGGCGATATGCTCTTAACATTATGTTATTCAAATGCTTAATACTATCTATCCACTCGTACTCACACTCTTTAACTAACCTTTGGTCACTAGCCTCGACTTTAGGCAATACAGGATAAGGCAAGTAGAAATCGGTGATAACCGTATCCTTTGTTAAGCTGCCGCCTCCGCTGATGCTTTCACTATCTGAATTACCATGGCACACCACAACAAATGTCCCGCCTATTGGTACCCCTGCCTTGTGTTGTATGCCGGGATGTTGTGCCAAGAATCCTTTCAAAGTATCAAAATACTCTTGATTGGGACTTTTACTTTTTACGTCACCCGTTTCCAATGCAATAATTTCTATAGGCAAGCGATATTGTGTTTTATACGCAATGAGCGTATCCATCACGGCTTGTTTGGCTTTATGCAAATGCCCTTCTATGCGTAAAAAATTATATGGCTCCAGCTCATATTTTAGCGGGGCTGATGTTGAGTTTGGTGCGGCAGGCGAATACTCAAAGCTACGATAACTTTGGTTCTGAAAAGCACGATTACGATGTGTTTTTTCAGGATTCCACAACTGATATAACGGTGTGCTACCAGCTATATTTTGGTAATAGTACGGGATGGCTTTTTGCGATAACGGTACATCACCCAACTTGGTTGGCGTAATACGTATTTCTTTGTCAGTGACGGTTTCGGTAAAGGTATGCAAAGCGGGCTGGCTATTAAAGCTTTCAATCATGCGGACAATACGCTTAAACAGTTGAGCCAGAACTTCGCTTTTTTCTTCACAGCCATTCACTGCAGGCGAAGCTAAAAACCGGTTTCGATACAGTTGGGGGTTTGCAACGCTGCCGGGCGCAAGCAAACCTAGCATTAAATGTCGTGGAAACAACCCATCTGATGGACCGCACATGCATATTAAATCCAGACCTGTCCAACGAAACTCATCATAAGCCTTGATTAAATCATCGATAAAATCGTAGTAATTTTGTAAGTTCGTGATTTTGCTGCTGCTATTGATCTCAGTATTCAAAGTAAGCAACTTGGCTTTAGCCGTATCAATGCTTATATCGCCCAGTAAAGGCTTAAATGCATCGCAGGCTGAGGTCAGTGCATTTGCCAAATTAACCACCAGATTCGAGCCCAATGCAGCGCGAATCGATTGTATCAACTGGTTAGACGTTTTGAGGTCAGTACCAACTACATCAATTCTTGGCATGGCAAAGTCAGGCAAATTAAGCCTGGCTGATAAATTATTCTCCCACTCGGTGGTGGATTTTAATGTAGCACTTGTTATATGAAGCTTATCAATTACTGTATCTAAATCAGCTTTATCAATAAGTAGCGGTCTCACCGTTGCGGTAACCTGTGCACCTTTATCATCGCAATTATTAGCACTGCAATTACGTAACCCGTCTTTTCTTAACTCTAAAAATAATACTACGGCCTTGTTTACAAGATCCGCTGGAGTAAGCGCGATGGCCCCCGGCTCACCTGTTTTCAATAGCTCCATCAATTGGAATTGCGCAAAAGGACTTACATTACCCTTGAAACTTGGATACTCAAGTTCCGTAGGTAAGGTGTAAGTTTTGTAGCCCACTAAATTAACATCGGCCGGCTCACATATCAGGTAACCTTCTGAAGTAATGCCACACCCTTTACTGATAGTAATGGTAGTGCCACTCAATTTGATCTCTAAGCCGCATACAACTCCAATACCAATCAAATTTGCGCGCGTTATGCGACTCTGCTCATCCAGATACTGAAATAGCTGATTAAGATGTGCGTTTGTGAGTACCTGGTTGGCCTCAAATGCGGGGTATTTTGTTGTTAAAGTAGTCATGGTGTTTTAACCTTCTCTGCAACTTTAATACTCAACTGTTAATTTATTGAGCTGTTTAAACTAAATCAAATAATGAGTTATTTTTTACATCTCTAACCAAGCAAATCTGTTGACGTTAGCAGCACAGCCTTTAGCGGTTGGCTACCTAAAGTAGTGCTACCCAAACGCACGGGGTTTATATCGCTGCCATCATCACAATCATGCAAGGTTGCACCCGGATAGGTATTGCGCATCTTGCTAAGCAAACTCACTACAGCCCACAACCTGTAGGAAACTTCCTGGTATTTCTTGTAGCTATCATCAAGCAAGGTTTTGATGAGAGTTTCGGTACCAGCTTGAAATGTATAGCCGGTACAAAGCACAATGGCACTCGGCACAAATGTCGTAAAATTCCGTAATGTGCCGGCTTTTACATTCGCCTCCATCCACCGGTAAAAATCCATGCCGTATTTTGTTAATATGCCACGAGCACAATCACACAAAGTGTTTGCAGTGGTAGATGGTTTGGTGAGCATATTGTTTTCAAGAATAGTCTCAACTTTGGCCTGAAGGTGCTCATCAGCCCAATCTATCTGGGCATTTGCCGCTAGCCATAACTCCCATGCTGTTTCAAAGCGCTCAAACTGCCAGCCGTAAAGCGCAATATCATGAAAATGCACAATTGCCATTTGTTCAATTTTTGTAGATACATCAACACCATAATCTGCTTTTAACGTATTGATGATGGCAGAAAAATTAACTTTTAACTGCGCGCTTAAAGCCTCGGACTGAATATAATTGAGTTTGATTGGTTCATACCAAATGGCAAAATTTTCCGTCAAGTCATCGTCGATGCTATTGGCTTTGGTACAAGCTTCCAGGCTAGTTAAATGCGCTTCAGTAATCAGCAAATCTGATAAATTGCTAATAAACTGACTACATGGATCTTTCACAAAACCATCGTTGCCTACCCAGCAAATTTTGCCTAGTAAATGCGCAGGTGTTTCCTGACGAATAGTTCTGTCAGCAAAGCCACGTAAATCCAGATTCACGTTGTATGGCTCTGTCCAGCCTGGCATAACAAAAGTCAGTTTGAATGAATAAGGGTCTTCATCACCGCAAGTGCCGCATGCTCCCTCATTGCAAGCGGGATATAATGCATCGCCAATAAATTTGGGGCGTAACAATAAATGTTCTACAACTATCGCTCGCTGATTGCTACTCCAGCCCCATAATTCTTTCGCCAGTGTAAGTACTTCATCAATGGTCTTGTAATTGACGCTGGAATGCCCTATTTTATGATTGGCAGCATCTTTGAGTTTTAGCGTATAAACCCCGTTGGTTTTAGTCGTCTTGTAGGCGTCTGGCTGTATCATGCGCCGCATCAATGTTTGATACGCCAAATTAATCGCCATCTGTGCGTTGGCTACATTAAATTTTAATTTACCTTCCAGCCAGACTTTGCCGTGCCGGTCTTTGAGGTGATAGGTAACGCGATACTTACCTGTAATATGTTTTACTTCTACCCAATCAAAAGACAAGCTCGGATAACCCAACAATAAGCTGATACGCTGCTTAATACCTGAAATATTATCCGTAGCCGTTGCATCACTTATTCCTACAGACAACTTATAGTTAAAAGCCCTGGCTCTATCATGGCTAATTTTCGGGTATGCATTCAAGAAGGATATTTTGTCGTCTATCAACTTATCCTGTGCAACACTTCTACCCATCGTATTGTTCAGCAGCAGAGCATATTCACTAAACTGTTCACCAAAACGTGCCAGTAGATGGTTAAGGAAACGATTGCGCCTATCATGGTATTCACTACTGCTTTCGCATAAGCCTTGTAGCGTGGGCAAGTCTACACCTTGCGTAATTTCATCATAACCATGAATAACTGTTTCACTGAATTGGCGTTCAAAATAAGTACGTTTTTCATCCGGGTCCAATGAAAATAAATTTGCAGCATGTGCCACTTGTGCAAACGCATTACCCAGTAATTGCTCAAACACCATCAAGTAAGCTTTAAGTTGCTTGGCCTGCGCACGGCGCGCTTCAGAAACATGAGAAGGCAAGCCATCCAAACCAATCCCATAAGTCAGTGGAAAACTATATTGCACAGGGGAATAAGTTTCCAGATCACGATACTCGCCAATAGGCGCAAGTAAATCCATCACACTGAATTTCAGTCTTGGGCGTTCCGCCTCGCCTTTGATTTGGATGTAGGTATCGTAAACTTCATCTTTTCTGGGTAAAAATGGCAGCGTATTTTTATAGAACAAAAATCGTGACATGCTGCGATAAAAGCGTGGCTGGTGGTTATTGGAAATCATCAACAGCCACTCCGCGCTAGCTTTATTTGCATTGAAAATTCCATCCAGATCGGGATCAGCCGCACCCTTCACCTGGTTGCCTTCAGCGTCATATTTGCTCAAAAGCAGGTTATTGACCGCCACGACCCCTGGAATATCCATTAAACGATTCACAATATCTGATACCCGCAATTGTTTCTTTAAACCTGCATTTACTAAGTCATCACGTTTAATAAAGCCGTTATTTAGCTGCGGTCCATTAAAAATCTCTTCTACAGCTACGCCTGCGTCCAACAACTCCTGCAAGCTATAAAATGGCACGGGCGGATTAAAATACTGTTCAATTTCAAACCAGATTTTCGCCTGTACGCGTTCTATATCAGCATCGGGGGCTACTGCAATATCAGCACATACTGCCACGTCTTCAACGCCCACAATACAGATACGGCAATAGTCCTCTTCTAAATTGCGATAATTTTGCAGGCTTGTTTTAGCTTCATCGATTGCAAGTCGGGTTTTAACAAGTTTACGGCGATAACGACTTATCAGTCCGTTAGCACTTGTATCAATTAAAAAATCTTTTATTTGCTTTGCCGTGATTTGATTGCGTATCGTGTTGCCACCTAAAAATCGAACTGCAACTGACTGAATATTGACTGTTCCTGTAGTTAGAGTAATGGTGAAACTGGCATACCAGACGTTATTCCAGAATTTTTGTAAATATTCGTCGCGCTCATTGTCTGTAGGGTATCCTGCATCCGTATATAAATCGAAATTCTTAATCGCCCCTAATTTCAAAGTGATGGCCGAGATACTTTCCGTGTCAATCGCCAGCAACTTTTGCCATTGCGCAAACTGCATCAGTTCAGGTTCTGGAAAACGCAGCTCAATGCTAAATACGTTTAAATCCGGATTAGAAACATCGTGATAGCGATATTCAATTTTTCTATCATTCAAATCGCCAAGTTCACTATCGCTTTCCAGCTCCAGAAATACTTCATATAAACCCTTAGGCTCAACTTTTTTAGGGGTGATGGTAGGGTCTAGCGGCGGCTGGTAAGAGAGTTGCAATGCCGGCTGTCCATCTTCAGCACTACCTCCTTTATCGCACCAGGCGTAGTAATTAAAATCACACGCACATGGTTTGCAGAATACCCAGGCATTACGCACACCATCCAAATCAATCAACAAGCGCCGGTAATCATCTAATGTAAGCGCATTATTGGTTAAAATTTCTTTAGCTGTATAAAACGCTTGCTTGGAATATGGCGTATCGGCACTATCCGCCTGGTTGGCCAGCAAGTCCTTGATGTCGTAATTCGTCCGGTACGCTAAATCAGTCAGCGCATAGCATAACGCTTCTAAAATCGTGATACCCGGATCGTGAGTATTGTAATCTGTCCATAACTGACTACTCATCTGCTCAATAAAACCTATACCCTCGCTACGCAGCTTATAAAAATCTTCCGCAATACTTAATGCAGGATTTTTAGGAATACTGTTGGTGAAGTTATTCATGCTTTTACTCATGATTCGCACCCACATGCAGTAGCTGCGGTGGTATCAACACCAGCATGGATCACTGTAATTTCATGCTGGCTGGCCGGTTTGGAAACCAGAATAGACAATGCTTTAGAGCCTGCTACTTCATTACTTTCTTCACTATCCAGCTGGCCCACTTCATTTAAATAATAATGAATCAACTGTACGTCAGTTACGTAATCCACATAGGGCAAATCTTCTATATAGTTGATTAGCACCGATTTATATAAACGTCCTCCAAATGATGGCGCAAGACTGTTTCCATCTTCTGCAGTGGTTACCCAAGGCGATAAAAACTGCGTTAATGTTTCTTGCAGTTTTTTCACATAAAAGGTCTCATCAAAGCCATCATACAAACGTAAATTGAATTTAAGCTGCACTTCTTCAAACTCTGGATTAGCAACGTGCAGCTGTACAAAACCTGACTGCCGTTCAACAAGAAACAGCTTGATTTCCTCCAGCAAGCCTAAGCTGGTATTTGGTCTTAATGGATTGTTTATATTGTGAATTTTAATATTGGGGATCGTCACTATGGTCACATGCCCGGCAGCCAATTCTCGATAAGTACCAACTCCGTTTACTGTTGCTTCGTAGTGGGTATGATTCAAGCACTTAACTTGATATATCTGCGGGAATGCCTCTAATATAAGCCGCTCAAAATCCCACAAGGCAATCGCCCTATCTTTATGGCGCAAGCGTTCACTGACGCGTGTATAAAACTGGTCTGTACTTTCAAGTGCTCGGCCGCCAAAACTTTCAAACGGCTGGCTAATACTTTTAACATCAGAATTACTGGCATTTAATTGCGTGATGGTCCCGGCTGGCAAACCATTAGATTGGTAGTTAATATCATTCATTTTATCTTGATAGGTTGTCACCAAAGCTTGCGCCGCCACCAATAACAGCTGACAAGTAGCTGCACTCTTCTCCTCTACGCAGGCTCTAATCCAATGCGCCCCGGCCGGCAGGATAGAATTATTATTGCTGGCATCGCGCGGCACAGAAAAAGTAATAACTCCGGAATTCAGCAACCCCGCTGTACTATCTTCCACATCATTCAGTGCAAAAGCATGCCATTCATTATTGCTGAGATAGCTCCAATGAATATGTGGCTTGGGTTTTACCAACAATGGATCAGCCGTACCATTGGACACCTGGAATAACATTGAGATACTTTGCGGTGGCTGAAGATTGACAAGACCAATGTAGAATTCCGCCTCATTTTTAACGACTAATTTCGCCCCCTCCAGTTGCCTATGCTTGAATTGGGTTAGAAGGTAAATTTCCTGTTCTATAGCGCTGATTTGGGATGAAAATTTTAAATAAGGGTGTTGTTCCGCATAACCAAACGGGGTGAGATGATAAAAATGCGCCTTTCTATCATTAAAATTATTTTTATCAGTTAAAACAATAGATTGCGTGGCAGAGTAACCCATGGTTAAACTGCTTAGTACTGGCACCACGATGGCAGATGGCTTGGTCAGCGCATCTATTGCGGCTTGATTGGCCGCATGCGCTACCGCTTGGGTATAAACAATTAATGCCAACTGATATGCAGCATGACCAAAACCGGCATCCAGCTTAAGTTTAATAAAACCATGTTTGGATTTTGTACTGTATGCATCAGGTTCCGTAAAATCAGCAACATCTACTGCTGATGGTTTTAACACTGCTAAATCAACTGATGTACCGGAAAATCCAAAGTGCGTCATTGTTGGGGCGTTCCACTTGCCTTCTACCAGGTATTCCGCCGCTATTTTTGGTGAACTGGTACTGGGATAAGCACTCGGAGTACCTTGCCACTGAGGCGTTACGGTAAGTGTAGAAAGCGTCTTCTGGAAAATCTCTTTAGAGCCAATCACCAGGCTTTCGTCCCCGTTAGGCAAAGCACCAAATGGCATAAATGGTTGCGAGGCGTCTATTGGCCCAAAGTCATTGGATATAGCAAGCGTCTTTAAACCGGTAACACTCACTGTCAAATCTATATTCTGTAGTTTAACCTCTTGTAAAACATCATAAGCGTAGCTACTTCCATCATGATGTTGCAGGTAAATCTGCATCACCGGCAAATCTGTTGCAAAACTAGCGCCATGTACTTTTGCATCAAAAGGAATAATTGCCGGGTCAGCACCCGACAAGTTAATTTTCAGAATACCACTTGTGTCGCTAGTCACCTGGCTGGACTTCGCTTCAAACCAACCATCTTTAATGGTAAGCAAACAACGAAAATCTTTTAGCAAAGCACTTGTCAAAACTGTGCCTGTGCCACTCGCACAAGTAAAGTTGAGCGTAATAGTACGAACCCCTTCAGCGAGCAATAGATAATGCGAGGCAATAGCAAAGCCAAGTTCAGCCTCCGGCATATTGATGTCAGCCAAGACTCCATCCTGATAATGCTTATTAAAGAAAGGATGCCATGATTGATTGGTGTCGTTTAAGGCAGCACCATTGCCATCTTCAGAATTGGCGACAGGAGAAGCAAATAAACGACCTTTATTGATTTCAGAATCTGCAATTTTTTCATCACCATGCCGATAAACAGTCTTCAATGCAGCCACTTTGGCCTGGTTCGCTACCAACTGCCGTGAGTTTGCAAAAAATACGTCATGCCCTATATTATCTTTACCCGCTTTGAATAAACTGTTAGCCTCAATTTCGTGTGCACCGGCATGCTTTGATAGCTCCACCAATAAATGTGCGTTGGCTGGCACAGCAGGCTTCTCTTTCAGTTGTAAAATCTCTCGGTAATAAAGATCTAAATGGCGTTGCGTAATTGTATTCGCCTCACCGCGTGCATATTCAAACAGCCTTAAAAAGGCAATAAATAGTGCATAGTGCGGTTGATGATTGCTTTTGTTTTTGTAACTTTCTTCCAGGGCTAATTGCGCTTCTTTAATCACCCGCGCATAGACTTTGAGAAACTCATCAAAAATACCAGTAAACAAATTGTGTGTTGCCAGATGATTAATGCGCTCAAACACATCAGGTATCGTCGGTGAAGATGGTGTACCGTAAACAGTATGATTCGAATGAATATCATGAACATAATCATGCCAATTCAAACTTTCCGCCTTCATCCAATCCGTAGACAAACCAGCCGCTTTTATTGATTCAAATGTTACGATTGCGCCGCCCAATATGTGCACATCATCCGGTGGCGATTCCAAGATCAATGATAATGCATGACCTGCTTTGTAAATGGCAATCAGTTGCTCAAAGGCAGGAGCAAGCTTGCCTGTGATTAAGTTTCTCAATATCCCTTTTAAGGCAACATCAGCAGGCAAGTTGTTTTTCAAGTAATCCAGTTGCCGGGCCAAGGTAGCCAACATACTGAATAAATAACCCAACGACTGACTCAATTCAGTAGGCTTCGATTGATTTTCCAAATTATTAAGGAAATCAAAATGCGCTTTCACATTCACCTTGTATGTTTCAATATCGTCTATGGCAACAGTAGCCAGCCTGACAGAAACATCTTCACTAAAAAAACCCTGCCAATTACCCGAAAATGTATTGTTACTATCATAAAATTTCAGAAATGCTGCGTACGCCTGAGCGAACACCATGCAGTGCTCGGGACCGTGTTCATTGACTTGTGCATAGCTAGGTGCCAACTCAGGCAGATAACGTTGCGCCTGGTTGGTACCTTCGCGTACCAGTTTTAGCGGATCCAGATTTTGTGAGCAATCGTCACTCATCACCTATGCTCCATCCGCTAACTGATTAATTTTTAGTGCCAGATTAATATCGGTACCCTCTAACTTGTAGAATGGGAACACAAAGTTAAAACGTGAATTCGTGCTTTTTACACGGTAAATTATCTCAATCCACACCACGCCTTCGTTTTGATTACTATCATTTAACTGCACTTTTTCCAGCACTATGCGTGATTCATGATACAAAATAGCTGATTCAATGTTATCTGCCATCAATGTTTTCATACGCGTGTCTAAAGATTCAAACATTAAGGTATTCAAATTGCAGCCAAACTCTGGCAGCATTACCCGCTCACCAAGTGCGGTGGTCAATAACACCTCTAAACTCGAAGCAATGTCGGCCTCTTGCGATAACATTTCCACGCCATGAAAGCTTTGGTTGAAGGTGGGAGGAAACGACCAACCTCTACCTAAAAATGGGCGATCCATTATTTTCCACCTGCTGTATGTAATAAACTGCCCACACTAACCACCAATCAACACTGTTGGCGCACCTGGCGGCATAATCGCACCGCCGGAAGCGGTTGAGTCAGTGATGCGAGCAGCGGGCATTCCTCCTATAAGTACGGTGGCAGACCCCTTAATAATCACATCGGCCCCGCATGAATCGCCCATGCGCGCTGCAGGCAAGCCGCCAATCAGGACTGTTGGCGCGCCGGGTGGAATGATTGGCACAGGCGCGCCAGAAGTGGCTGGACTTACTATCATGTCGGTAATTCTCGCGGCTGGAAGCATTAATTATTCCCCTAAAAAACCATCGATTCTGTATCAATAAAATCGCCCTACATGCTGCTATACCTGTATTAATTTATCTGAACCACCCCGCCTTTGACCACTGTGCTAGCACTGCCCTTCACACTCACATTCGCACCAGAAAGCTCAGCCGTAGCAGTGCCAGCCAGCTTTAATCCAGTTTGTGCTTTTAGCTCGGCATTCATTCCTTCCAGCTTTACATCCTTACTCGCTTTAAAAGTAAGATCCTTGGCCGATTCAATCTGAATGCCGCTATCATTCATGGTGATTTTATTGCCATTTTGATCTTGAATAACAATGCCCTTATCTTCTTCAGAAAACACCATCTTGTTACCTTCAGGTGTTTCAAAGCTCATGATTTTTTTCTCATCGTCAAAAGTCATTTTCATTTTTTCACGACTCACGTAGCCTTTTATATGATTCTTATCTGTTGCAGGTTGCGGCGCATTATGATTACTGCTGTGAACCATGCCCAATACAACTGGGTGCCGTGGGTCATCATTTAAAAAACCGACAATCACTTCATCATCAATCTCCGGGCGGAAAAAAGTACCGCGTTCCTTACCGGCATCCAACGTAGAAAGCCGTGCCCAGACGCCCTCTTCCGTGGTACTTACCATTGGCAATTTAACCTTGATGCGGTCTTCCCCGGCCGGGTCGCTTTCCAGTGCTGTTACAATGCCAATCTGCAATCCACTCACGGCGGGAATTAATCCCGCGGCAGGCTGAACGTGCACAGCATACGTATCGGAAAACAATTCGGAACTTAATCCAAACTGCACATCAGTTTCCCAATTACCGTTAGCTACGCTATGCCGTACTCCCGACACATAAATTTCACCTTCAAAGCGCTCGCCTACACCTGTTATTTTGATCATGTTGCCTGGCATAATCTTGTCAAACCCCTGAAACTTGGCTCGCCCGCGCACCTTAGATAAGCGCTCTCTCAACAAACGTCCATCTGCCCACGCC
>JBAQME010000158.1:0-3482 GCA_049302535.1 Methylotenera sp.
GATTTTGATAAAAGCACGATTCAAGCTGAAAACGTCTGGGGCATCGATGATGAAAGCTTATTTAATAACTCAATCAAAATCATTGATGACCATGTGAAGGCACCAACCCCGTTTTTTGCACACATCATGACGACGTCAAACCATCGTCCATTTACCTTTCCGGAAGGCAAAATTGATTTACCGCAAGGACACAGGGAAGGTTCGGTAAAGTATACCGATTACGCGATTGCCCAGCTGATAGAGAGTGCTAAAAGCAAGCCCTGGTTTAAAGATACCCTGTTCGTGATTGTGGCTGATCATTGCTCGTCAGCTGCAGGTAAAACCAAATTACCGGTTGAGAAATACCATATTCCGTTGTTTTTTTACGCGCCCGATTTATTGCCTGCAGGGCACTATTCACGCGTGGTGAGTCAGATTGACATAGCCCCTACATTACTGGATATTTTGGGAGTAAAGGGCAGTCAGCATTTTTTCGGACAATCTTTATTTAAGGCCAGCCGAGAAAAAATCCCTGAGCGCGCATTTATTAGTAATTATCAAGAGCTGGGGTACTATAAAGACAATACGTTGATTGTGCTATCGCCTAAGCAAAAAACGGTGGCGTACCAGGTAGATCCTGTAACTTTAGAATCTACACCGGCACCCATGAATGGAACACTGCTAAATGAAGCGATTGCCTATTATCAGACTGCTGCACGCGCCTATAAGCGTGGCGATTTAAACGAAGACAAAAGCCTTCATCAAGGTGAGCAATAAAGCGCAGGCTTGCTGGTACTGATGCCGTTGTTATCGATCCATAAAACCGGCTTTACGCGCTCATCAAGTTTGCAGGCATCAACATAGCCGATGGCACCTTTGGTAGAGGCTACATAACGCAGCACGGCTTCTTCCGATTGCACGCTGTAAGGCGGAGTTGTGCCATGAAAGTATAAACCGTTCCAATAATCAGCTTGCTCATTTGGCAAATTGCCCAATACTGTTTTTGAAAAATAGAGTCGTAGTGGATGCTCGGCATGTAAATTGACCGGATGTATGCGCGCACCACCCTGCCAGTATTGTTTTTTTCGCCAGAAGATCAGGCTTAGTTCACGTGAAGCTAGTTGCTGAATGACTGCAGTTTCCGGGTTGCTTGATACGATAACGGCGAGCTGGCGCGCCTCTTCAGCATAACTCAGGTGTGCGAAAGTTATGCTATAAAATGTGCAAAGTACCGCCAATGTATGTGTAAAAAGCACTCGCATCAGAACAGCACCGCAAATGAACCGACAAAACCACGTGGGACATCGGTGAAATCGCCACTGCCGCCGACAAATTCCATTTTAAGTAGCTGTTGCGGCGTGATGCGTTTGGTGAGGCCTAAAACCCAACGTTCACCGGAGACTTCCTGGGGGCGCTGGAATGTTTCAAGACGCGTGAGCCAATACCAATTATTGCCCAGTGGTGCTGCACTTTGCAGATAAGCGCCACTGCCACCGTTGTTACCACCGCCGGTGAAGCGTTGAAAGCCCTCGCCACTTAACTCCCAGCCTTTAATGTGAGTTATAAAATCCAGGCCTACCATGCGGTAGTTAGGTCCGGCGGGTGTATCTTCGGTAAACGTGGCAAGGCTTAAACCTAAATTTAGCTGATTGGTTAATGTGAAGTGCGCTCCGGCTACATTTTTGAAGATGGTTTCATCGTTATTTCGAACCTGGTCTTTCAGGGCTTCAACATAGAATGAGTACTCCAAGGCTTGACCTTGTGCTTCATAAGGTTCCGTACCAAATAACATTAAACCGTTTACAGCTGTCGGAAACAACTTGCTGGTAGCAAGCGGACGCGAGGCTGTCCATACCAGCGGTGCAGCATGCAGTAAATTCCAGCGGCCTGCCGGCGTTAAAAATCGCCCGGTACGGACGTTAACTTTTTCTGAAAGATTATAATCAAGGTAAAGTCGCTCTACATCAAAAAAGAAGTTTTTGTGATTAAAACGTTTGTTTTCATTAAAGGCTAAAGGCCGTTCTAATTCCAGCTCGCCAAAAAATTTGAGCCGGCCGTCATTTTCCCAGCTCAACATCAGGCTAACGTCATCCACCCTGAACTCTGTGCTACCATCCAGCGGCACGTTTGCGTTTAAACTTGAATAGCCGCCAAGCTTAAAACCAGAAGGGGCGCCACCTGCCGGTTCGTCCGCATGAGCAACCTTGCATAGTGTGGTTAGCAAGGCTACACTGCCCGCATAAACTACCAGCTTTAACGCATAAGCAGCTTGGTGCCTTAAGCGGGTGTAAATTTCTTTAACTTTTTGTTGAATCATGGTGTATGACTGCTACAAATGATAATAGCCAAATTGTACACGATACCCTACAGGCGCCCATGTTAAATAAGTCACTTTCGGTAAGGCAGTTGTTGCAGTTGGGCTTTTTTCTTACCGCCTTGCTCCCCATGCTGATTGTGACGCTGCTTGCATTTTTCCAGGCACGTACCGTGTTGCGTGATGAAATCGAGCGCGACATGCAAACTCGCGCTATTGCAGCCTTGAGCGAAGTAGATAGCATGATGTTCGAGCGGTTGCAAAACGTAGCCTCCTGGAGTCGCCTGGATGTCATGCATGAGGCTCGTATAGGCGATGTGGATAAGCGCCTGTCACATTTTCTTGGTGAACTTAAAGTAAGTTACCGTGGCGTTTACCAAGGACTGTACGTGGTTAATCAGGACAATGTGGTGATTGCCTCCAGTGAACCTAAACAAATTGGGCAGCCTGCACCCGCCATGCAGCCCTGGATGAATATTCAAGTGGCACAGCATCCATTGTTATTGTCTTCCATACGTCAACATCACTTGCCTATTTCCAGTGAAATTATGGATTTGGATAACCAAAAAATAGGTGTTTTATGGGCGATTTTTGACTGGGCGAGCATTGAAAAAATACTAAAAAACACACAAAGCCATGGCAGTGCTGCCGCATTGCTGGATCAGCAAGGCAATATATTGGCGCAAACTGCTGAATGGCAGAAGATTATTACCTCACACGATGTGTCAGTACGTTCAAACGGGAATGGTTTGACAAGGGCTCCTATTTTTAACTGGCAAGTAGAGATTTCACAATATCGCTCAGTGGTCATGGCCCCGGTGCATCGCATGGGTTATATGTTCATTTTCTTGTTGGTAGTGACTGCATTTCTGGCTACCGTCATTGCCACCCCGCTGTCGCGTAGCATTACCAGACCGCTGGCCAGGCTCACGGGTTATGCTAATCGATTTATGCGCTTTTCATCGCAAGGTGCTTTGCCACCTGCCGGGGGGCCGCTGGAAGTGCGCGCCTTGACTAATGCCTTTGGCAAAATGATCGAAGATTTAACCCTTTCCAAAGAGAATTTAACGCGTGCAGCAAAATTGGCTGTGGCGGGTGAAATGGCTGCTGCCATGAGCCACGAAATTAGAACGCCATTAGGTATATTGCGCTCATCGGCACAAGTGCTGGCACGCGAGAAAAATTTAAG
>JBAQME010000159.1:0-4095 GCA_049302535.1 Methylotenera sp.
CGTTTGCTGGATGCAAACGGCTGGGATGTGACACGTGAGTTCTACTACAACGATGCCGGCGCGCAGATTGATAACCTCACCATTTCAGTGCTGGCGCGCTGCAAGGGCATTTCGACCGAACATGAAAGTTTTCCTGAGAACGGCTATCGCGGCGAATACATCAATGATATTGCCGCGGCCTTTTTAACCAAACACACCGTGGTTGCGGATGACATCGAAGTCACTGCCAGCGGTGACATCGACGATCTGGAATCAATCCGTGCATTCAGCGTGGCGTACTTGCGTCATGAACAGGATCTGGATTTAAAAGCGTTTCAGATTGAATTTGACGTGTTTTCACTCGAAAGCGCGCTTTACAAAAATGGCAAGGTTGAGCAGACCGTGCAGGCACTGGTCAACAGCGGCCACACTTACGAAGACAATGATGCGCTTTGGCTCAGAACCACTGACTTTGGCGATGATAAAGACCGCGTAATGCGTAAAACAGATGGCAGTTACACTTACTTTGTACCTGATATTGCCTACCACACCGAGAAATGGGAACGCGGCTTTGTACGCGTGATTAACGAGCAGGGCGCTGACCACCACAGCACCATTACCCGCGTCCGTGCTGGCTTGCAGGCTCTGGATATAGGCATTCCGAAAGGCTGGCCCGATTACGTACTGCACCAGATGGTGACCGTGATGCGCGGCGGCGAAGAAGTCAAACTGTCCAAACGTGCCGGCAGTTATGTGACATTGCGCGACTTGATTGAAGAAGTAGGCTGCGACGCGACACGCTACTTTTTAGCTGCACGCCGGGCAGACTCACAGCTGGTATTTGATATTGATCTGGCACGCAGCCAGAGTAACGACAATCCCGTTTATTATATTCAGTATGCACATGCGCGCATTTGCAGTGTGCTAAGTCAATGGAATGGCGATGTTGCAGGTTTAATTCATGCGGACTTAAGTCCTTTGAATACATCACACGAAACTGCACTGATGCAACGCCTGAGCGAATACCCTGAAATCGTCGCAAATGCAGCTAGCGATCTGGCACCACACGTTATTGCCAACTATTTAAAAGAATTAGCGAGTGACTTGCACAGTTATTACAATGAATATAAATTTTTGATTGATGATGAGCATCTTAAATTGGCGCGGTTAAGTTTAATTAACGCGACTCAGCAAGTACTTAAAAACGGCCTGGATTTACTTGGCGTTGAGGCCAGACAAAAAATGTAATTTCAATTTTAGAGACGTTCTAAAACTTAGAGTGCCACTAAAACACAGTTGAATGAAAGATAAGGATTAATGATGAGCAGAGATTACAAACCTAGCCCCGAACGCACTAAAAAACCAAGCAAGGGCAGTCCATTTTTTTCTGGTTTATTGGTTGGATTTTTACTGGGGGTAGCCGCGTCGCTGGCAGTAGTGATGTTTATTAAAGGTGGCGAGAACCCATTTACACAGTTAGCGAACACCAAGAAACCTGTTTCAGAAAAAATTGCAGAAGACGCAAAAAAATCATCTGATTCAAACGATGATACCGAGATTCAAAAACCAGCAGATTCCAATGCGCAAAATAATAACAAAGACGACAAAACACGTTTTGATTTTTACACTATTTTGCCCGGTAGCGAAAGCAAAGTAACCACTGAAGACATTAAGCAACCACAGCCGGTGGTGCAATACACGTACTATTTACAAGTAGGCGCCTTTCAGACCGAAGAAGAAGCAGACAACATGAAGGCAAAACTTGCGCTGCAAGGATTTGAGGCTTTAGTGCAAACCGCTACCATCCCAGACAAAGGGGTTTGGCATCGCGTGCGGGTGGGTCCATTAAACAGCTTGGATCAAATCAACAAAACTAAAAATGATTTAGCAAGCAATGGTTTTAAAACTGATTTAATTAAAGTAAATAATGAAAACCAATAACATAAAAGCTGGTCCATATTTTCTTAACCTTGCTTAGACATTTAAGAAACACTTGATTATTATTGATGCCGTTAAAATTAATTTGTCAGCCAAACGCTTAATCAATACGTTCTTGTAGGCACGGTATTTACACTTAATCATATAACCGACGAATTTAAAGATAGTTCAAAAGGAAAAATATTAATGAAAAAATTATTCACCGCTTTAATGTTGCTTGCCTCATTTAATGTGATGGCGGCAGATCCGCAAATGGGCAGGGAATTTGATAGAACTGTGCAAACAATTGCTACCGACAGCCCAAACAAAATCGAAGTGACCGAGCTGTTCTGGTATGGCTGTGGCCATTGCTACGCCATGGAAACTCCAATTAACGCATGGGTTAAGAAACTGCCGGCAGACGTAACATTTAAACGCGTGCCAGGCTTACCGAATCAATCATGGGCACCAATGGCAAAAGCTTACTTCGCCATGGAAACATTAGGTGTGCTGGAAAAATTACACACCCCTTTGTTCGATGCAATCCATAAGCAAAAAACACTGAACCCTACTGACGAAAAAGCAGCCATTGACTGGGTAACCAAACAAAGCGGTTTAGATAAAATCAAAGTTGAAGAAGCTTTCAAATCATTCACCACCAACACGCAATTGAACCGTGCTGCAAATATCTTTCGTGCTTCCGGCGCAACCGGCGTACCCAGCATAATCATTAACGGCCAGTTCATCACCTCCAGCACCATGGCAGGCAACAATGATGCAGCCTTAAAAACAGCTGATTACATTATTGCAAACATTCGCGCAGACAAAGCGAAGGCAGCAGCACCTGCAAAAAAGTAACTGAAGCTACGAACTGGTTTAAAACTTTTTACAAAAAGATTTTAAATTGGTAATTTGCTTAATTTAGCCCGTTTCTACCTCGTGGTAAAACGGGCTTTTTACATCTATCTTCGGGCTATTTTTTTAGGATTTTTCTATGAAAGTTTTTATCACTGGTGCATCAAGTGGTATAGGTAATGCGCTTGCACATGAATATGCAAAAAGATACCAGAACAAAAAAGCGGTAATAGGTCTGGCTGCCAGGCGCAGTGAGCACTTACAAGACTTGCAGCGAACTTTAGAAACAACCTACAACATCAAATGTACAATCTACCCGCTGGATGTACGCGATCACGGTGCGCTTACCAGCGCCGCCACAGACTTTATGCTGCAGCACGGCACACCCAACATCGTCATTGCAAATGCCGGTGTAAGCAGCGGCACCTTAACAGAACATGAAGAAGATATTGCCGCATTTCAGGCAGTGATGGATATTAACGTGCTTGGCCTGGTCCATACTTTCCAGCCATTTATTGCAGCGATGCGCAAAACTGGTCAAGGTCAGCTAGTAGGCATTGCCAGCGTTGCAGGCATACGCGGCCTGCCCGGTGCAGGGGCTTACAGCGCTTCCAAAGCTGCTGCTATTGCTTATTTAGAGAGCTTGCGCGTTGAAATGTCTCACCATGACATTGCAGTTACCACCATTGCGCCGGGCTATATCCGCACGCCGATGACCGATATTAACAGTTACAAAATGCCTTTTTTAATGGATGCTGATATTGCCGCCGGCAAGTTTGTAGATGCCATTGAAAATAAGCGCCGTTTTGTGGTGATTCCATGGCAAATGGGGTGGGTAGCAAGGCTGATGCGCCTGATTCCGCCGATTCTATGGGACTGGCTGGCAAAGAATGCCCCGCATAAATCACGCATTCGTGTTGAATAACCAGCCATCCGGGTACCACTAGTTTGCTGGATTTACAGCTAATATACACCCTCAAATAGGCACGGCGTCAACAGCAACAGCTAATGCAGCCAGTGCTGCTCTCAACGATGCTGAAATTTCGGGATGAAGCACAATTCCATCTTCACTTAGATTAGAGCCAAGAATGGGTACAGCAATGGATGCATTTTCGATAATCCGGGCGGACATGACAGAAACAGTTTCTCTCAAGGCAGCGTGAGCATGTACCGCCCTTGGCGAAGCATTTAGTAAAGCAACTGGCTTATTAACAAAGGCCTCACAGCCAACCATCCAATCAAGCGCATTCTTCATGACGCCAGTTATGCCATGCGCATACTCCGGGCTTGCAATAATCAGCGCATCTGCAGACATAATCTGCTCGCGCAAGTATGCAACGGAAG
>JBAQME010000160.1:0-14506 GCA_049302535.1 Methylotenera sp.
TCATTATAAGCTTTGTATGTAAGCTCGAAGTTACGCATATGCGTGGTAAGCGCATCACTATTAGGCGGATAAGCAGGCTCGGTATTCTGCACGACACTGATAATCTGCCGCTGGTTAATCAAATCAACCGCACGACGCAAAGGTGACGTACTCCATGTATACTGGGCCACTCCCAGCCCTTGATGCGGCTCTGCTTTAGTGGTCATATACACCTTGCCACCAGATTGCGCGCGATACAGCCCTGGTACTTCATGCGCTGCCAGCAATGCGCCCCATTGACTGTTTGCCTCTATCATCAGTTCCGCCACGACTTTATCCATCGGCGAACCGCGATGGCGGCTGACGATACTGACTTTTCCATCATTCACATAAAAATTGTAATCAACTTGCGGCGGTTTTGTAGGGTCATATTTGCCGCGAGCTTTTTCTAATGATTCAGCCAGATTAAACAAAAACAGCAGCTTGGACCAATATGGATGCCCGCTATCGGCTTGTAATGTAGCCTCATTGAAGTAAGGTTCCAATGCATCATGTCGTAAATTATCGGCAATTTTAATGCGCTCGACTTTGCTGTCACGCTGCAAAATCGTTAAATCTGCGGCCACATGCAGGTACAGTGATAACACCGGCTTAATCTCGCCCGCATCCAAACTGAATGGCCGGATCGTTGTTTCGGGCAGCATGGTGATTTTATGCCCTGGCATATACACCGTAGACAAACGGTGCATAGCTTCAATATCCAAAGGACTATCAACCGCAATACCCAGCGCGGGCGCAGAGATATGAATCCCTACCCGGGTCGTGCCGTCAGCCAATGACTTGATCGAAAGCGCATCATCAATCTCGGTTGTCGTGCTGTCATCAATACTGAATGCTTCCACATCGGCAAGTGGCAAGTCAGCTGGTGCGATAGGGGTTTCATTTGTACTGAAATCCGTGCCTTTGGCGAAATACTCGCGTAAAAATGCACCCAAGTGATAATCATGAATCGATGGAATGGCACCGCACGCATGCAACAGCTTGATGTGACTCAGATGCAGTTCGCTCGCCGCAGCATCCAGCGTTTTGTATTCAAAAGAGTTTTTATCAGGTTCGTACAGCAACATATCCAGCTTTTGCATCAATTCTTCAGGCATGGTGTGCGCTTTAAGCTGCGCGATAAAGCTGGCCATTTTTTCTGCCAATAAGCGCTTTTTTTCAAGTCCGGCGAGCGCGGCTTTCAAAATTTCAGCAGGTGCGGCCTTGTAGCGGCCCTTGCCTTTGCGGTTGAAATACACTGGTGCGCTGTGCAGTTTAGTTGCAATCGCAGCAGCTTCTATTGGCGTTGGTTTGCGCCCATAATAATCCTCGGCAAACTCTTCAAATCCAAACTCAGGCTCGCTACAGCACTCCCATAAAAAATCCAGATCCAGGGTTTCAGCCTCGGCATTCGCTGCTTCAAGAAATCCCGCCAAAGGTGCTTCAAAACGCATCAAAACATTGTTGGTTTTGATTTTACTGCGCTTGCCGCTTGCAGATTCTATTTGCATAGAACCCTGCGTTTCGGTCATGATAGAGGCAACTTTAAAACTGCCGTCTTCTTCAAAAAATACATTCATACTGTGCCGTGGATTAGGGTTTTGGATAAATTAAATTTGAGTGTGTTAAGTGAGAGGTCATCAAACTTCGCACATTTTACCTTGTAATGGCCAATTCGCTTTGATACAAAATAAATTTAAGCCCGCAAAGTACAATAAAACTGAATAAATTATGGATAACAGAATACCCGTCACTCTACTTACAGGTTTTTTAGGTAGTGGTAAAACAACCCTGCTCAACAAGTTGCTGCATCACCCGGCAATGCGCGACACCGCCATCATCATCAATGAACTGGGCGATGCCGGGCTTGACCAGGTTTTTGCCAACAGCAACCTGGCGCAAAACATAGAAAGCGAACATATTGCCGACAATACCGTGCTCCTCAGTTCGGGATGCTTATGCTGCTCTCTAAAAAACGAGCTGGCTGACACCATGCGCGATTTGTTTTTCAAGCGTGCACTGCAGGCTGTTCCTGAATTCAAACGCCTGGTCATCGAAACTACCGGCATGGCAGACCCTGGCCCGATACTGGCTAACCTGATGAATGAACCGGTCATTGAATCCACCTACAGACTGGACGCAGTGGTCGTGACCATAGATAGCATTTATGGTCTGGAACAATTAGCCGCGAATAAAGAAGCCCTCAAACAGGCCGCCGTGGCTGATGTGTTGCTCCTGACCAAAACCGATTTAGCGAGTGCCGAACAAATCAGCGCTTTAGAGGAAAAGCTCAGCACTCTCAACCCAGGTGCTACACAGCATAAAGTTGTACATGGCGAGCTGGACCCTGCATTTGTGATTGATGTCGGCTTATTTGACATTGCAACCAAGCAGCCAGAGCCGCAGCGTTGGCTGCGTGCGCCAGATAAAACTAAGCTGCCAAAAGGTACGCTTCCACAAAAAACACATGATGATGGCATCACCAGCTTTACCGTCACTATGCCTAAACCGCTCAATTGGCGCGACCTGAAGCCCGTAATCCTTAAACTATGCCAGACGCATGGCGAAAAATTGCTGCGCTTAAAAGGTATTATTCATACAGATGACCAGCCTGCACCGCTAGCCATTCATGCGGTGCATTTCACACCCTATCCACCGACTTTACTGGAAGGCTGGAATGAAGATAAGCCTGAATCACGCATTGTGATTATTGGCAAAGGCCTGGATGAGCTTGAAATTAGAAAAACACTGATGCAGGTTTAATATTTAAACAAGTAGGTTAAAAAGCGGTTGGTGATATTGTCATCGTAATGGAGGAATCCAATGAGTTCTTTTGAAAAGAAACAGGCAGAAAAATACATGCGTCATGCAATCGAACTGGGGCGCAAAGGTATGCAAGCTGGCGACGGAGGACCTTTTGGAACAGTCATTGTCAAAAATGGCGAGATTATTGGAGAAGGCTGGAACCGGGTAATCGCCAGCAACGACCCCACTGCACATGGTGAAATAATGGCGATTCGTGATGCCTGCAAGCGAATGAACTCCTTCAACCTTAGCGGCTGCGATCTTTACACCAGCGGGGAACCATGCCCAATGTGCCTCGGCGCCATCTACTGGGCTCGAATTGATCGCATATTCTACGGGTTCGGCGTCCAGGACGCAGCTGAAATCGGCTTCGATGACAGATTCATCTATGAGCAACTGGCAAAGCCGCTGGAACAACGCCAGATACCCGAAATCCAGGTTCTTGATGCTGAGGCATTGGAGGTACTCAAAGTATATGCTGCCGATCCAAACCGGGTGAAATATTGACTAAACTGGTGTTCCCTAACATACTCAGCTATGCACTATGGTTTAATCTAATCCGTTAGAGCATCCAAGGTATGCCGCATATGAAATTAAAACGTTTTCTCAACATTGAATGGGATGCCATTGCGGGAATCATTGCTG
This sequence comes from Methylotenera sp., assembly GCA_049302535.1. Classification (GTDB taxonomy): domain Bacteria; phylum Pseudomonadota; class Gammaproteobacteria; order Burkholderiales; family Methylophilaceae; genus Methylotenera. Next base: position 3,469 of record JBAQME010000160.1, read on the forward strand.
CGGTATCTGCTATTGCGTTACATCTACTGCATATAGTTGATGAGCATGTCATTTTGCCAATTATTCTTGCACTGATGGGGTTACTCTTCATCAATTTCATGCGCCACACAAGAAACAATGAACTGACCGCTGAACAGGTTGATAAGACAGCGCATGCAGTTAACAAACTGCAAGCAGCCATGAACCTGCCTGATGTGATATTAATCGGCCCGCGCCATTTGCGCTCCGCAAACGAGCAATTTATCAAGCATATGAGCGGAGACACAATCTGGTTTAACGTCTGCCTGTCCATGTATAAGCCTCAACCTCTTTTCGATGCACTACTCGGATCTGCAATTGACAACCCGATGGTCTCTTCAATTCAGTTTGTTCTGGATGAAAGCCAGAAGGCACTATGGCAAGACGTAATACGGCCTAGAATCGCCGGTTGCACCCACAGCTCAAAAGTTAGAGAGCCCCGCTGGAGCAATTTGAGCAAAACTGTTTCATACATTATGGCCGATAGCCAGCTTAGCGGAGGCCCTGAAGCGCTACTCAGCTTCTGGGGGGAACCCTTTATGGCCCAATCTACAGAACGTGATGTACCGCGTTACATTTTTCATGTGCAAAGACATTCTGAACTTTTACCTCACCTGGAAGAGTTAGTGCGCGTTTAGCTTCAACATTTCGTATCAGTATATATTCTTAAAATAACGCCTCAATATTAAGCTTACAGTTCTTTGGAATCAGTTATCACCTGTTTCACGGTCAGACTCTGCACTGTCAAACCATGAAAAGTGCCCGAATTAAAAACAGTTACAAGGGGGAGTGAAATGGAAACATACAGAACCACCTTCACAATCAAGCGGTTATGGCTGATTTTAACAACCAGCATGATTGTCATGTTCACGGTGTTGCTTTATTTCGGCAATGAAATTTACCTTAAATCACCGCCTATTCCCAAGAGCGTAGAAACATCAACCGGCGTGGTGCTGTTCACCGGTGCAGATATTCAGCGAGGTCAAAACGTCTGGCAATCTCTAGGCGGCATGCAGCAGGGGTCAATCTGGGGGCACGGCGCTTATCTTGCGCCTGACTGGAGCGCTGACTGGCTGCACCGCGAAGCAGAAGCCTTACTCTCACTGATCGCTGACAAAGATATTCTAAAAAAACCCATATCCGAAAATGCCCGGAATGAATTGCACGAGGCCATGCTAAGGGAGCAATTGCGTGAGAATACATTTAATCCCGCTACTGGCGTGATTACGGTAAGTGTGGAACGCGCCCAGGCCATTCACAGTGTCGCCAAGCACTACCAAGGCCTATTCCAAGCTCAACATGACTTTCTTAAGCTTCGCCGCGATTATGCTTTTCCTCTGCACTCAGCCATTAACAACGAAGATGCGCATGCATTGACGGCTTTCTTTTTCTGGACTGCCTGGAGCGCTGTCACCAACCGACCCGGTGACGACATCAGTTATACCAGCAACTGGCCATACGATCCATTAGTCGGCAACACACCCAGCGCCAGCGTATTTATGTGGAGCATCATCTCCATTCTGCTGCTGCTTGCAGGCGTAGGCAGTTTAGTCTGGTACTACGTGCGCCAATACGACAACTGGCGCGCAGACCTTGAGCCGGAAGCAGGATTTGCTAAAGAAGATTACTTACAGGCTGCAGCAATCACGCCGTCGATGCGGGCCACTGCAAAATATTTCTGGATTGTCACAGCATTGTTCGCCGCCCAGGTTTTACTAGGAATCGTCACCGCGCATTATGCTGTAGAAGGCCAAGGACTTTATGGCCTGCCGCTGGTTGACTATTTACCATATGTGATTACCCGCACCTGGCATACACAGCTGGCGGTGTTATGGATTGCGACCGCATGGCTTGCAACCGGACTCTATGTTGCGCCACTGCTATCAGGGTATGAACCAAAACTCCAGCGTCATGGTGTCAATTTTTTATTTTTCAGTTTACTGATCATTGTAGGTGGCTCTTTCGCAGGTCAATGGCTGGCAGTACACAGATTTATCAGCAACCTGAAAATCAATTTCTGGTTTGGACACCAAGGCTACGAATATATCGACCTTGGCCGTTTCTGGCAGATATATCTATTTATCGGTTTGCTGCTGTGGGTCATGCTCGTATTAAGAGCTCTATGGCCAGCACTGCAACAAAAGCACAGCGGTTCGCTGGTATTCCTTGTAATAGTCTCGACCATTTCCATCGGCCTGCTGTATGGTGCCGGCCTGATGTGGGGACAGCACACACACATCAGCATCATGGAATACTGGCGCTGGTGGGTTGTACATCTGTGGGTTGAGGGTATTTTTGAAGTTTTTGCTACTGCAATAATCTCAGCCCTGTTCGTACGCATGGGCTTGTTACGCTCCTCAGTAGCTGCCATTATGGTTCTATTTGCCACTATCATCTTTCTCGGTGGCGGCGTGCTGGGTACATTTCACCATTTATACTGGAGCGGCACTCCGCTCGCAGTATTGGCATTGGGCTCTACCTTTTCAGCACTTGAAGTAGTGCCGTTACTGGTTGTTGGTTTTGAAGCCTATAATCATGCAAAATTAGATAAACAGGCACTTTGGGAAAAAGCCTATCATTGGCCGTTTATGTTTTTTAGCGCGGTTCTGGTCTGGAACATGATTGGCGCAGGTTTATTCGGCTTTCTAATCAACCCGCCAATCGCACTTTACTATATGCAAGGCCTTAATACCACCGCGAACCATGGTCACGCCGCCTTATTCGGTGTCTACGGCATGCTTGGTATCGGCTTGATGCTTTACTGCATGCGCGGTTTGACCGATATCCGGCAGTGGAACCATAAACTGTTAAAAATCACCTTCTGGTCATTGAACATCGGGTTGGCAATGATGACTTTCTTGTCGCTGTTACCCCAGGGACTATGGCAAACCTACGCCAGTGTCAAACACTACTATGCCTATGCCCGCTCGGCTGATTTCATGCACAGCACCTTAATGGAAGCTTTTGTATGGGCCCGTGTTCCTGGTGACATTGTGTTCAGTATAGGCGCGTTTGCATTCGTAGGATTTGTATTTCAGGCATTCAGAAGAAATCGCAAATAATGACCTTTTACTGTTCACAATGATTTTTATCATGGGGTTTTAATCCCCTGCTTTGACTAGGCTTGCGCTGCGTTGGCCGCACAACCAGACTGGACTTTAACGGTGAATTTTTCCAGTTTGGTTTGAGCGGAGTCATGCAGACCACGCGTTTTTTTGCGACGATAAAATATACGCCCCCCAGAATGGGCAGCCATCTCGAACCAAGCTTATGCATAAAACCAAGTCGCTTATGCCACGCATCTTGTTCAAATGGCGGAATGTGGCAGCACATTTGCACGGATAAAACTTCAAACCCCAATAGTGAAAGCCAATCTTTTAACCGCGTCAGTCCTATAAATTTGCCATTCCACGGAAATGTTTTAACGCATGACTTACCGAATAATATATTTTTAAATCCTGATACAGCGCCCCAGAAACTGAAAGGATTAAAGCCGGATATCAGCAAATGCCCTTCCGGCATCATCACTCGTTCAGCCTCGCGCAGCGTCTGGTGCGGGCGCTCGCTGAATTCAAGACGATGCGGCAGCAGCAGAAGATCCAGACTCGTATCTGCAAACGGCAAAAAATCATCACAGCAGTACAAATCGCTGTCTAGCGACGACATCGCAAACTCCGAGGATTTATACCGATTAGCAATACGGGAATTACGCAATAAATCCATTTGCAGGCAGCCCATCTGCAGCGCATTGAAGCCAAATAAATCAAAAACAGCTTTATCGTACAAAGCTTGCTCTTCTTGCTTCAAATACCGCCCAAGCGCAGTGTCGAACCACTGATGCTGCGGATTGCTTACTTCATGTTGATTCATCTGTGAATTCATTGAATGGCTAATATTCCAAATTATCCTGAAGTTAATCTTGTTGACATTTGAAGCGCTTAAACAAATGATAGTCGATATGCAACATCAATTACAAATTATTCCAATTCCGGCTTTCAAGGATAATTACATCTGGCTGATTCATGACAGCAATCAAGCCATTGTTGTGGATCCAGGTGATGCAACACCCGTGTTCAGCACATTAAAAACACTGAAGTTGAAATTAGAAACCATATTAATCACCCACCATCACCACGACCATATTGATGGTGTTAATGAGTTAGTGGCGAAATACCCTAATGCAAAAGTGTTTGCACCGAGGTTAGAGCACTACGACTTTAAACATAAGCCAGTGAGTGAGCCTGATACGGTTAAATGCAGTGATTGGTTACCACATACTCGCGTACTGGATGTGCCGGGCCACACGCTTGGCCATATTGCATACTATATTGAACATAACGGCCAAAAATGGCTTTTTTGTGGAGATACCTTATTTGGCGCAGGCTGCGGCCGCCTGTTTGAAGGTACACCATTACAAATGATGACATCACTGGAAAAACTGACAGCATTGCCAACGGACACGCAAGTTTACTGTACCCACGAATATACGCTTCAAAACATCAACTTTGCATTGTCACTCGAACCCGGCAATACTGCCCTGACGCAGCGACGCCAACACACGATAACATTACGGAATGCGGAGCTGCCCAGCCTACCGTCAACCATTGCTTTAGAACTCGCAACAAATCCTTTTTTAAGATGTGATTCAAAAGAAATTCAGACTTCAAGCAGACTGGAAAAACCGACACGCCTGCAAGTTTTCAGCAGGATAAGAGAGATTAGAAATATATATTAATCATATAGTTACAATTAATTTATAAAGTAATTTACGCTATTTATTTGCTTGACTTAATAAGCACCTGTTCGTTACTATGTTGCAACATTATGATCAAGAGCGTTTTTATGGGTTTTCAATTATTTTTGCGCATTTGTCATTTCACCAGAAATATTCAACGTCTCGCCAGAATTAAGTCTTTCGGAATTAAATTCTCCGGTTTTTTCGTAAGCACATTCGTGGCTAGCGTATTTGTTAGCAGCCCATTACATGCAGAGTCTAATGTTGCCGGTGATGAAATCATTATCTATTCTGATGATAGTTTTAAACCTGCAGTGCGTGATTTCGGCAGCATCGGAAATCAAGTTCAAAGTGACGCCAATCCAAAAGAAGCTGCCAGGAAAAATGCAAGTCCAGCTTATGGTAATAGCATCGCCCCATCCTATAGTGTTGGCTCTAGCCCTGTCTATAACAATGGAGAGGGTGTCGCACCAAAAAGTGCACGAGGCGGCCGGCTAGGCGACGCACTTGATACTGATTTAAGTGATTCCAGCCAGCAGATATCAGATAATTCAACAGATGTTGAAAGAAACGATTTATGGCAACGCATCAAAAATGGTTATGCAATGCCGGATTCACAATCAAGTCTCACTGAGCGGCATGAGGCATGGTATAGCTCGCGTCCTGACTATGTGAAACGCATGGTTGAGCGAAGTCAAAGATACTTGTTTCATATCGTTGAAGAAGTTGAAAAACGCGGCATGCCAACCGAAATCGCGCTACTGCCAATGATAGAAAGCGCATACAACCCGAATGCCTATTCTACCAGCCGCGCTTCTGGTATCTGGCAGTTCATACCATCAACCGGTAAACATTTTGGACTTAAGCAGAACTGGTGGGTAGATAACAGGCGTAATATCACCTTTGCTACGGATGCAGCGCTGACTTATTTACAAAAACTCCACGCGATGTTCGGTGCTTGGGATTTAGCACTGGCAGCTTACAATGCCGGCGAAGGCACCGTTGCCCGTGCAATTGAGCGTAATCGCAAATTGGGCTTGCCTACCGATTTTGAAAGCCTCAATCTGCCCCCGGAAACTAAAAATTATGTCCCCAAACTGCAAGCGGTTAAAAATCTGATGACCAACCCCGGCAACTACGGTCTTAATATCCAAACCATTGCCAACACACCTTACTTTGCCAAAGTTACAGCGCCAGCACAAATGGATGCACACTTGGCAGCCAAACTCGCAGAGATCAGTGATGAAGAGTTTCTTGCGCTAAATCCAAGCTACAACCGGCCTGTGATTACCAGCGAAAATAAAAACCTTGAATTACTGCTGCCGATTTTGTCTGCACAAACTTTTAGAACCAATCTGGCTAATTACAACAAACCATTAGTGAGTTGGCAAACTTACTTTGCAAAACGCGGCGAACGCATGGACAAGATTGCCAGTAAATTTGGCATTCATGTAGGTCAATTACGCGATGTTAATGATTTGCCTGCACAGAATAAAATCAAAAAAACTTCTACCATATTAGTTCCTAATGGCAACCGCACTGACTTTAATGCAAATAAAATCAAGGTAGCTAGCGCATCAGAAACCACGGCAACCGATGAAGCGGACAACTCCAACTCAATTAACACTGAACCAATTAACGCGAAACAAGGTTCAGCCAATATAGATCTTAGCAGTAGTCAGAACATATCAAGCAACGCTGAGAGCACTAATGAAAACGAACCAATAGAACGACACAGCGTCACGCACAAAGTTAAAAAAGGTGAGGTGATGCAGTCTATTGCAAAACACTATGGTGTAAGCGTTAAACAAATCATGACGGCCAACTCACTAAAAACTAGCCGGGTGAAAGCTGGCCAGTTGCTCAGCATTAATTCCGAAACGGCTAAAAAGTCGACTAGCAAGCAAGCAGAAAATAGCAAAAAAACGAATAAAAAACAAACCTATATCGTGAAGCGTGGTGATACTTTACATAGCATCGCTGAAAAATTCGATGTTGGAGTCGTTGATCTTAAACGTTGGAACAAAATGTCCAGCAATCATATTCAGCCCGGCAACAAACTGACCATCATGCAATCCGATGCGGTCTAAATTAAGCATCATAAGATGACAAACCTGCATTCAAGCTTTATAAAATCAGCTTCTATTACACTTGTCTCTTTATTGCTCTTGGCGTGTAAGGCCTCTACTGACTCCACCCCTCCTACTATAAATTACAATAAAAATTACCCCCCTGAATCCGGTGGCACATTGATCAGCGCCATGACTGCCGAGCCAAGCGGTTTAATTTCGATGATTGCCGGTGAGTCCGCCTCTTCAGCGATCACCTCCAATATCTTTAACAGCTTGCTCAAATACGATAAAAACCTTGAGCTTGAAGGTGATCTGGTCAAAAACTGGGAAATATCAGCCGATCAGAAAACCCTTATCTTTAAGCTTAAACCCAACCTGAAATGGGCAGATAACAAACCGATTACCAGTGCGGACGTGCTGTTTACCTGGCATGCTGTAACGGATGAAAAAACAGCCAGTCCCTACGCTTCTGACTTTCAGCTGGTTAAAAAAGCAGAAACACCAGACGCACTGACATTTAGTGTGACTTACAATCAAGCTTACGCGCCGGCACTCGACAGCTGGGCTGGTTTGCAAATACTGCCGAAACATTTACTTGAAGGACAGGACTTACACACCACTGCTTTTGCACGAAACCCTGTCGGCAGCCACTATTACAAACTAGATAGCTGGACACACGGCGAAAATTTAAAATTATCCAGAAACGCCAATTCCGTTTTAGGCCAGGCCAGGATTGACCAATTAATCACACGTATTATCCCGGATAACTCCGCCCAGTTTCTGGAGCTGATGGCCGACAATATCGATCTCATGGGTTTGGACCCAATCAAATACTCGCGCATTATTCCTGCTCGCCCGGAATTACAGCAAAAACTCGCACTCTATAAAGAGCTGGGCAATAGTTACACTTATATGGGGTTTAACCTCAAACATAAACCTTTTGACGATGTACGCGTGCGTCGTGCGATTAATTACGCCATTGATAAACAGGAGATTATTGACGGCGTTTATCTGGGGCTAGGTATTAACATTGCTTCACCTTACAAACCGGGTACACGCTGGAGCAACCCCGCTCTCGTACCTTATCCTTACGACCCGGCCAAGGCCCGTGCTCTGCTTAAAGAAGCTGGCTTTATATGTTGCAATAGCGATGGTATTTTAATGCGTAATGGCAAACCCTTTTCTTTCGAAATCGTAACCAACCAAAATAAAGAGCGTGAAAAATCAGCCGTACTAATTCAACGCCGACTCAAAGAAGTTGGCATTGATGTCAAAATCCGGGCTATTGAATGGGCGAGTTTTATCAGCCGTTTTATCAAGACCGGTGATTTTGACGTTGTAGTACTGGGCTGGGGCCTCGGCCTGGATCCCGATCAATACAATATCTGGCACTCAAGCCAGCAGGCACCGGGACAATTTAACTTTATCGGCTACAACAACCCTGCTGTAGATAAGCTATTAGAGCAGGGACGTCTGGAATTGAATCCCGACAAACGCATGAAGATTTACCATGAATTCGCACGTGTTTTATTGGAAGACAGCCCCATTGTCTATTTATCGGCAGGGTATGGTTTGACTGCTATTCACAAACGCGTAAAGGGTATTGATAATCCAGCACCTCCCGCAGGCATTGGTCATAATTCACAAGACTGGTATATTCCGCAAACACTCCGGCGCAATGAAATAAGTCAATAATAAACCATGCTTAAATACCTTATTAAACGTGTATTGTGGATGATTCCGATGCTGGTTGGCATCAGCCTGATCTCTTTCCTTATCATGCACCTGGCACCAGGTGACATCACCAATAATGAAGCTGCGTTCAATCCGAAAGCCAGCGAAGAGTCCCGCCAAAAACTGCGTGAAATGTATAACCTGGACAAGCCTGTGATTGTGCAGTATGGATTATGGCTCAAACGTATGGCGACCCTGGACTTTGGCAAATCATTCGCCAGCCACCAGAAGCCGGTTTTCTGGCAGACTACCGATAAAGACGGCAACGTTACCAAAGGCCTTATTCAAGAAGCCCTGCCCATCACCTTGATGATTAACTTATTGGGATTAACAATAACGCTCATATTGGCTATACCACTTGGCATCATCGCGGCGCGGAGATATTTAGGCTGGCAGGATAGGTCCATCACTCTTTTTAATTTTATGGGGTTTTCCATTCCGGGCTTTTGGCTATCTTTACTTTTGATGTATTGGCTTGGCGTGGCGAACAATTGGTTTCCGATTTCAGGGCTACACAGTCTCAACTACGAATCATTGGGCACTTGGGACAAAATCAAGGACTCATTAAGCCATTTATTTCTACCTGTTGTGATCCCTTCCATTACAGGCTTGGCCGGAATCACGCTCTTTGTTAAAAACGGCATGCTGGATGTACTGCATCAGGACTACATCACCATCGCACGTGCCAAAGGCCTGAACGAGCGTAAAGTGATCTATACCCATGCATTAAGAAACGCCCTGCTGCCATTGATTACCATTGTTGGTTTATCTATACCCGGCCTGATTGGCGGCTCGGTGATCGCAGAAACCATTTTTGCCATACCGGGCATGGGCAAATTATTTTACGATGCGGTTCTCATGCGGGACTTTCCTGTAGTAATGGGCATATTGACCATCGGTTCCGCTTTAACGCTTATTGGCAACCTGCTTGCCGATGTTATGTATGCATGGGCAGACCCTCGCGTAAGGCGAGGCGTGGCGAAGGGTTGAATATATGAATAAAAGTGTATTCAAAAAAGCATTGTCCAACCCTCTTGCATTCGCCGGATTCATCATTATCTTGCTGGTTTTTTTGCTGGCAATGCTGGCGCCCCTTATTGCGCCTTATGATCCCAATTACATCAATGTAAAAGCAATCCTGCTTGAGCCATCAATGCAGCACTGGATGGGTACTGATGGTCTCGGGCGCGACGTGCTTAGCCGCATGCTGCATGGCGGCCGCATCTCGTTATTGGTGGGTTTAGTGGCTGTTGGCATCTCCACTGCCATTGGTATTCTACTGGGTGCGATTGCCGGATTCTATCGCGGCTGGACAGATACATTCATCATGCGTTTAGTGGATGTCATGCTTTCCATACCCAGCTTCTTTCTGATATTGGCAGTCATTGCATTTCTAACACCATCCATCATCAATATCATGATCGTAATTGGGCTTACTTCATGGATGGGCGTTACACGCCTGGTTCGCGCTGAGTTTTTAAGCTTGAGTGAACGCGAATTTGTAACGGCATCGCGGACACTGGGTGCAAAAAATATACGTTTAATTTTTACGCATCTTCTGCCTAACAGCCTGACTCCCATTATCGTCAGTGCAGTTCTAGGCGTAGCCGGTGCAGTGCTGATGGAATCGGGATTAAGCTTTTTAGGGCTGGGGGTGCAGGCACCGCAGGCCTCATGGGGCAACATTCTTACCGACGGTAAAGAATACATTCAGTTTGCATGGTGGCTGTCAGTATTCCCAGGATTAGCGATTTTAATTACTGTGTTAGGGTATAATTTGCTGGGTGAGGGTCTGCGTGATGCACTTGACCCGAGAAGCGGACATCACAAGTAAAACCCGCATCAAAATAAATAACAGATTTAAATAAATCATTACAGGATTCATTATGGGATTTTTAGCAGGCAAAAAAGTACTCATCGCGGGCTTATTAAGCAACCGCTCAATCGCTTATGGTATTGCAGCAGCAATGAAACGTGAAGGTGCTGAACTTGCTTTCACTTACCAACTTGAAAAACATGAAAAAAGAGTCGCCGATTTAGCTGCTGATTTTGACTCTAAAATTGTACTGCCGTGCGATGTCGCTGAGGATGCGCAAATCGACGCCCTGTTCCCTGCCTTGGCAAAACACTGGGACGGCCTGGACTCATTGGTGCACTCACTGGCATTCGTACCAAAAGTAGCGCTGGATGGCGACTATCTGGACAATATCAACCGTGAGTACTTCCGTATTGCACATGATATCAGCTCATACAGTTTTTCTGCGCTGGCTAAAGCCGCTTATCCAATGATGGAAGGCCGCAAAGGCAGCTTATTGACCCTAAGCTACCTAGGCGCAGAACGCACCATGCCTAACTACAATGTCATGGGCGTTGCCAAGGCCAGTTTAGAAGCCAATGTACGCTATTTAGCACAAAGCCTGGGCCCACGTGGCATCCGCGTTAATGCAGTCTCTGCAGGCCCCATAAAAACGCTTGCAGC
>JBAQME010000161.1:0-3576 GCA_049302535.1 Methylotenera sp.
GCACTACCTCCTTGCGCAACATCGCCAGCTGGCGCGTGAAAGAAACTGACCGTATCGCCGCAATGGCAACCGAACTGCGTAAAGTAGGTGCAATTGTTGAAGAAGGCGCCGACTACATTAGCATCACACCCCCAGTTCAACTTATACCAAACGCGGTAATCGACACTTATGATGACCATCGCATGGCCATGTGTTTTTCACTTGTAGCATTGGGTAATGTGCCCATAGTGATTAACGACCCGAATTGTGTGGCGAAAACCTTCCCGAACTATTTTACAGAGTTTAAAAAGCTGGTTTCCTAAGTTTTTCTCCAAGTCTAATTAAGTTTTATAAATGAATAACACTCTCCCCGATAATATCCCCGTGATTACCATAGACGGCCCTTCTGCCTCAGGCAAGGGCACGGTTGCCCAACTTGTCGCCGAAAAGCTGGATTTCAAGTATCTGGATTCAGGTGCACTTTATCGTGTCGTGGCCTTTGCGACACAACAAAATGGCATTGATTGGGGTAACGCAGAGGCAGTTGCCGAGTGTGCAAAAACGCTTGATATTCAATTTAAAAATGATCAGGTCTATCTCGATAACAGCGATATTTCGGATGAAATCCGTACCGAAGCAATGGGCAAAGGCGCCTCGCAAGTCGCGGTACACGCGCTGCTAAGAACAGCACTGGTTGATCTGCAGCATAGCTTCCGTCAACCGCCCGGCTTGGTTGCTGATGGCCGCGATATGGGCACCGTGATATTTCCTGATGCACAGTTAAAAGTATTTCTTACTGCCTCTACCGAAATCCGCGCCAAACGGCGTTATCAGCAATTATTAAGTAAAAACCAGCCCGCTGACTACGAAAATATCCTGCTGGACCTGCAGGAACGGGACGCAAGGGACAAAGGAAGATCCAGCGCTCCGCTTGTCATGGCGCAGGATGCCATCCTGCTGGAAACGGATAATTTAGGTATTTCAGAGGCGGTTAACATCGTTTTACAAAATTTTCAGCATAAAATTCACAAATAGTCTTTTATTTTTCAATGTTTTAGTTATAATTCAACTCTTAAAGTTTTTGTATTATTTTATAAGTCCTGCCTACTCACACAGATTGGCAGTTTTTTAATCACCCCACTGCTAGGTGGGATTAATTTTTAGGTAATTTTATTTAATGGCTTCTACTTCTAAATCATCTGCTTCACCCATGGAATCTTTTGCTGCGCTTTTTGAAGAAAGCTTGGCTCGTCAGGAAATGCGTTCTGGCGAAGTAATCACGGCTGAAGTAACCTCAGTTGATAACGATCACGTGATTGTTAACGCTGGTCTTAAATCTGAAAGCGTTATCGACGCTGCTGAATTCCGTAACGCTCAAGGCGAACTTGAAGTTCAAGTAGGTGACTTTGTAAAAGTAGCCATTGAAAAACTCGAAGACGGCTTCGGTTCAACTGTGCTTTCACGCGAAAAAGCTAAACGCATGGAAACATGGTTAGACTTGGAAGACGCAATGAACGAAGGCCGTATCATCAAAGGTTTCGTAAGCGGTAAAGTTAAAGGCGGTTTACGCGTATCTGTAAACGGCATCATGGCATTCCTACCAGGCTCATTGGTTGACGTACGTCCGGTTAAAGACACTACTCCATTCGAAAACAAGGAATGTGATCTGAAAGTGATCAAACTTGACCGTAAACGTAACAACATCGTTGTTTCACGTCGTGCTGTAATGGAAGTTAGCGCTGGCGCTGACCGCGAAGCATTGATCGGCACATTGACCGAAGGCGCGGTTGTTAAAGGTATCGTTAAAAACATCACTGACTACGGTGCATTCGTTGATCTGGGCGGCATCGATGGCTTGCTGCACATCACAGACTTGGCATGGCGTCGTGTAAAACACCCATCAGAAGTTCTGACAGTAGGTGAAGAAGTTGAAGCTAAGATCCTGAAATTCGATCAAGAGAAAAACCGTGTTTCATTAGGCATCAAACAATTGGGTGATGACCCATGGGTTGCATTAACACGCCGTTACCCAGTAGGTACACGTCTATTCGGTAAAGTTTCCAACTTGACTGACTACGGTGCTTTCGTTGAAATCGAACCGGGTATCGAAGGTTTGGTTCACGTTTCAGAAATGGACTGGACAAACAAAAACATTCACCCAGGCAAAATTGCACAATTAGGTGACGAAGTTGAAGTGATGATCCTTGAAATCGACGAAGCACGTCGTCGTTTATCATTAGGTATGAAACAATGCCAAGCTAACCCTTGGGATGATTTCTCTGCAACTCACGCTAAAGGCGACAAAGTTTCAGGCCAAATCAAATCAATCACTGACTTCGGTGTATTCATCGGCTTGCCAGGCGGCATCGACGGTTTAGTTCACTTGTCTGATCTGTCATGGACACAATCTGGCGAAGAAGCAATCCGCAACTTCAAAAAAGGTGACGAGCTTCAAGCTGTGATTTTAGCAATTGATGTTGAAAAAGAACGCATTTCACTAGGCGTAAAACAATTGACTGCTGATCCATCAGGCGCATCTTCTGAAGAAAAATCAGAAGCTAAACCTAAAGCTAAATCTGCTAAAACAAAAGAAGCTGCTCAATTGCCGGATGACGGTGCAACTGCCGGTACAACCAATCTTGGTGCATTATTAAAAGCTAAGCTAGACAGCAAAAAATAATAAGTAGTTAAAAAAGGCAAATAAGAATGACAAAATCTGAGCTAATCACACTACTTGCGGAACGTTTCCCGCAATTAGTGATGAAAGATGCCGAGCTATCAGTAAAGGCAATTCTAGACGCAATGTCTGATAACCTGGCTACTGGCGAGCGCATTGAAATAAGAGGCTTTGGAAGCTTTAGCTTAAATTATCGTCCGCCGCGCTTGGGTCGTAATCCAAAAACCGGCAGTAAAGTACAGGTACCGGAGAAACACGTACCGCATTTTAAAGCTGGTAAAGAGTTACGTGAGCGTGTTGATTTAAGCTAACAATTGCTTTTAAGTTCCATTTGAACGGCAGCCTTCGAGCTGCCGTTTTTTTTATGATGCAGCACACTATTCAGGTAAAATGTAGCCTGAGACCTTTGCAAAAGTGCTTCTTGCAGCGCATTACTGCGTTGCGCGGTACTCGCAACCTCGCTGTATACCGCATACTATCTCGGTTTCTGCGTTCCGTGCGCCTTGTACTGCATCTACAATAACCACTTTTGCAAAGGCCTCCTGATGTACATCTACCATTAAAAAAGTGAAATAAAATGGAATTTGAATTCTGGTGGCTATTAGCACTACCCTTGTTTTTCAGCTTAGGCTGGCTCGCAGCCCGTGTTGATCTTAAACAGCTGCTCGCTGAATCTACGGCGCTCCCTGCCGCCTACTTTAAAGGGCTAAATTTTCTCATTACCAATCAGCACGATAAGGCCATTGAAGCCTTTACTGAAGCCGTGCAAGCCAATTCAGATTCTCTGGAGTTGCATTTTGCATTAGGCAGCTTGTTCAGAAAGCGCGGCGAAGTCGATCGTGCAATCCACTTACACCTGAACTTACTGGAAAAAAAAGAGCTTGAACCGCAGCAAAAGCTTGCCGTCACTGCAGAATTGG
>JBAQME010000162.1:0-2103 GCA_049302535.1 Methylotenera sp.
TCTATGCGGTTCAATTTCACCCGGAAGTGACACACACCAAACAAGGCCAAGCCATACTTAACCGTTTTGTGCTCGAAATCTGCGGCGCAAAACCGGATTGGATCATGAAAGACCACATTGCGGAAGCAGTAGAAAAAATCCGCGCCCAGGTTGGCAATGAAGAAGTCATTCTAGGTTTATCCGGCGGCGTGGATTCCAGCGTTGCTGCAGCGTTGATTCACCGCGCGATTGGCGACCAGCTTACCTGCGTGTTCGTCGATCACGGCCTGTTGCGCCTGGATGAAGGCAAAATGGTGATGGAAATGTTTGCCGGCCGTTTGCACGCAAAAGTAATTCACGTAGATGCTACCGAACAATTCATGGGCAAGCTTGCAGGCGTGAGCGACCCGGAAGCTAAACGCAAAATCATCGGGAAAGAGTTTGTAGAAGTTTTTAAAGCAGAAGCTGCCAAACTCAAAGCGGGCAATGCTGGACACAAAGGCGCGACCTTTTTAGCCCAAGGCACTATTTATCCGGATGTCATCGAATCAGGCGGTGCAAAGTCTAAAAAAGCCGTCACGATTAAAAGCCACCACAACGTTGGCGGCTTGCCGGAACAGTTAGGCTTGAAATTATTAGAGCCGTTACGTGACTTGTTCAAGGATGAAGTGCGCGAACTTGGTGTTGCTTTAGGTCTGCCGCCTGAGATGGTCGATCGCCACCCCTTCCCTGGCCCTGGCTTGGGTGTTCGTATATTGGGTGAAGTCAGGAAAGATTTTGCAGATTTACTGCGCCGTGCCGATGCCATCTTTATTGAAGAATTACGCAACACTAAAGATGAAAAAACCGGCAAAACCTGGTACGAACTGACAAGCCAGGCATTTACCGTATTCTTGCCAGTTAAATCAGTGGGTGTAATGGGTGATGGCCGTACCTATGATTATGTAGTGGCCTTGCGTGCTGTAGTCACCAGTGACTTTATGACTGCACACTGGGCAGAACTGCCTTACTCATTATTGGGACGTGTTTCCAACCGTATTATTAATGAAGTGCGCGGTATCAACCGCGTTGTTTACGACGTTTCCGGTAAACCGCCGGCAACGATTGAATGGGAATAATGGAGGTACATCTATGAGTCGTGCATTTGTGAACGAAGAAAGATTTGAACAAGCCGGTGATGACATCGTCGAGCGTCCAATCAGTGAGCATCCTAATTACGTGACGCCTACCGGTGCACTTGAGCTGCAAACGCTTGAAGAGTCCCTGTTAGCGCAACTGGATACCTTAAAGAACTCAACAGAAGACACTTTTGCAAAAGATAAGATTGCCGAGATTGAGCGTGACTTGCGTTACGTACGCGCAAGGTTGGACTCTGCAATACTGGTTGACCCTAAAACGCAAAGCCATGAAACAGTCTTATTCGGTGCAACAATCGAAGTAAAAGATGATGAAGGCAACCAGCACACTTTCCATATTGTTGGTGAAGATGAAGCTGACGCCACTATTAACAAAGTCAGCTGGGTTTCACCGCTGGCAAAATCCTTGATTGGCCAGAAAGTTGGCGACACGGTTATCTGGCAGCGCCCTGCCGGTAATTTGAACCTGGAAATTCTGGATATCCATTACGAATCATGAACGTTAGCCAAGCCATTATAGAGCGCAGATCAATTAAGGCATATGATCCGCAACACAAAATGTCGGATGAAGAAATCGCCAAGCTCATGTCATTGGCGATGCTCTCACCTACCGCTTTTAACATCCAGAACTGGCGTTTTGTCGTAGTGACCGACCCAGCGTTGCGCAAACAAATACGTGCTGCAAGCTGGAACCAGGCACAGGTTGAAGAAGCCTCACTCCTAATCGTACTGACAGCGGATTTAAAATCCTGGGCAAAACAGCCTGAACGTTATTGGGAGAATGCGCCAAAACCGGTACAGGATTATCTGATTCCGGCCATTGGTCAATATTACTCCGGTAAAGAGCAGGTACAGCGCGACGAAGCGATGCGCTCCTGCGGCATGGCAGCAATGACCATCATGCTCGCTGCCAAAGAAATGGGCTATGACACCTGCCCGATGGATGGCTTTGATTTTGATGCCGTAGCCAAATTATTGAACTTGCCGG
>JBAQME010000163.1:0-3097 GCA_049302535.1 Methylotenera sp.
TCGGGTTGTTGAAAGAGAACAGGCGTGGCTCTAATTCCGCCAGTGAGTAGTCACATACCGGACATGAAAACTTGGCGGAAAACATGTGTTCTTTGTCGGTGTCCATCTCTACGGCGATGGCTTTGCCCTCGGCTAAACGCAGTGCAGTTTCAAATGATTCAGCAATGCGCTGCTTCATATCCTCTTTGACTTTCAAGCGGTCAACTACAACATCCACATTGTGCTTGGTGGTTTTTGCAAGCTGGGGAAGGGCATCCACTTCATAAATTTTGCCGTCAACGCGCAGGCGCACAAAGCCTTGTGCTTTTAGCTCTTCAAACAAATCAACCTGCTCACCCTTACGGTTGGAGACGACCGGTGCCAGTATCATGAGCTTGGTGTCTTCCGGCAGTGCCAATACGCTATCAACCATCTGGCTCACGGTCTGCGCTTCAAGTTTGATGCCATGCTCCGGACATTCCGGATCACCTGCGCGTGCATACAGCAGGCGCAGGTAATCGTGAATTTCAGTCACGGTGCCCACAGTTGAGCGCGGATTATGCGATGTGGATTTTTGCTCAATGGAAATAGCGGGTGACAGACCTTCAATCAAATCTACATCGGGTTTGTCCATGCGCGCTAGAAATTGGCGCGCATAAGCAGAGAGTGATTCTACATAGCGGCGCTGACCTTCAGCGTACAGCGTATCAAAGGCAAGTGAAGACTTGCCGGAGCCAGATAGGCCGGTAATGACAACCAACTGATTGCGTGGAATATCCAGCGATATATTTTTTAAGTTGTGCGTACGCGCACCGCGAATACGAATTAAATCCATTTGGTTAAATCCATCATGCTTATACTAAGCTTTTACTCTAAAATTGGGGGCAACCTGCTAATATACCTACTTTTACGCATTTAGATTAATTATTTTTTCATGTCAACTTTGCATCACACAACATCAACACCAAGTGGCGTTGTTACAGAACTGATCTCGTCAGATAAAATGACGCCGGCAGAACTGCGCTCAACTTTAAGCTTAGCGTCCATTTATGGCTTACGCATGCTTGGCATGTTTTTGATTCTGCCGATATTTGCGATTTATGCATCCACTTTGCCCGATAAACCTAGTGGTTTTATGGTGGGGCTGGCGCTTGGAACTTATGGACTGACGCAAGCATTGTTGCAGTTGCCGTTCGGGATGGCTTCAGATAAATATGGCCGTAAGCCGATGATTTATCTGGGGCTGGCTATTTTTGCCATTGGCAGCATGGTGGCGGCACTCGCCATGAATATTGAAGGTATTATTATCGGGCGTGCGCTTCAGGGTGCCGGTGCAGTTTCTGCTGTAGTGACCGCCCTGGTGGCCGATTTAACACGTGATGAACATCGCACTAAAGCGATGGCAGCCATAGGTGGCACGATTGGCATTGCATTTGCACTCTCACTGGTGGGAGGCCCGATACTGAATGAGTGGATAGGTGTGCCGGGCATATTTTTCCTGACCGGGCTTTTAACATTGGCAGCCATGGCTGTAGTGAAATTTGTAGTGCCGGATCCTTTGCACAGTCATTACCACTCCGATGCAAGTGCGGCGCCTGCCAAGTTAAAGGATGTTTTGAAAAACAAGCAGTTACTACGTTTAAATTATGGCATTTTTGCTTTGCATGCGGCGCAAATGGCGATGTTCGTGGTGGTGCCTTTTGCCATCATCCAATCAAGCGGTATGCATGAAAACCAGCATTGGAAAATTTATTTGCCGGTAGTGTTGGCCTCTTTTGTGTTAATGGTGCCGGCGATTATTTATGCGGAAAAACAATCAAAAATGAAGCAGGTGTTTGTCGCGGCAATCGCTATGATGTTGCTCGCCCAACTGATGTTTGCTTTTTCTATTCAGTATTTCTGGGGCATTATCGCTTCACTGACAATTTACTTTATTGCATTTAATCTGCTCGAGGCATCCTTACCCTCCCTGATTAGCAAAATTGCACCTGCGGCCGCTAAAGGCACGGCAATGGGGGTTTATAATACGTCCCAATCGCTGGGTATTTTTGTCGGCGGCGCTTTAGGGGGGTATTTATCTCACGTGTATGGCTTTGCCAGTGTGTTTGTATTCTGTGGCATGATGATGTTTTTATGGCTTTTATTGGCATTTTCTATGCAAGCGCCGCTTGCGGTTAGAACTAAAATGTACACTATGGATGAAACTGCCGGCCCAATGTCAGCCGAGCGTGCAAACGTAGTTAAAAATGAGCTGGTAAAACTTGCGGGTGTGATTGAGGCAGCTGTGTTGCCGCAAGAGTACACCGTAATATTGAAGTTAGATAAATCGTATGATTGGGATGACGCCCAAGTGTATCAATTGTTGAGGGGATAAATATGGCATCAGTGAATAAAGTGATTTTGGTAGGCAATTTAGGGCGCGACCCCGAGGTGCGCTACATGCCTAATGGCGAGGCAGTATGTAATTTTAGTATTGCAACGACTGATAGCTGGAAAGACAAATCAGGCGCGAAGCAAGAGCGTACCGAGTGGCACAACATTGTGATGTACCGTAAGCTTGCAGAAATTGCCGGGGAGTATCTCAAAAAAGGCCGCCCGGTATATGTTGAAGGCCGCTTGCAAACACGCAAATGGCAAACCAAGGAAGGCCAGGACCGCTACACTACAGAAATTATTGCAGACCAGATGCAAATGTTGGGCGGACGTGACGGCGCCGGGTCAAATGCCAGCTATGATGGCGGTATGGATCAGGGCGGCGGTGATAGCGATTACAATCAAGCGCCACCAAGCCAGGGTCAAGCACGACCAGCACCTGCACAAGCTGCGGCTAAACCGGCGGCAGGCGGATCCGGGTTTGATGATTTTGAGGACGATATTCCGTTCTAAAGGATACCTGTGACATAATTTTTTAAAGTATTAAGCTAGCCCCCCTTTAAAACAGGGGGGTTTCTTTTTATATCGAAAAAAATAAATGTTAAAAATTAAACAGTTAGTTACTTTAAGTTTTAATAATCACAAGTATTACTAAAGATAAAATTCATGAGATAGTTACATTAACTAAAAAAGTAAAACTGACATTCATAAAGCAGCTAAAGAATTAGGCTAGGCTGAGATTTTT
>JBAQME010000164.1:0-4352 GCA_049302535.1 Methylotenera sp.
CAGTCCTCAATGTGCCGTAAGCGTAATCGCCGGACACTTTGATAGACGCGCCTTTAATGCCAGCCACATCACCTTCGGACTCTTCCAGCACCTCAACCTTAAAGCCCTTACGCTCACAATAACGCAAGTACATACGCAATAGCATATTAGCCCAATCCTGCGCTTCGGTGCCGCCGCTGCCAGACTGAAACTCAATAAAACAGTTGTTGGGATCCATCGGCTGCGAAAACATGCGCCTGAATTCCATTTCGGCAATTCGTTTTTCCAGCGCCTCGGAATCTGCAGCTACACTTAATAAGGTATCGTCATCATTTTCTTCGCGTGCCATTTCAAACAGCTCTTGTGCATCCTTAAGGCCGGACTGCACATCGGTCAAGGTGTTGACTATCAACTCCAGCTCACGCTTTTCCTTACCAAGCTTTTGGCTCTTGGCATTGTCGTCCCAAACTTTGGGATCTTCTAATAGACCGTTAACTTCTTCCAGGCGCTGACTTTTTGTTTCAAAGTCAAAGATACCCCCGAAGGGCATTGTTACGCTCGCCCAAATCGCTTAAACGATTGGCAATGATATTGAGTTGTTCCGCTTCCATAACTACTTGCGCTTACTTTAATGACGAAAAACGAGCATTATACAACAAGTACTTATGTGGTTTGTCGAGCAGTGACGTTTACCACTTCACCATCCTCTTTAACAAAGGTGCCAATATTTGAATTTTCCAGGATTGACAGCACTATCTCTGATGGCCGGCATAATTTCACGCCTTTAGCAGTAACCACAATTGGACGGTTTATTAGTATAGGATATTGCATCATGGCATCTATCAGTACGTCTTCAGGCAAACTCAAGTCATTCAGGCCAAGTTCCATATATGGTGTGCCTTTTTCGCGTAAAATATCCCGTGCGGTAACACCCATTGCTGCAATCAAGGCTAGCAGGCGTTCACGGGCAGGCGGCGTTTTAAGGTATTCAATCACCTCAGGCTCTACACCGCTAGCGCGTATCATTGCCAAAACATTGCGTGATGTACCGCAAGCAGGGTTATGGTAGATGGTTATGTTGCTCATATTTTTCCTTTTATCGCTTAAATCCGATGTTACAAAACGCTTAAATCCGATGTGGTCAGATTTTAACCTCAATAAAACTACCATACCTTAAAAAAGTTAAATTTATATAGATAAATACTCGCAGATTTAGCCTCAGACGGTTAAACTTGTCGAATTATAAAATTGAAACAAAATTGTAATAAATTAGGGAGATTCCGAATCATGGCAAATGCTACACTTAGTCGATTAATGGCATTGGTTTCACCGCGCAGCGATAATTATTTTGCGCTATTTAACAGTCTGGCGGACTGTGCTGTAAAAGGCTCTAAAGTACTGGCGATGATGTCTGCCGTAAAAGAACCGGAAAAATTTGATGAGCATTTTGCTGAACTGAGAAAAATCGAATCAGAAGCTGACGAATATACCAAAGAAATTCTGCTCTCCCTGCATAAAACCTTTATCACCCCGTTTGACCGCCGCGAAATTCGCGAACTTGCAATGGCATTAGACGACATCATTGACTACATGGAAGATATTCCACAAAGCGCTAAAATTTACGGTCATACAAGCTTCACCCCGGAGATGGTAGCCTTGGGGCAAATTCTTCTGCGCGCCTCAGAGAAAGTTCGTGATGCGGTAAACATGCTGTCAGACATGAAAAATGCAGAGCGTATTTTACGTACCTGTGAAGAGATTAGCGGCATTGAGGGCGAGGCCGATCACGTTATGCGTGCCGGCATGCATCGTTTATTTGCTGAAGAGTCGGATGCCCGCACCCTGATCAGCTCTAAAGAACTTTATGATCTGTTTGAAGAGGCTGTTGATAGCTGTGAAGACGTCGCAGACGTGATTCATGGTGTAGTGCTAGAGCGTATTTAAGGGGCAAATCATGGATCACGCGATTCTTATCATGGCATTGCTCGTGGTGGTTGCCCTCATATTTGACTTTATGAATGGCTTCCATGATGCAGCAAACTCCATTGCACTCATGGTTTCAACACGCTTACTCACTCCACAGGCGGCTGTGGCTTGGGCGGCTTTTTTTAACTTCGTTGCATTTTTATTCTTTGGCTTGCATGTTGCCGATACGGTAGGCAAAGGCATTATTGACCCCAACATTGTCAATAATGCTGTGATATTTGGTGCACTTAGCGGTGCGATTGCCTGGAACGTCATCACCTGGTGGTTTGGCATTCCATCTTCTTCATCGCATGCACTGATTGGCGGTCTGCTAGGTGCCGGGGTTGCGCATGCTGGCACCAAGGGCATCATCATCGGCAGTAAACTAATCAGTACCGGGGTTGCGATTGTACTGTCTCCTTTATTTGGGATGTTGCTCGCCATGACCTTGTCGGTCGTAGTACTGTGGCTATTTCAAAAATCCTCACCCTACAAAACTGAGAACCGATTTAATAAAATGCAGTTCATTTCATCGTCTCTATTCAGTTTAGGTCATGGTGCAAATGATGCGCAGAAAACCATGGGCATTATCACGGTATTGCTATTTGCAAACGGTTACCTGCAAGGTGATTTCAACGTGCCATTCTGGGTCGTTATGTCATGTCAGCTGGCAATGGGTTTAGGCACACTGATGGGCGGCTGGCGTATCGTGCGCACCATGGGAATGGGTATTACAAAAATGCGGCCAACTGGCGCTTTCTGTGCGCAGACATCCGGCTCTATTGCGTTGTTTCTGGCGACCTCGCTTGGTATCCCAGTTTCAACAACGCACACCATCACGGGCGCAATTGTAGGTGTAGGTGTATCTCGCCGCGCTTCAGCCGTACGCTGGGGCCTTGCATCACGCATTGTCTGGGCATGGGTACTAACCATTCCTTGTGCTGGCCTGATTGCCGCTATGTCTTACCATTTGGGTCGCACTTTCCTTTATTAACTTCTAACCCAAGCTAACCTCGGGCTTTTAAGGTCAATTTAAAAAAGGTTCATAATGAGCCTTTTTTATTTAGAATAATAAAAAATTGTCATGAATTTGTCATATTCCATTCATACAATAGCATTCAGTTTTATAACGCACTGAATATCTACAAGGAGCATGGAATGCGATCTAATCTATTAAAAGCATTAACTATAGCAGGCATCATAAGCACTACATTTACACTAGCAAATGCTGCATTTGCTGCAGAAAAAATTATTAAAATCGATGGTTCAAGCACAGTTTACCCAATCACGGAAGCGGTTGCCGAAGAGTTCCAAAAAACACAAAAAACCAAAGTGACAGTTGGTGAATCAGGCACAGGTGGCGGTTTCAAAAAATTCTGCCGCGGTGAAACTGATATTTCTGATGCATCTCGTCCAATTACACAAAAAGAGATGGACGCATGTAAAGAAGCCGGCATTCAATACATTGAGCTGCCAATTGCTTTTGACGCATTGACTGTTGTAGTGAACTCAAAAAATGATTGGGTTAAAAGCTTAACAGTAGATGAATTGAAAAAAATCTGGCAACCTGGTTCTAGCGTGAAAAACTGGAAACAAGTAAACAGCACTTACCCGGACAAAGCAATGGGCTTATACGGTCCAGGCACAGCATCAGGCACATTTGACTATTTTACCGAAGCTATCAATGGTAAATCTAAAGCCAGCCGTACTGACTACACACCATCAGAAGATGACAACGTTCTGGTACAAGGCGTTTCTGGCAACGTGGGCGGTTTGGCTTATTTCGGTATGGCTTACTACGAAGAAAACAAGGATAAATTAAGAGCTGTTCCTGTTGCAGCCAAAGCTGGCAGCGCTGGCGTATTACCTTCTGCAGCCACAGTGATGGATGGCACCTACCAACCTTTATCACGTCCAATCTTCATTTACGTGAATGCAACTTCAGCTGCATTCAAACCTGAAGTAAAAGCGTTTGTAAATTACTACTTGGACAATGCACCGGCATTGGTAAAAGAAGTAAAATACGTGCCTTTGCCAGCGGAAGATTATGCAGCGGTTAAAGCACACTTCAAGGCAATGAAGCCAGGTACTGGCTTTGGTGGTAAAAACGAAGTAGGTATTAAAATTACTGATCTTCTTAACAGAATCAAGTAAGTTAAATTGATTGATAAATAAGGAGCGGCGGCAAACGTCGCTCCTTATTTTATCTTTATGTAGCGTTACAACTAACGGTTAGCTCCGTTTAAATGGAAAAATCTAATGACTATGAATTCGGTAACTCAAATATCCAAAAATGCTATGGATATTAAAATTAGCCCGCGCTTAGCCAAAAATGTCCGTAGAAATATCAAGGAACGGATCATCGAGTTTATTTTAATGCTGGCAGCCCTATCTGCTGTGGCTACTAC
>JBAQME010000165.1:0-2687 GCA_049302535.1 Methylotenera sp.
AGTGTTACGGTTTGACCAATATGTTCGCGGTTTAAATGGCCGCAGTAGTGTGTACGCATCATAATTTAATCGTTTTACTATTTATTTAGTGAGTTAAAGTTTGGGGAATTTTATTAGCGGGCGCAACCACGCCCATGGATATAATGTACTTAAGCGCCTCATCAACGCTCATGTCCAGTTCAACCACATCGGCTTTGGGCATCATTAAAAAATAACCGCCGGTAGGATTAGGCGTCGTTGGCACAAAAATGCTGACATAATCGCCATGCAAATGATTAACCACATCACCGCCAGGCGTGCCGGTTAAAAAAGCGATAGTCCAGGAACCTTCACGCGGAAACTGCACCAGCACCGCCTTGCGGAATGCATTGCCTGAATCTGAAAATAAAGTGTCTGAAACTTGCTTGACGCTGGAATAAATAGACTTTACAACCGGCAAGCGATTAAGCAGTTTTTCCCACAGCAGGATAATTTGCATGCCAAAAAAATTGGTAGCAATCACACCCGTAGTCAACACGATCGCAACGGTCAAAATAACGCCGAAACCGGGAATGTCACGCCCGAACAAAGTGTGTGGGTGCCATGCTTCAGGCAATAACAACAGGCTTTGGTCCATGATGCCGATCAGGGACTTCAGCACCCAAATGGTAATCACCAAAGGCACTAAAACCAGCAAGCCTGTTATAAGATATTTTTTCATAAGTGAGCCAGTTAATGGCAAGCGCAGTCTTTGCCGCAAGCAGCGGGCGCCGGACTCGCTTCAGCAGCCGGTTCAGACTTTTTGGCGCTCTTTTCACCGCCTTTGAAATCAGTTGCGTACCAACCACTACCTGTAAGCTGAAAACTTGGGGCGGATACTTGCTTGGCAAATGTTTCTTTGCCGCACTCCGGGCAGACCTCTACGCTTGCTGCACTTATTTTGCGCATTACTTCGGCTTTATGGCCGCAACTGCTGCATTGATAATCGTAAATAGGCATAATAAATCACCGTTACACTTATATGTTAAACAACCCGCGATTATACCTTAATCCTGCAAAAGCATTTAAACCCTGTTAAATGTCATCATCTTGCTGGTTTTTAAAGCGCCTTGCCTTCACGCTTTCAGCAAGCAAATCCAAAACCTTTACAGTATCATCCCAACCCAAGCAGCCATCGGTAATTGATTTTCCATACTCCAGTTCACAGCCTGGTGTATGGTCCTGGCGACCAGCATTCAAATGTGACTCAATCATTACGCCTATGATACGGTCATCCCCTGCAATCAATTGTTCCGATACATTCTCAGCCACTTGCATTTGTAACTGGTACTGACGCTGACTGTTGGCATGTGAGCAATCCACCATCACTTTGGCATTGAGACCTGACTGCGCCAGTTCTTTTGCGGCTGCATCTACACTCGCAGCATCATAATTAGGGGTTTTACCACCACGTAAAATAACATGGCAATCTTCATTCCCCGTAGTGGAAATAATGGCTGAACGGCCTTCTTTGGTCACAGACAAAAAGTGATGCGGACTAGCTGCCGCCTTGATTGCATCTACTGCAATACGGATATTGCCATCGGTACCATTTTTAAAACCAACCGGACATGACAAACCAGAAGCCAACTCCCGATGTATTTGCGACTCGGTTGTCCGCGCGCCAATAGCGCCCCAGCTCACCAAATCAGCCGTGTACTGCGGGGTGATGGTATCCAAAAACTCAGTCGCGGCCGGCACGCCCAACTCATTCACTTCAAGTAAAAAGCGTCGCGCTAAATCCAAACCCTCATTGATATCAAAACTGCCATCCAAATGCGGGTCGTTGATTAGCCCTTTCCAGCCCACGGTAGTACGTGGTTTTTCAAAGTAAACGCGCATCACGATCAGCAATTCATCGATATGTTTGTGATACTGCGTCAATAAACGCTTGGCATATTCAATACCGGCGTCGTAATCATGAATGGAGCATGGGCCAATCACCACTAGCAGACGGTCATTCGCACTATGCAAAATGCGATGGATTTCCGCGCGGGTTTTGACAATGCGATCCGTAGTAGCTTTACTAGGCTCAAGCTTATCCAACAACACCGATGGCGGAGTTAACTCCTTGATTTCGATGATACGCACATCGTCAGTAACAATTTTTTGGCTAGGACTCATTTTGGTAACTCATTGAACGCAAAAAACAAAGCCCGTATATAGCGGGCTTTGTTGTAATAATTAACTGATTATACTGCGATAGCAATCAAAAAGGTACTCTATATAATATATGACCACTCCACACACGTTACACTTAATCATATTGATTTTTGTTAAATTTAAGTTTAATTCCCTGAAAATTTACAAAATCTTCTGTAAATATTATCCATTTTTCGCTCCTTTTAAGCGTAATTATGAGGCTTAAAAGTGTCTACTGCAGGGCAATTCACCTCAAGTCACCGCTCTCTCCCTGCTTCTTGAAATGCCTTCCTGACCGGAGATAGGAGATACTCCAGCACAGTTTGATCACCCAATCTAATTTCGGCAGTTGTTTGCATTCCAGCACCGAGAAGAAAGCGGGTGCCTGCCAAATCGAGATGCATAGCATCCAACTTGACTAATGCTTTGTAGGCCAAAGGCTTATCTCTACGACCCGGTTCAACCCCCATGCTGGCCTCCTGGGTACTACTATCCTGTGCATCGGCACTCACATGCTCGACTGTGCC
>JBAQME010000166.1:0-9319 GCA_049302535.1 Methylotenera sp.
CTGATAAGCAAAGAAACGCAAACAGTTTAGGCGAGATCGGTAGCAGTGGTCAGAATCGAGCTGCGGTACGCGGATTTCCAATTGTAAAAATATTCATTAATAATATTGTGTGATTTTTTCCCACAATCATGTAAGATAGTAATTATGAATTTTGGTCGGCGAGCAATGCAGATGAGGCCGACAAAGTTGAAAGGCCTGAAAAGGTTGAAATGCTTAAGTTGGTTGGCAATGCAGATTTTTTTAATCAAGGAGAATGACATGTTTTCACTCAATAAAATTGCTGTTGCATTAGGAGTAACATTAACACTGGCGGCTTTTGGTACTTATGCCGCAGATACCACTACTTCGACAACTACCATTACAAAGATTGATTCGACGAGTAGCACGGCAAAGCAGCCTTTAGATCAAGCCATCAAGAGTGTTGGTAAAAATCTTGAAAAAAATCCTGACAATAAAGGTTTGCAGAATGCTTCTGAAAGGTTAAAAAGAAACCAGGAGCGGATTGAAGTAAAACGTGCCGAGAAAGCCGAGCATGTTGAACACGCAGAGAAGGCCGAACATGTTGAACATGTTGAAAAAGCTGAACGTGTCGAGAAAGCTGAACGTGTTGCAAAAATAGAGCGTCCTGAGAAGATTGAAAAAGTAGAACGCCCCGAGAAGGTTGAAAAGGTAGAGCGTCCTGAGAAAGTTGAAAAAGTAGAACGCCCTGAAAAGAATGAGTCAGGCCGTTAATCACATTACTCAAAATCTATCTCAATAATGAAAACTAACATGAAGATAAAACACTTGGCATTATTATTCGTCAGCGCCGGTCTGTTCGGGTTGCTCACTCAGTCGGCATGGGCTGACACCCAGTCGGAATGGGCCGAAAATAATGGCACCTTTAGTCTAACTACTGGTTTTGACTACAGTTCTGGCAAATACGGGGACAAGGAGAAAACGGAGACCACTTCTGTCCCCGTAATCGGCAAGTATGAGCTTGATCGCTGGGTACTCAAACTGACGGTCCCTTATGTAACGATTACTGGCCCGGGTAATGTGGTGCCTAATATTGGACAGGTTCGAAATACCACCACTACCAAACGTACTACAGAGTCTGGTTTGGGGGACATCGTTGCCGGTGTGACTTATAGCCTGTTTGACGGCAGTAACGGTATGCCGATGATTGATCTAACAGGTAAGGTCAAATTTGGCACGGCAGATAAAAATAAGGGTCTTGGTACTGGTGAAAATGACTACTCAGCTCAAGTTGATCTGTACAAGGGGTATGGCGCTTTTACGGCTTTAGGTACAGTGGGTTATCGTGTGTATGGTGATACAAGTGCAACCCATCTTGATAACGTGTTCTTTGGCTCTGTAGGTGGAGTCTATAAAGTGGCATCAAGCACCAGTGCTGGAGTTATCTACGATTATCGCCCTGCCATTTCTGCTCATGGCTCAGCGATGAGTGAAATGATGGCTTTTATTAGCCAGAAAATTAGTAGTCACTGGAAAGCCCAGGGTTATCTGGTTAAAGGATTCTCCGATGGCAGCCCGGATTATGGCGTGGGTGCCTTAGTCGGCTACGTGTTTTAAGTAAATTTTAACTGATGTACAAGAAACAGCCCCTGTAGAAGGGGCTTTTCTTTATTTAATGCATAACAAGCATGTTTTCTATCAATACCAACAGTGTTTTTATTAGTGACAAGCTATAAATATCATCATTTATATATTGTTCGCCTTCACTTGCCAAGACTCGCCAGTGCGTGACAAAATTGTCACGTTATGAGAATAATTGGATTTCATATCAGAGCTCCAAATGAAGTTCATGAAACTGCTTAAATATTATTTAATTCTGGCTAAAAGCTCATCAATTTTTTCACCAACTTCAGATACCCGTCAAAACCTGTACCCGGTTTAAGTGCCTACAGGTTTATTTACAGCAATATACTTATTGCGCATGCAAAGTAACATACTTGATCTGTTTAGCTAGCTTGAGCCTTATTTATGAAATTATTAGGCTACTAAACAGGATTTTGGTATCCTGGACTTCCCGCCGTGTATTTAACTGAGTCTACAAAACCAGGGCACTTTCAGTATATTAGAAGTGCATACCCACAGAAATTCTTGTCATATTTTCTTGTGTGAAATTAACTTTGGGATCGTAAGCTAAACGTATGAAGTATCTGTTCAAGTCGTATGATAATGATGCACCCAATGCTTTAATTGATTGCCCTTGCGTATCATTAGTCCCAGACTTTTGAAAAAGATCGATGGTTATTTTTTGATTGTTGGTAAAAACTTTATTGGTGACTAAATGCGTAATTTGTTGACCATCAATCACTCTATTATCTTGAACTCCATAGAGAGCTATTGTTAAATCATCATTAGCATGCCATCCCAAACCTAAGGTGATTGCATCATTAGGATCAAAGTTGATGTTGTCATATGGCTTCAGGTTGGTTCTGCCATATCCAACTATCCCATACACGTCATCACCAATTTCTGCTGTCAGTGAAATGCCTAAAAACCCATGGCTAGCAATTTGCAAAGATGAAGTTAATTTCGTATGTGCGAAATGGTCTTTTCTTTCATAGCCACTTCTTACTTGATTAAAGTTAGAGGGATTTTCAGTATATTCTGCTAACCAAAGAGTTTGATTATCTTTGGATATTCTGAGGTTAATATCGTTGGCATTAATTTGTTTAGTGTTGTAGTGGGAGAGTGTTAACTTGTAATCGATAGGGTTATCAGTTTTTTCATCTGCGGCATATGCAATATTGCTTAACAGAAATATTGCGAGTATGAGAATAATTCTTTTCATTCTTAAATTTTAACTAACTATTCTCATTTACCTAACAAAATAGGTTATCTTGTATAAGATTTATTTGCTAGAACTTACAGGCATAAAAAAGCCCACAATTTTGTGAGCTTAATTTGATGGTGGCCGGGGGCAGAATCGAACTGCCGACACGCGGATTTTCAATCCGCTGCTCTACCGACTGAGCTACCCGGCCCTTGTATAACTGAGTGCAAACTTCGGTAAATGTTTGCAAGCCGCGCATTATAGCAAACTTCACCTGAAACTGACAAAAATATTTCTATAAACTGTCATTTTTTTAAAAGTTGTTTAAACAAACATGTAAAATCCGTTCTTATGAAATTTAATATCGCTCAGCCTAATCAAGCACTTAAAGATGCTCTCATTCACAAAATCAACCAGAAAACCAAACCGTTAGGTGCATTGGGTTTGCTGGAGTCAACTGCGTTGCAGATTGGCTTGATACAAAACACGTTGACGCCACAATTATCTAATCCGGCGGTGCTGGTATTTGCAGGGGACCACGGTGTTGTGGAGGCTGGTGTCAGTCCTTATCCGCAAGCCGTTACCGCGCAGATGGTGCTGAATTTTTTGCAGGGCGGTGCAGCCATTAACGTATTCGCACGACAGAACAATATGCAGCTACGCGTGGTGGATGCAGGGGTTAATTACACCTTTGATGACCATCCAGGCTTAATTCACGCAAAGGTAGGGCACGGCACCCAAAACTTTTTACTTGAGCCTGCAATGTCATTGGCGCAATGTGAGCAAGCATTAGCTTCAGGCGCGGCACTTGCTGAACAGGAAATAAACGCAGGCTGCAATGTGCTGGGGTTTGGCGAAATGGGCATAGGTAATACCTCATCGGCTAGTTGCCTGATGAGTGTATTGTGCAATGTGCCGATTGAGCAGTGTGTAGGGCGGGGGACCGGATTTGATGATATTGGCTTGGCCAAAAAAACTGCAACCCTTAAGCAGGCCCTGGAGTCGCATCAATTAACAGATGCTGATGTCATGCAAGCGCTTGCGACCTTCGGCGGTTTTGAAATCGCCATGATGGCAGGTGCAATGCTTGGTGCAGCGCAACAAAAAGCCGTTTTATTGATTGATGGTTTTATTGCCACGTCAGCATTGCTGGTAGCCTACCATCTGCAGCCGAATATCCTGCAATACTGTATTTTTGCGCACCGTTCCGGTGAAGCCGGCCATCGTCAGCTATTAGCGTATTTCGGTGCTAACCCCCTGTTGGATGCGGGGTTGCGTTTAGGCGAGGGCACAGGTGCAGTGCTGGCTTACCCAATGGTGCAAGCGGCCGTTAATTTTTTAAATGAAATGGCTTCGTTTGAGAGCGCTGGGGTGAGTGAAAAATCAGATGCGGGCGAAAAGTGCTAAGCTGCTTATATAAGGAATGGCGCAGTTTTTTGCTTGCGGTGGGCTTTTTCACGCGTATACCTGTTCCTAGCCTGGCAAATTTTCAGGAGCAAGAGCTAAATCAGTCTGCTAAATTTTTTCCATTGGTAGGCATTGTGGTTGGCATGGCGGGCGCGGGTGCCTTTGTACTAGCAGCCGAGATTTTCCCTAGTAATATTGCAGTCTTGCTTAGCATGGCGACTACCATTTATCTCACCGGCGCATTTCATGAAGATGGCTTAGCGGATAGCGTAGATGGCTTGGGTGGAGGTTGGGATAGTGAGCGAATACTCACTATCATGCAGGATTCAAGGCTCGGTACCTATGGCGCGTTGGCGCTATTTTTTATGCTGTTTGCCAAGTTTCAGGTATTAAATGCTTTGCCGGTACAATTTGTGGCATACGTTTTAATTGCTGCCCACGCGCTTAGCCGGTTGTGTGCAGTTTACGTGATGGCCACGCTCAGTTACGTTAAGGCGAGCGGCAAGGCTAAGCCATTGGCGACGAAGGTGAGTGCTGAAAATCTAGTGGTGGCGACTATTTTTGGACTATTTCCTTTGGTGTTGTTGTGCTGGTATTTTTCGTCATTTGTAGCGAGTGTGCGCGATTTGGTAACGCTGGCTTTATGTTGGCTGGTACCGGTATGCCTGGTATGGTTTTGGTGGCGTAATAAAATCAGGCGCTGGCTGGGCGGTTACACGGGTGATTGTCTGGGCGCGATGCAGCAGATGACAGAACTGGCGTTTTACTTTGGTGTTCTCGCCTATTTTGGTTGTATTAATTAGTTTTAACCGCTATGAAATTACATCTCATACGCCATACCTCTTTAAATATACCGTCTGGCATCTGCTATGGGCAAAGTGATGTGGACGTTTCCGAAAATTTTCATGCAGAGTGTGGCTTGTTAAAAGAAAAGCTCGCCCATATCCGGTTTGATGCCGTGTATACAAGCCCTCTGCAGCGTTGCACCAAGCTGGCTGACGCGCTCAATTTAGGTGAAATACAGCTGGATGATCGTTTAAAGGAGTTACACTTTGGTGATTGGGAAATGCAGGCCTGGGATACTATTCCGCGTGATGTGTTTGACACCTGGGCGAATGATTATGCGCATTTGTCACCCCCAAATGGTGAAAGTTTCTCCCAGTTACACCAACGTTCCAAAAGCTTTGTGGAAGAAGTGGGCGATCACTCACGCGGTAAAAATATTGCCATTATTACACATGGTGGCGTGATTCGTGCGATGTTGGCGGATGTACTCAATATGCCATTAAAAGGTTTGTTCAGAATGGTGATCGACCATGCCAGCGTGACGCAGATTTCGTTTGATGAAGCCATCCCCAGGATCCACTTTGTAAATCGCTGATTATCAGTGAAATGGCATTTATAGAAGTTCTTTAAACGTTTTAAGTGCGTTTTCTAACTTTTCCCAGCCATTCTCGGTTGGCAGGCCAAATCTCAGTGCCGGAGTTTCCATAAACAGCCTTACCCAAATACCTTGCCTTGCCAGGTGTATTTGCCATGCTTCAGCCTGCTTGGTTGGTACGTATTGAAATAGGCCTGTACCAGCTTGCGGGGTTAAATCATAGCGGGCTAGCAATGCAGCCAGGCGCTGGCTATTGGCTATCAGCTGGATACGTGTGTTTTGCTGCCATGCCTGGTTATTCAAGGCTTGTTTGGCAATAAAGCGGCTCGCCCCGGTGAGTGACCAGGGGCCAAGCTCTTCTTGTACCTTTGTAAGTATCTGTTGGCCGGCAAGTAAAAAGCCTACTCTGGCACCGGCCAATCCAAAAAATTTTCCCAGGGAACGCAGTACAAATAAACCTTCTAAATGTGCGTGCTGGGCGATGCTGTTTTCTGGAGTGACATCCATGAATGCTTCGTCCACCACCAACCAGCCGCCGCGCTTATGCAGCTCGGCATGCAAGTTGAGTAAATCTGCGGGGGGGAATGTCGTCGCGGTAGGATTGTTGGGATTGCACAGCAATACTACATCCGCATTGTTGCGTACATTTTCATCATGCAGGTTTGTAAAAGAGCTGATTTGATGACTACAGCGCTGCCATGCATGCGCGTGTTCTTTATACATCGGGTTGAGCATCGCCACCTTGCAAGGCTGGCGTAGCTTAGGCAAGATTTGCAATGCGGCTTGAGAGCCGGCAGTAGGCAAGGCCAATCGACTGCCGAAATAGGTGCAGGCGGTTTCAATGAGGCCGTCGTCATCAATCGGCAGCTGTTGCCAAATTGCAGGAGGAATTTCGGGAATGGGGTAGCCGTTAGGGTTGATGCCCGTAGACAAATCCAGCCAATCTTCAAGCGGAATGCCATATTGCCTGGCTGCCAGCGTTAAGTTGCCACCATGTTCAAGCAAAATACACGCTCCTTATAATTGTCCCGATTATTATCAATGCGCACCATAAGC
The DNA here is from genome assembly GCA_049302535.1 of Methylotenera sp. Lineage (GTDB taxonomy): Bacteria > Pseudomonadota > Gammaproteobacteria > Burkholderiales > Methylophilaceae > Methylotenera. The sequence continues at coordinate 6,630 of JBAQME010000166.1, forward strand.
CTATGCTGCGCTTAACCAGGCTAATTGCACTCAAAATGTGGCTTTGATTCGCACTTTCGCCCACGCCTAATGTTGGGCGCTGCTTGCGTCGACCATGATAGGTTGCCGCCCCGCCAAGTTTTACCTGTATTGCGCCCGCGCCCGCAGCCATTACAGGACCTGCATTAGGGCTGTACCAGGTGCTGGCTTGACTGTGCCAGCATTGAATAGCGCTTAAAGTATGCCCGCATAACGCGTAACTTAAAGCAGTTAACCGCGCAGGAATCAAATTGAGCAAGTCATCCAGCCTTGCAGCAGCCCAGCCGAAATATTGATAACGTGGCGTACGGTAACCCCACATAGCATCAAGCGTGTTGGCTAGTCTGAATATAACCGCACCGGTTCCCCCAAGTATCAGGAACCAGAAAATAGCGCCAAAGATGGCGTCGTTACCATTCTCCAGCACCGATTCAACTGTCGCTGTGGCAATCTCGGTTTCATTCAGCTGCGAGGTGTCGCGGCTCACGATCATGCTCACCGCATGTCTGGCTTCAGCAAGTTTGTGTTGTGATAACGGTTTGAAAATTTGTTTTGCATGCAGAATAAGGCTGCTTGCACCGATAGAAAAATAGAGCAAAGTCACATCTGCCAGCCAAGCCACAATACTGTGCGTTGCAAGGTAACTGATGGCGGCGATGGGTAATAACAATATAAGCCAAGCCATGAATCCCCGGACGCGCAGGCGTAATGTCGATGAGCTATTGTTCAATTTATGTTCTATGCGATTTGCAAGCCAGCCAAACCCTACCAGCGGATGCCAGCGCTTAGGTTCGCCCAGCAAAGCATCCAGAAGCAGTGCGGCCACGACTGCGGATGCAGGATTGCATAACGCTAGGTTGCCAGTTATGAAAATGGGATAATAATTGAATGACATTCAAATCACTTATGGTTCAAGGCACTACGTCGGACGCGGGGAAAAGTACCCTTGTTGCGGCGCTGTGCCGTATATTGTATCGCAGAGGCGTGCGTGTTGCGCCGTTCAAGCCGCAAAATATGGCGTTAAATTCTGCCGTTACGGTGGATGGCGGTGAAATCGGACGGGCGCAGGCCGTGCAAGCTTATGCATGCGGTTTAGAACCGCATACTGATATGAATCCGGTATTACTGAAGCCAAATACGGACACTGGGTGTCAGGTCATTATTCACGGCAAGGTAGTGTGTAATCTGGAGGCGACCGGATACCACGCCTACAAATCTACCGCAATGCGAGCGGTACTGGCCTCCTGGCAGCGTCTTCAGTCCAAGTATGAATGCGTGGTTGTGGAAGGTGCCGGTAGCCCGGCCGAAATCAACTTGCGTGAAAATGACATCGCCAATATGGGCTTTGCCGAGGCAGTTGATTGTCCCGTTATTTTAATTGCCGATATTGATAGAGGCGGTGTGTTTGCGCATATTGTAGGCACGCTGGCGCTGCTGTCTGAAAGTGAAAGAGCCCGCGTGATTGGTTTTGTCATCAATCGTTTTCGCGGTGATATTGCATTATTGCAACCAGGCCTGGATTGGTTAGAGCAGGAAACCGGTAAGCCGGTGCTGGGTGTCATTCCTTACCTGCATGGACTGCACATAGAAGCAGAAGATGCTGTGCCTAAAATTCCTTACCCCCACCCTAACCCTCCCCCTGAAATTGGGAGGGAATTGCGTCGGTTGCGTATAGTGGTGCCGGTATTGCCGCACATTTCCAACCACACCGACTTTGACGCACTACGATTGCATCCGCAGGTGGATTTCCATTTCGTTAAAGTGAATGAAGCAATCCCGCCCGCTGATTTGATCATATTACCCGGCAGTAAAAATGTGCGCGGCGATCTTGAGTATTTGCGCACTCATGGCTGGGACAAGGCGCTTACCCGGCATTTGCGTTATGGCGGAAAGGTGTTGGGTATTTGCGGTGGATTTCAAATGCTGGGACGTTTGATACATGACCCGTTCGCCATAGAAGGTGACGCAGGGTCGAGCTTAGGTTTGGGCTGGCTGGATATGGAAACTACGCTGGCGCAGACCAAGCAATTGAGACAGGTATCTGCCAATTTAGCCTTTGCCGAGGCGCAGGTGACGGGTTATGAAATTCACATGGGTGTCAGTATGGGCGGGGCGTTACAGAATCCTGCGCTGTACATCACAGATGGGCAGGTCAGCCAAGCTGAAGGCGCAATTTCTTCTGATAACCAGGTTGCAGGCACTTACCTGCATGGCCTGTTTGATCATGAGCAATCCTGCGCGGCCTGGCTACAGTGGGCTGGGCTGCAAACGCAGCAGCAGTTTGATTATGAAAAATTAAGAAACGATGAACTTGATCGACTGGCTGATTGTGTGGAGCAGCATCTGGATTGGGACAAACTCGCTCAATACATCTAGCTGCCGATTACATTAATTTGCTGCGACTACAATTTTTTGACCTAGACATTCCACTACCTGACCTGCACGTATCTTTGCGGTTCTGCGGGTTTCAATGGTGCCATCCACCTGCACGATGCCGTCAGACACCATCATTTTGCCTTGTCCGCCGCTGTTGGCCACACCTGCAAGTTTAAGCAGGTTACACAGCTCAATAAATTCGCCTTTTAATTCAAATGTTGTCGTTTCCATAGGTATCCTTTAATAGTTATCCTTTAAGGGGGAGCGGCAGTCCAGCTGCAACAAAACTTACCTTG
>JBAQME010000167.1:0-5912 GCA_049302535.1 Methylotenera sp.
GACGTTGCAGCTGCTGATTAGCCATTGCATTCAAATTTGATAGTACATTTATAACATGCGAGAACACTATGCGTGAAGATGACGATATTCCGTTGCTTACAGAAGTGCATGCAATACCGGTGCAGGCTTTAGCTAAATCATTGAATGTCACACCTGATTTGGTTGCCGAGATTGTCGCGCAAATCAGGCCGCAGTTAGCGGATGAAATTGAAAAGTCGATTGCGCAGAAACTTAAGCATGATATGCGGCAAGACCTGCTTGATCACTTGTTAAGCGAGTCGGCTAACATTCAAAAAGCCAATCAAGCTTATATTTCCAGTGCGCTTAATCAGCAGTACGACCAACAAGTAGAGCAGATCGCCCGGCTGCAGCATGATTCTGAAGCATCATTAAAACAGTATGTCGGTGAAGCATTGGCTAACGCGCAGCAGGAGATGATTGATAAAACGCTGACTTTCGCGGATAAAACCAGAGCGGATCTGGCGACTGAAATTCCTAAAATGTTGCTTACCAATGTTGATATCGTCAAATCTGACTTAGAGCACACGATAAGCCAAATGCAAGAGCAGGCGGCGGCTGAGGTGCAGGATAAGTTAACCACTGTATTGCCCCAGTTGCAGCTGGCACTAACCGAGCAGCTGCAGGCGGCTTTAGCTGATTTGGAAAAAGTGACCGTTGAAAATGCAACGCATGCATTGCAGACCAAAATAACCAGGCTGCGTGAAGATATTCTGTCAGAACATAAAGCGAATCTGGCGCAGGAGCTAAGCGCTATTTACAAAGAACTTACTCAACACACGCAGATTGAACTAAGCGTCTATCTGGATGCGCTACAGTTGCAATCCCAGCAACAGTTACAGCAGAAGCTGGGCGATACCTTCCCGGCTTTATATCAAGGCTTATCTGATGAGCTGAGTGCTACCCTTAAAACGGATTTTGTGGCTTTAGCAGAAAATGTTAAAAATGATTTTGTTCAAGCCTTGAATGTTGAGTTGCCGACCGTAGAGCAGGTGCTGGGCAATAAAGTACACGAGATACTTGATGTAGAGGTGCCCCGCATCGAGCAAACCATGACCGCCAGTATCAAAGCTGAAATTGAAAAACTGCTCGAGTCTGTGCGATTGGTGTTTACAAAGTAGGTATGTTTTTTTGTTTTATAAGCTATCCGTGAGCGCTTGATAAGCTTCAGCAGACAACAGTTTTTTTTCTATCTCGGTGTCGCTTGTCTTGAATTTGAATATCCAGGCTTTGTAAGGATCGTCATTAATTTGCTCGGGAGAATTGGCAAGGGCTTGATTAACCTCTGTGACCTCGCCGTCAACAAGGGCATGTAAGTCCGAGCCTGTTTTAACCGATTCGATTAACCCGCATGGCTGGCCAGCTTTCAATGTGCTGCCAACTGCCGGCGCATCAATAAATACAATATCTCCCAATAAGTTTTGTGCGTAATCAGTAATACCGGCTTCCCAAAAACCATCAGCGATAGGTTTAGTCCATAAATGTTGTGCACTGTAGAGGAAAGATTTTGGTGTTTGCATGGTGTTTACTCGATAATTGTTAATTTACTGTATGTTAAAATTTTAACTTAAATTGTTTTAAGAACAATTTTATTTAAAGAATATATTAAATTTATTGATGACAAAGCTAAAGTTTTTATATAGTATTAAGTCGTAACTGCATGAGATAAAAGAGATTATGAAAATCATTGGACGTAAATTTTTGCTTTTTTACATAAGTGTGATGCTTAGCGTCGCACCGATGGCTTTGCACGCCGCAAGCAAAAAGACGCACAAACAGGTCACATCCAGCAGTCATTACAAAACTGTAAAATATAAAACTAAAATACATCAGCGCATACGCGCGCATAAGGCTGCTGTTATTGATGCCTACGATGGCAGCACGCCGCTTAAACTTGCTTCTGCGAAAGCGCTCGTGATTAATCAATTAACGGGTGAGGTTTTATACGCAAAAAATACAGACATACCGACCCCGATTGCATCAGTTACCAAACTGATGACGGCAATGGTGATGCTTGACGCTCATTTGCCGCTGGATGATTTGCTTTTTATTAGTGATGAGGATGTTGATTATCTTAAGGGTACAAGTTCCAGACTAAGCGTAGGAACCACACTGACTCGTGGTGAGCTGTTGCAGCTGGCGTTAATGGCATCAGAGAACCGTGCTGCGTCTGCTTTAGGCCGTAATTATCCAGGTGGTAAAACTGCATTTGTTCAGGCAATGAATAATAAAGCGCAATTGCTGGGAATGAGATCAACCCGTTTCGTAGATTCAACCGGTCTGGATAGTAACAATGTATCCACGGCAGAAGATTTGGTGAAAATGGTCAATGCAGCTTACCATTACCCGGAAATCCGCCAGGTTACCACGTCGCCCTCACAGGAATTTACTTTGTCTGGCCGTCAGAACCCGCTTAATTTTGTTAATACCAATGCTTTGGTGCGTGGCGGTAACTGGGTGATTGGTCTATCAAAAACAGGATTTATCAACGAAGCGGGTCGTTGCCTTGTAATGCAGGCAGAGATTTCTGGCCAACCTGTGATTATCGTATTGCTTGACTCCGTTGGAAAAATGACGCGTATCGGTGATGCCAATCGAATTCGCAAGTGGGTTGAGAATAATGATGCAGGTTCACTGGGTGCGCATGTCAGTGGCTAGCTTTCGTAAAATGTTAATAAAAAAGCGGCTTATGGCCGCTTTTTTATTAACTAATGGTTATTGCTAACTCTCAGTTTTCATGTTGCTAGGTTTTCTTGGCAGCAGTTTTTTTGCTAGCAGGCTTTTTAGTAGCTGTCTTTTTAGTCGTTGTCTTGGCAGTACTGGTCTTGGTTGCCTTGGCGGTGCTAGTTTTTTTGCTAACAGTTGTTTTAGCCGCGCTAACTTTCTTAACAGCAGCCTTCTTAGTCACAGTCTTTTTAGCGGGTGTCTCTGCGGGTGTCTCTTTTGCCGCTTTGGCATTCAACAGTTCCAAGGCTTCCTCTAAAGTCAGCGCCTCCGGTTCTACACTTTTTGGCAGTGTTGCACGAATTTTTCCATGCTGTACGTAAGGACCATAGCGCCCGGCATAAACTTCAATTTGTCCGTCTTCTGTAGGATGATTTCCCAGCGAGCACAGAGGTGCCGGCCCGGTGTTTGCTTGTGCGAGCAATGCGACGGCTTCATCCAGATTAATGGTAAATACGCTCATGCTTTTAGGAATGGATTTGAATTTGGCATCGTGATTCACGTACGGCCCGAAGCGTCCGATGTTGACGATGATTTTTTTATTCGTTACCGGATGTAAACCTAGGTCACGCGGTAAAGACAGCAGCATATTGGCTGTTTCCAGATTAACGTCGGCAAGCGGGATTTCTTTGGGAATGCTGACACGTTTAGGTTTCTTTTTATCACCCTCCATCGGCAAGCCTAGCTGTAAATAAGGGCCGTAAGGACCATTCATCAGTAAGATGTCTTTGCCGGTTTCTGCATCGGCGCCGATTGTTACAGGATCTGCTCCCACAGCAGCTGTACCGTTAATGCTGCGTTTATAGTCGCATTTAGGTGTATCGTTGTAGCCGGTACAGCCAATAAAACTGCCGTAACGGCTGAGTTGTTTTTGTAACGGTTTGCCGCATTTCGGGCAGGCTTCATCAATGATTTCATTGCCTGGACGATCTACGTTGGCTTTGTCATGAATTTGCTTGCTGAAATCCTGCCAGAACTCATCCATGAGCGGAATCCACTCACGTTCACCTTCGGCGACGCTGTCCAGTGCGTTTTCCAAGTTAGCCGTGAAGTCATAATCCACGTACTTGGTGAAGTGCTCCGTCAAAAATTTATTGACCACACGTCCAACATCGGTCGGCGTGAAGCGTTTTTTATCCAGTAACACATATTCGCGGTCTTGCAGGGTGCTGATAATGCTTGCGTAGGTTGAAGGACGGCCGATACCGTATTCTTCCAGTACTTTAACCAGGCTGGCTTCAGAATAGCGTGGCGGTGGTTCAGTGAAATGCTGATCACCGTAGATTTTTTCTACAGTTAACACTTCACCTGTTTCCAGATGCGGCAGTTTGCTTTCGCCTTCTTCTTCCTCATCATCCGAGCCTTCCATATACACGGCAATAAAGCCCGGGAACACGAGTGTTTGTCCAGTAGCGCGGAACAGGTTGGCATCGCTGCCTACGCTTAAATCAACACTTACCGCATCAAACTTGGCGGGTGCCATCTGGCAGGCTAACGCACGCTTCCAGATCATTTCGTATAGCTTGAATTGTTCGTCGGTTAAAAACTGGCGTACTTGTGCTGGCGTGCGTGTAATGTCTGTTGGACGAATCGCCTCATGCGCTTCTTGTGCGCTCTTGGATTTGGTTTTGTACATGACAGGTGATTTTGGCAAATAATCTGCGTCAAAATTCTTTTTCACGTAATCACGGATTTGCATAACGGCTTCGGATGCCAAACTAAATGAGTCGGTACGCATGTAGGTGATTAAACCGACGGTACCACTGCCTACATCCACGCCTTCATAAAGCTGTTGCGCTACACGCATAGCACGTGAAGTGGTGAAGCCAAGCTTGCGCACGGCCTCTTGCTGTAAGGTTGAGGTTGTGAATGGTGCAGCAGGACTACGACTGCGTTGTTTTTTCTCGACGCGAGATACGGTAGTTTTACCGGCGCTGGCAAGCAGTAATTTCCCGACGATGTCAGCCTGCTGGTCATGATTAATGACGGTGAATTGCTCAACCTTTTGGTTATTCAGTTGAACCAGTTTGGCACTAAAGCCATGGCTGTGTTTCAATGCGTCCAGATGAATCGTCCAATATTCTTGCGACTTGAATGCTTCAATCTCTAGTTCGCGTTCGACAATCAGGCGTAACGCCGGGCTTTGTACGCGCCCGGCTGATAATCCACGGCGGATTTTTTTCCACAGTAATGGCGAAAGATTAAAGCCAACCAGATAGTCCAATGCACGACGTGCTTGCTGGGCGTTAACCATCGGCATGGAAATATCGCGCGGCTCGGCAATGGCATGTTCTACCGCACCTTTGGTAATTTCATGAAACACCACGCGCTTCATGAGTTTGTTTTTGAGCAGGTTTTTGGCTTTTAAGATTTCGGCAATATGCCATGAAATCGCTTCACCCTCGCGGTCCGGGTCGGTTGCGAGATAGATGCTGTCAGCATTTTTTACGGCTTTGGCAATCGCATCTACGTGTTTACTGTTGCGTTCTATGATGTCGTATTTCATGGCGAATTGATGTTCGGTATCTACCGCGCCATTTTTAGGGATTAAATCACGGACATGGCCATAGGAAGCGAGTACCTCAAAATCATTGCCTAGGTATTTTTTGAGCGTTTTCGCTTTGGATGGAGATTCAACGATGAGTAGTTTTGACATGAATGCCTAGGTAATTAAGGTGTTTTTTTGCATACAGTGCGGATGATAGCAAGGTAAATCACTAAAATACAATAAGTTAAGTCATATAACGTATAAATTTATTGGGTTATGCTTACTTATTGCGGACAAATTCAATTTTACTGCCTTCAGTGCTTGCCAAACTCAATGCGGCACCTTCGTTCGCAATATCTCCGAATAACGGGTCTTCATCATCAGCTCTGGCCTGGCTTAAGTTCTTGAAATCATACAAGTTCACATCTGCCAGGTGCGATGGCTCTACATTGGTAATTGCGCGGAATATGTTATTGATACGGCCCGGTTGCTCACGTTCCCAGCCTTGCAGCATCTCTTTAACTTTCTGGCGCTGCAGGTTTTCCTGGGAGCCGCATAAGTCACATGGAATAATGGGGAACTCCATCTGGCGCGCATAGCTGGCAATATCTTTTTCGCTGCAATAGGCCAGTGGGCGAATGACAATATTCTGTTTGTCGTTGGTGGCAAGCTTGGGCGGCAT